>CAMDQJ010000034.1 GCA_945905835.1 Asaia bogorensis
GCTCCTTGAGGATGCGCTCCTCGAGGTCGTGCTCGGGATCGAACAGCAGCGTCAGCGAGATGTCCGTCGCCTCGGTCACGGTGACGTGCGCCACGTTGGCGATCTCGACCGAATCGGCCGCCGCCGCCACAGGTCTTTTCCTTGGGTCAAGGATGGTGAACTCGACCTTGGCGCTCTTGGGCAGGAGCGCGCCGCGCCAGCGCCGCGGCCGGAAGGCGTTGATCGGGGTCAGCGCCAACAGGCCGGTGCCGAGCGGGATGATCGGGCCGTGCGCCGAGAGATTGTAGGCGGTGGAGCCCGCCGGCGTGGCCACCAGCACGCCATCGCAGTGCAGTTCCGGGATGCGCTTGCGGCGGTCGACGGCAATGGCGATGCGCGCAGTCTGGCGGCTGGAGCGCAGCAGCGAGACCTCGTTGATGGCGAGCGCCTCGAATTTCTGGCCGCGCGTGGTGCGCGCGACCATGCGCAGCGGCGTCAGCTTGATCTCGCGCGCCTTCCGGATCCGCGCCAGCAGAGCGGCCGGCCGGTACTGGTTCATCAGGAAGCCGATGGTGCCGAGGTTCATGCCGTAGATCGGCGTGCCGCGCTTGAGCGAGCGGTGCAGCGTCTGCAGCATCAGCCCGTCGCCGCCCAGCACCACCACCACGTCGGCCTCGGCCGGCGGCACATGGCCATGCTGGCGGCGCAGGGTTTTCAGCGCCCGCTGGGCCTCCTGGGTGGAATTGGCGACGAAGGAAATCGAGGAGGCGGCCATGTGATATCTGCGTTGCGGGCGGTGCAAGAATCGTACTATAGCCGGCCCGGCCTGCTTTGCGGTAAATTACGTCTTGAAGAACAGACTGCTTGGAGGAACGCGATGGAGCTGGTTCCGCTCGGTCCGGGGTTTGGCGTCGAAGTGAAGGGTGTCAGCATACTCGACGTCGCCACCGACGCCGAGGCCTACAAGGCCGTGCGCACGGCCTTCGAGACCCATTCGCTGCTGGTTTTCCGCAACCAGGAGATCGCCGACGACGTCCAGGTCGCCTATTCCCGGGCTTTCGGCCCGCTCGAGCTCACCAAGGCCGCGTCGCTGGGAGAGAACTCCTTCTATTCCCGGCTGACCAATCGCATGCCGAGCGGCGAGATCGTGCCGCCCGACCACCGGCAGATCCTGGTCGCCAAGGCCAATGCGCTCTGGCACACCGATTCGTCGTTCAAGAAGACGCCGGCGCTGGCCTCGGTGCTGTCGGCGCGCGTGTTGCCCGATGCCGGCGGCGAGACCGAGTTCACCTCGACACGCCTCGCCTGGGAGCGCCTGCCACCCGAGCTGCAGACGAAACTGCGCGACGCCATCGCCACGCACTCCTACGCCAACAGCCGCGACCAGATCCATCCCGACCTCGCCACCGAGCTCGAGCGCAAGCAGCTGCCGCCGGTGCGCTGGCGCATGAACTGGCGCAACCCGTCCAACGACCGCCGCGCGCTCTACGTCGCCAGCCATGCCTACGCCATCGAGGGCATGGACGACCGCGACGCGCGCCAGCTCCTGGCGCAACTGCTCGACGAGGCCACGCGCCGCGAATTCGTCTACAGCCACCAGTGGCGGCAGGGCGACGCCGTGATGTGGGACAACCGCGCCATGCTGCATCGCGGCCGGCCGTGGCCCTACGAGCGCGAACGCACGATGGTCCGTACCACCATTTCGGCAACCGTCGCCGACGGCCTCAACGAAGTGAAGCCCACGCCCACGGTGCACTGAAGGACCAGGACCGTGGGCGCCATCGTTCTGGCCCTCGCCGCTTTTTTCCTCGTCTGGCCCGCGTCGGCCCAGACCGCCGGCAAGAGCACTGGCGGCGACCCGACCTGTATTCCCCTCGACGAAAACGGCAAGGCGACCGAGGGCGCGCCGCAGTTCAAGAACCTGCCGCTCTGCCCCGCGACCGACAACCCCAGCGGGGCCGGACTTCCGACCGACGCGGCGTCTTTCATGGCTTGGTACGAGGCGTTGCGCGAATGCGGCCCCGGCCAGCACGATCCGCTGTTCTCCTGGATCGCCACGCATGCCGACCTCCAGGCCATGCGCTGGTTCGTCGAGCAGGAAGCAGCCGGCGAGGCCGGCTTCGACGATCTCGTGGCGCTCACGCAGGTGAAGCTCCCGACAGTGGCCAAGCTCGAGCTGGCGAGGAATTCTTGGGACGAGATGGGGCGTGGCAATCCCCGCGGCATGCACGGGCCGATCCTCGAGACCCTGGTGCGTACCCTCGGACTCGATCCGCGGCCGCAAAAGACAATTTGGCAATTGGTCGCGCTCGGCAATCTCATGACCGCGCTCGCGCTCAACCGGCGTTACACATTCCAGTCGACCGGTGCGCTCGGCGCGATCGAGATGACCGCGCCGGACCGGGCCGAGGCGGTTGCGCGGGGACTGGCGCGACTCGGCGTGGACCATGCGAGCTGCCGCTATTTCGATCTGCACGCCGTGCTCGACCGTAAGCACTCCGCGGACTGGAACCGCGAGGTGATCCTGCCGCTCGTCACGTCCGATCCGGGGCTCGCGCGCCCGATTGCCGAAGGCGCATTGATGCGGCTTTCGGCAGGCGCCCGCTGCTTCGAGCGCTATCGCAGCCAATTCCGTCTGTCTCACCTCTAGCGGCCTTGCGCCCGGCAGGCCTCGGGCCCACCCTCCGCAGCAATGAATTGGAGGATACCGGCGCTCGCGCCGTTTGCGATCAAGAGCTTCCGTTTCCAGTGGCCGGCCGATCTGCTGGCCTCCTGGGCGTTCGAGATGGAAGGACTCATACTGGGCTGGTTCGTGCTGGTCGCGACCGGCTCGGTGCTGGCGCTTGCCGTTTTCGGCTCGCTGCAATTTCTCGGCACGCTGATCTCGCCGCTGTTCGGGGTGGCTGGTGACCGTATCGGCTATCGCAATCTCCTCTGCCTGATGCGCGCCACCTATCTCCTGGTTGCGGTCCTGCTGATGCTGCTGTTCATCACCGGCGCAGCTACCCCGGTGCCGGTGTTCGTGCTCGCCACGCTGATCGGGCTGGTGCGGCCGTCCGACATCACGCTGCGCCAGCTCCTGGTCGGCGAAACCATGCCGGCCGACCTGCTGATGCGCGCCGCCAGCGTCTCGCGCACCACCGCCGACACCGCCCGCATCGCCGGCGCTCTCACCGGCGCCGCCCTGGTCGCGGCGCTGGGCTCCGGCCTCGCCTATCTCGGCGTCTGCGCCGTCTACCTGGTGAGCCTGCTGCTGACCCTGGGCGTCGGCCTGCGCCGCGTCCGCGTGCTGGGCGAAAACGAGCTCGCGGTGTCGCCCCTCAAGGCGCTGCGGGAGGGCTTTGCCTATGTCTGGTCGACGCCCGATCTGCGCGCCGTGATGCTGCTGGCCTTCATGATGAATTTCGCCGCCTACCCGGTCATCAGCTCGCTGCTGGCCTATGTCGCGCGCGAGATCTACGGCCTCGACCAGACCGGGCTTGGCTGGCTGATCGCGAGCTTCTCGGGGGGCGCGCTGCTCGGTTCGATCGCGCTCTCGACCCACGGCGCGCGCATCCAGCCGGCGCGGTTCATGCTGGTCAGCGCCATCCTCTGGTTCAGTCTCGATCTGGTTTTCTCACTGGTGCAGGACCCCGGCTGGGGCCGGGCGGTGCTGTTCGCCGCAGGCTTCGTCCAGAGCTTCTGCATGATCCCGATGGCGGTGATCCTGCTGCGCACCTCGGCGCCCGAATTCCGCGGCCGCGTGCTGGGGGTCCGCATGCTCGCCGTCTACGGCATGCCGCTCGGCCTGCTGCTCTCCGGTCCGCTGGTCGAATACTCCGGCTACGCGATCACCGGCTCGCTCTACAGCCTGGTGGGTGTGGCCTTCACCCTGTGGATCGCGGTGCGCTGGCGGCGGCACCTCTGGCAGCGGGATGCGCGGTCCAACCGGTAACGCAAGACCCGGAAACTGCCCTCGTTTGCGTTGGGCATGCGGCAACTATCTCCCCGGGACGGGTGTTATGAAGGCACCCAATTCCCCAGAGGAGGCATTCCATGAAGCGACTTACCCTCGTACTCGCCCTGATCGGCGCCGTCGGCGCGGCGCAGGCCCAGCAGGTCTATCCGACCGACCCGCCGAAGGGCCCGGTCCATATCGACCGCTCCGGCGCCGCCAAGGACGCTACCGGTGCGCGGATCGACGCCAACGACAATCGCGTCATCGGCAGCGAGAAATGGCGGCCCAACCCCGGCGATCCGCCGAGCCGGCGGTCCGAGACGATGCCTGATCGGCCGAAGCCGCCGCAGCCTTCGATCTCCGCCCAGCCGCCCCAGCTTGGCGAGGCCGTCCCGGCCAACTGGCGGGAGTCCTTCAAGGACGAATACGGCTTCCGCTACGACGGCCGCGGTAACCGCATCGATGGGCGCGGCAGCATCATCTCCCCGCAGTCGAAGTCGCCGTAGCCCGACGACATAAAGCAAAGAGAGAGCCCGGCGGCCGCACGGCCAGCCGGGCCTTTCGCGTGGCGCCAACCTCGTGACGCCGGGCCGTTGCGTCCTCGGGCCCGGCGGCTAGAGTGCCGGCATGCTCATCCGATTCCTGGTATCCGCTCTCGCCACCGTCCTGCTGCCGCTTGCCGTTCAGGCTCAGGATTATCCCAACCGGCCGATCAAGCTGCTGGTGCCCTGGGCGCCTGGCGGCTCGACCGATTCGCTCGGCCGCATCCTGGCGCAGAAGCTCTCGGAGCAGATGGGCCAGCTCTGGGTGATCGAGAACAAGCCGGGCGCCACCGGCACCATCGGCCACGCCATCGTCGCGCGCGCGGCGCCGGACGGCTACACGTTCCTCTTCGCCTCCAACAGCACCTTCTCGATCGCCAGCCACCTCTACAAGGACCTGACCTACGACGACGTGAAGTCCTTTGCGCCGGTATCGTGGGCGGGCTTCAACGCCCAGATCCTGTCGGTGCACCCGAGCGTGCCGGTGAAGAGCTACGCCGAGCTGGTCGCGCTGGCCAAGGCCAAGCCCGGGGAGATCAATTTCTCGACCGCCGGCATCGGCTCGACCAGCCATCTCGCGACCGAGCTGCTGATGGCGATGGCCGGCATCAGGATGACCCATGTGCCCTACAAGGGCGGCGATCCCTCGCTGCAGGCGGTGCTGGCCGGCGAGACCAAGATGTCCTTCGTGGATATTTCCTCGGCGGCGCCGCATGCCAATGCCGGCAAGCTGCGGACGCTTGCCACCAGCACGGCCAAGCGCATCTCGGTGATGCCCGACCTGCCGACCATCGCTGAATCGGGCCTTCCCGGCTTCGAATCGATGACCGCCTTCGCTATGTGGGCGCCGGCCGGCACGCCGCAGGCGATCGTCGATCGCGTCGCCAGGGAGATCGACAAGGCACTGGCCAGCGAGGACGTGAAGAAGGTGCTCAAGGTCCAGGGCGTCGAACCGGTCGGTGGCACGCCGTCGGCGCTCGCGGACTTTCAGAAGGCCGATTCGGCGAAGTGGGGCCGGATCATCAAGGAGCGCGGCATCAAGTTCGAGTAGAACGCTCGGTTGCCCCTCCCGGGTCCTGATTCTAAAGTCTCGAAAGGGAACGAATAGGGGGATCTGAATGGATCGCAAGACTTTTGGCCGTCGCGAGACGATGACATTGCTGGGCGGCACGGCCGCCATGACGGCCGCCGGACCGGCTTTCGGCCAGGCCGCGCCGCCGAAGCCTGCCCAGATCGTTGTCAACCATTCCGGCGGGTCGATGGGCACGGCCATGCGCAAGGCTTTCTTCACCACCTACGAGAAGAAGTACGGCATCCGCGTCGTCGAGACGAGCCCGGCCGACTTCGGCAAGCTGCGCGCCATGGTCGACGCCAAGAACGTCGAATGGGACATCACCGAGATCGGCGGCCAGGACGCCATCCGTGCGACCAAGCTCGATTTGATCGAGAAGATCGACGCGAAGATCGTCGACCGCTCGAAGTATCCGGCCAAGGCGCAGTCGCCTTCGGTCTTCGCCTCGTCGGTCTACACCACCATCATCGGCTACCGCACCGACGTGTTCAAAGGCGGCACCCATCCCAAGGGCTGGTCCGACTGGTGGGACACCAAGAAGTTCCCCGGCGCGCGCTCGATGCGCAACCATCCGACCGACAATCTCGAGTTCGCGCTGATCGCCGACGGCGTGCCCAAGGACAAGGTCTATCCGATCGACTTCGACCGCGCTTTCAAGAAGCTCGACCAGATCAAGTCGGCGGTCACGGTGTGGTGGTCGACCGGCCAGCAGCCGGCGCAGCTCCTGCTCGACAAGGAAGTCGTGCTGGCGACCGGCTGGAACGGCCGCTTCTACGACATCATCAAGAAGGGCGCGCCGGTCGAGATCGAGTGGAACGAGGGTGCGCTGAAGCAGGGCAGCTTCGTCATTCCCAAGGGCGCCAAGAATCCCTACTGGGCAAACAAGATGCTGGCCGAGATGTCGGTGCCGCAGCAGCAGGCGATCTACGCCACCGAGCTCGGCTATCCCGGCCTCAACCTCGAATCGCTGAACTTCGTCGACGCCAAGGTGAAGCCCTACCTGCCGACGCTCTACGTCGACAAGCAGTTCTGGATCGACGATGCCTGGTATGCCGAGAACGGCGCCAAGGCGCAGGAGCTGTGGAACGCCTGGATGCTCAAGAAGGCCTAGGTGTCGCAATCGGCGGAGCTGCGTCTCGAGGGCGTATCAAGACGTTTCGGTGAGGTTCGCGCGCTCGACGGCGTATCGCTTGCCGTCGAGTCTGGAGAATTGCTGACTATCCTCGGCCCCAGCGGCTCGGGCAAGACGACGCTGCTCAAGGTCGTGGCCGGCTTCGAGAAGCCCGATGGCGGCCGCGTGCTGGTCGACGGCCAGGACATCACCGCCCTGCCGCCGGCCCGGCGCGACATCGGCATGGTGTTCCAGAACTACGCGCTCTTCCCGCATCTCACGGTGCGCCAGAACGTGGCCTTTCCGCTGGAGATGCGGAACGTCATCAAGCCAGAGGCCGAGAAGCGGGTGGGCGAGGCGCTCGCCCTGGTGGAACTCGCCGGCTACGACGAGCGCCTGCCGCGCCAGCTCTCGGGCGGCCAGCAGCAGCGCGTGGCGCTGGCGCGAGCCATCGTCTTCAATCCGCGCCTGCTGCTGCTCGACGAGCCGTTTGGCGCCCTGGACAGAAAATTGCGCGAGACCATGCAGCTTGAGGTCCGCCGCCTGCAGCGCCGGCTGGCGCTCACCACGATCTTCATCACCCACGACCAGGAGGAGGCGCTGGTGCTCTCCGATCGCATCGCGGTGATGAACAAGGGCGCCATCCAGCAGATCGCCACAACGACCGAGATCTACGAGCGGCCGGCCAGCGGCTTCGTTGCCGACTTCGTGGGCGAGAGCAATATTTTCTACGGTGTCGGCGGTGCGCCGGGCACGGTGACGCTGGCAGGCGGCCGCACGCTGCGCGTGAAGCGCGACGTGGCTGCAGGAGCAAAGGTCGGCGTGCTGGTCCGGCCGGAGCGGTTTTCGCTGACGACGACCAACGCCTTCGACGGCGAAGTCGTGGAAGCGGTCTATCTCGGCTCTTCGTTCAAGCTGCGCCTGAAAACCGTCGACGATTTCGGCCTTATCGTGCGCCAGCCGGCGCGCGGCAAGCTGCCCGCCGTCGGCGAGCGTGTGTCGGTCGGTATCGAGCCGGACGAGATCCATGTTTTCGAGATCTAGCGGCTTCTGGCCCGCCACGCCGGCCCTGCTGCTGCTGGGCGTGTTCTTCCTCTTTCCCGTCATCCGCATGCTGGGCTTCAGCATCGAGACGGGGAACCTCGACTGGTACGCCAAGGCGCTGGGCGAGGGGCTTTATCTCCGGGTGTTCTGGAACACCTTCGAGATCGCTGTATTTGTCACATTGTTCTGCCTGCTGCTGGGCTATCCGCTGGGCTTTCTGATCGCCACGACGACGCCGTTCTGGGCGACCATGGGTTTCATCTTCGTGCTGCTGCCACTATGGACCTCGGTGCTGGTCCGCACCTACGCCTGGATGGTGCTGCTCGGCCGCAACGGCGTCTTCAACCGCATGCTGATCGATTCCGGCGTCACGACTGATCCGCTGCCGCTGCTGCACAATCTCACCGGCGTGCTGATCGGCATGGTGCATGTTCTGCTGCCCTACATGGTGCTGCCGATCTACGGCGCGGTGAAGCGGCTCGATCCGGCCATCGTTGCGGCGGCGCAGGGGCTCGGCGCCTCGTCGTGGCGCATCTTCTGGCGCATTTATCTCCCGCTGACGCTGAACGGCATCTTTGCCGGCTCGGTGATCGTCTTCGTGTTGTCGCTCGGCTTCTACATCACGCCGGCTCTGCTGGGCGGCGGCCGGGTCATGATGATCGCCGTGCTGATCGAGCAGCAGGTGCGCGAGACGCTGAACTGGCAGTTTGCCGCAGCGCTCTCGGCCGTGCTGCTGGCTTTCACGCTCGCCGTCTATGCCCTGGCGCAGCGGACGATGCGGGCGGAGCCCGTCAAGTGAGCGGGCGTCGTGGCCTGATCGCGGCCTGCGCGGTCATCTACTTCTTCCTGATGCTGCCGCTGCTGGTGGTCTTCCCGATCTCGCTCAGCTCGGCGCCCTACATGCAATTCCCGCCGCCGGGCTTTTCCTGGCAGTGGTACGAGCGCTATCTCGACGATCCGCAATGGATCGACGCCACCTGGCGCTCGCTCTATGTCGGCGTGGCGACGGCAGCGCTCGCGCTCGCTCTTGGCGTGCCACTCTCCTTCAGCCTGGCGCGCGGAAAATTCTTCGGCAAGGACCTGATCGACCGCATCGCCATGGCGCCGGTCATCGTGCCCACCATCATCGTCTCTGTGGCGGTCTACGGCCTCTTCGCCAAGCTGAAGCTGATCGGCATGTGGTACGGCCTGGTCGTCGCCCATACGGTGCTGGCGCTGCCCTTCGTCGTGCTGGTGATGGTGGCGGGCCTGCGCGACTTCGACCGTGGCCTGGAACAGGCGGCCGAGGGACTGGGCGCCAGCCGCTGGCGCACGCTCACGCGAGTCACGCTGCCGCTGCTGCGGCCGAGCCTGGTTTCCGCCGGGCTTCTTGCCTTTATCACCTCGTTCGACGAGGTCGTGGTCGCACTTTTTCTGTCGGGCGCCAACATGACGCTGCCCAAGAAGATGTTCGACAATATCCTGATGGAGATCGACCCCACCATCGCGGCGGTGTCGGTGATGCAGATCATCCTGGTTACCGTCGTCCTCGTCCTGATCGGCCGCTTCGGCCGCGGGTTGAGCGCGACAGCGAGATAGCGAAGGAGCGACCCAGTGGCCGACAGCATCTTTCACAAGGATTTCAAGTCGATGCCGTGGTGGTGGGAGTGGTGGCACCCGACCAACGAACTCTCCCAGGATCCGCCGCTCAAGACCGATGTGCTGGTGGTCGGTGCCGGCTACGGCGGCCTGTCGACGGGACTCGAGCTGGCGCGCTCGGGTGTCGACGTGACGGTGCTGGAGCGCGGCGAGTTCGGCGTCGGCGCCTCGACGCGCAATGGCGGCGGCGTCAGCGGCGGCACGACCATGGGCAAGGGCTTCTCCGGCAAGGGCGTCGGTGGCGATGCCGAGGCGTGGAAGAAGGTCATGGAGCGGATGCTGGCCGATGCCGCCGATTCGCTCGCCCAGGTCGAGACGGTGATCCGCCGCGAGGGCATCGAGTGCCATTGGCGCATGAGCGGCCGGTTCAGCGGTGCCTATACGCCGCGCCATTATGCTGAGCAGGCGGCCAAGGTCGGCACCTACAACAAGAATGCCAACCTCGGGACCTACATGGTGCCGCGCGAGCAGCAGCGCGAGGAGATCGCCTCGGACTATTACTACGGCGGCATGGTGGTGGAACGGACCGGCCAGCTTCATCCCGCGCTTTACTACGGCGGCCTGCTGAAGGCGGCGAGCCGCGCCGGTGCTAAGCTCTGCGCCCAGTGCGACGCCGAGAAGATCGAGCGCAAGCCGGGCGGATTCCGCGTGCTTACCAACAAGGGGCCGATCGAGGCCCGCGAGGTGGTGATCGCCACCAACGGCTACACCACCGAGTTGACGCCGACCCTCAAGCGCAAGCTCGTGCCGGTCGCCAGCCACATCATCGCCACCGAGGAACTGCCCGAGGATCTGGTCCAAAGCCTGATTCCCAAGGGCCGCGTAGTCAGCGATACCAAGCGCGTGCTCTGTTATTACCGGCAGTCGCCCGACGGCAAGCGGGTGATCTTCGGCGGGCGCGCGCGCTTCACGCAGGTCTCGCCCGAGGTCAGCGCGCCGATCCTGCACGGCTACATGCTGGAGCGCTGGCCGCAGCTGAAAGGCACCAAGGTGACGCACGCCTGGACGGGCAACGTGGCCTTCGCCTTCGACTTTCTGCCGCACATGGGAATGGAGCAGGGCATGCACTACCTGATGGCATGCAACGGTTCGGGCGTGGCGATGATGAGCTATCTCGGCTACCAGACCGCGCGCAAGATCGCCGGCGGCTCGAACGCGCCGATCAATGCCTTCGACGGCCAGCCGTTCCCGACGGTGCCGTTCTACAACGGCAATCCCGAATGGGTGCTGCCCTTCGTCGGCGCCTGGTATCGCACGCGCGACTGGTGGGACCGCCAGACGGCGGCATAGATCAAATCGGCGGGATGAGTCCGTCCCGGCCATAGGAGATGCGCGGCGTTAGCAGCGTTCCGTCGGCCTGCTTGGTTGCCGCAAAGACGGTGATCGCGGTGCCCACCTTGACCTCGTCGCGGCTGCCGCTGTCGTAGCGCACGACGACGGTCTCCTTGGTGACGATGGGGCGGCGCGCGCCGGCCCGGACGGCAGCATCGACATCGCGTTCGCGGATGGCTCGGCAGATGCAGAGATACATTGAATTTTAGCCGGTTCCCCTGCAGTTGCGACTTACTCGCATACGCAAAGCAGGGCCAGAGGCCGAGCCGGCCAAGGGCCCTGAAAGCCCCTGAAACGGTACTTTTCCAGCCCGGCGCGAAACGCCTCGTCGATTGGGTGCGGCGTGCTGCCCTTCAGCCGTACCACCGTCATTTCGGCCGCGACGATGCAGAGCTCGTCCTTGAAGGCGGCCGAACCCACGGTGATCGAGCTGGTGCCGATCCGCATCACGCCGCTGCCGAGATCGACCTTCCCCGGCCAGTGCGATTCGGCCAGGAACGAGATGTTCATACCGGCGGAGATGCCACGCACGCCGTCCGCACCGCGGCTCATCATCCCCATGTCGCGGATGAAGGTGAGGCGGGCGGTTTCCATGTAGGCGCAGAGTGCCACGTTGTTGATGTGGCCGGCCGCGTCCTGGTCGGAAAAGCGCACCGTGTCGGTGCACCAGTGCGGATAGATCGAACGGTCCTGCAGGCGTTTGTCGCGCGACACGGATTCCTCACCCGAGGCGGCGAGCTTGCACCATTTGCGCGTGTCTGCGAAAGACGGAAGCGATGACGATCGGCGAGCCGCGCTATTGGGACGACTATGAAGTGGGCCAGCGCTTTGCACTGGGTTCCACCAGCTTCACCGAGGAGGAGATCGTCGCCTTCGCCAAAGCCTACGATCCCCAGAGTTTCCATGTCGATGCCGCCGCGGCCAAGACCTCGATGTATGGCGGCGTCATCGCCTCGGGCTGGCACGTCGCTTCCAAGATGATGCGCCTGTTCGTGGACAACTACGTCGACCAGCGCACGGCACTGGGCTCGCCCGGTGTCGACGAGCTGCGCTGGCTGAAGCCGGTGCGACCGGGCGACACGCTCACCGGTTGGGTCGAGTGCGCGGCCAAGGTGCCGTCCAGGAGCAAGCCGGGCATGGGCGTGATCCACGAGCATTGGAGCGTCACCAACCAGAAGGGCGAGTTGGTGATGACGAGCAAGGGCATCAATATGGTGCGGCGGAGGCCCACATGAGCAAGGCGGTCAAAGGCATCGACCACGTCGTGGTCATGGTGGACGGTATCGATGCCGCCCAGATGGCCTATGAGAAGCTCGGCTTCCAGGTCCAGCCGCGCGGCTATCACCAGAAGCTCGGCACCGCCAACCACCTCATGATCTTCGACAAGGACTATTTCGAGATTTTAGGCATCGTCGCCGACAGTTCGTTCAATGCCGAACGCCGGGAATGGCTGAAGGCAGGCGGCGGGCTGGCCAACGTGGCGCTTGCCACCGACGGCGCCGACCTCGCCTTCGACGCCTTCACCAAGGCCGGTCTGCAGCCTGACCCGCCGCTGTTCTTCGATCGCGCCGTCGAGATCGCGGGCAAGACCGAGTATGCCAAGTTCCGCACCGTGCGCATCCCCAAGACGCACATGCCGGTCGTCGGTTTCTTCGTTTGCGAGCACCAGACGCCGCAATTCGTCTATCGCCCGGAATGGGCGCGCCACCCCAATGGCGCGCGCGGCCTTTTAGGCGTCACGGTGATCGCCGAGCAGCCGGAGAAATGGATCCCGACCATCGAGAAGTATTTTGGCCCGGGCTCGGCCAAGCGTGACGGAGACGGCGTGACGGTGAACACCGGCACCCAGCCGATCCGCTACCTCGACCGCAAGGCCTACGCCGCGCGCTATCCCGGCATCGCGCCGGCGCGGCCGGGCGATCATCCTGCCGCCCTAGGTGTGCACGTCGACAGTCTCGCGACCTGTGAGGCGCTGCTGGCGAAAAACGGCGTGCGATTCATGAAGCCAGTGCCAGGCCGTCTGGTCGTGCCGCCGGATCAGGCCGCCCATCTCACGCTCGAATTCGTGGAGCACTGAGTGAATCTGGCGGATCGCCGTATCTACGGCTTCGCGACCGAGGAGCATCTGCGCTTCGCCGATGTCGACGCCAACGGCCATGTGAACAACGGCGCCTTCCTGCAATTGCTCGAGAATGCGCGCGTCTCCTACATGCGTCAGATCGTGAGCGGAAACCTGCCGCGCTTTCGCCTCGTCGTCGGCCGGCTGGAGATCGATTTCAAGCGCCAGATGTTCTATCCCGGCCGCGCCACCGCCTGCGCCCGCCTGATCGAGGCGCACGAACGCAAATGCGTGATCGGTCACGGGCTGTTCGACGGCGACGGCAATTGCACCGCCGTGCTGCGCGCCATCATGGTGTCGCTGAACGAGGAGACGCACCGTTCCGTGCCGTTCGAACCGGCGGTGCGCGCTGCCCTTGACCGCCTCGTCGCATCAGCCGATGGATTACCTACATGACCGACAGACTGATCCCCGAAGGCTTCCGCAAGCTCGACGTCGCCGACGATTTCGTCGGCCTGATCGGCCCACTTTGGTTCAAGGTCGAAGGCGAGGCGCTGCGCGTCGGCCTGCCGCTTGAGCCGCGCCACGGCAATCCCATGGGCTGGGCCCATGGTGGGCTCCTGGTCACCGTGGCCGACATGGTGATGGGCGCGGGCTCCGGCCATGCCACCGGCATCCGCTGGCCGCATCCCACCGTTTCGCTCAGCACCGAGTTCGTGCGGGGCGCCAAACTGGGCCAGTGGCTCGAAGGCCGGGCGCGCGTCGCCCGGCGCACCCTCAATTTCTGCTTCGCCAGCTGCGATCTGGTCTGCGGCGGCGAGGTCGTGCTGCTGGCTTCCGGCGTGTTCAAGGTGCCCGACGTCGACAGGATTCTTGAGACGATGCGCGCCGGGGCGCTCGGCAAGTGGGGCGAGGCCTAACGCCTCTTCTTACGGTAGATCTTGTAGCGCTCGACGTCCATCAGGTGCTCGTAGCCTTCGAAGGCGTCGGCGAAGACGCGGTTCTGCTGGAAATACTCCAGGTAGTCGAAGATCTTGCCCTGGCAGCGCGGCATGCCCGGAATCTGGTCGACGATCAGAAGATCGGGCTGCTCGCGAGCGAAATCCTCGGAGACCGCATCGAACACGTTCTTCTCGGTGTCCGGCATCGTGTCCGGCGCGTTGTAGAGCGCCGGGAAATCCTCGCAATCAGCATAGACGCCCTGCACGACCCACATGGTCAGGTAGCGCATCGTCATGCGGCCGTGGATGTAGTTGATCATCGGCCAGAACGGATAGATGCCGGGCGATAGCGCCAGGATCGTACGGTTGGGCGCGTTGTGCTCGACGATGTGGCGCAGGATGCCGCCGATCGAGTCCTCATACTGGCGCTGCTTGTAGAAAGGCGGCGTGTAGAGCGCCGCCTGGAAGTAGAGCAGCACCAGGAACGTCGCCGAGATCACCGCCACCGGCAGGCGATGTGCGCTGCGACTGATCGGCAGGTAGCGGTCGACGGTTTGCGAGACGGTAAGTGCCGCCAGCAGGATGGTGGCCGAGAGCGCCGGTAGCACGTGATAGGGCCACCCCTTGGCCTGCAGGATGGCCGACAAGGCCGCACCGACGCCGAAGGCCATCAGCGCGCGCGCCGCCAGCGTGCGGGTGAGCAGGGTGGCGAAGGCGCCGAAGATGATGAGCGCCAGCAGCGTCGGACCCAGCACGTCGCTGAACAGCACATGGCGCCAGCCGGCATCGCCGATCGGCGCATATGACTCCATCGCAAGCGGCATCACGATGCGGCCGAACTCCGGGAAGATCGTGTACATCGACACCAAGTGCGCCACGGCGACGGCGCCGATCGCCCAGGGGATCGGATCGGTGAAGGTCGGCCGCGGACCTCGGCGCAGCAGCAGGAACAGTTCGACCGCGGCGGGGATGGCGAGATAATAGGGCTTCATGGCGAAGCCGATGCCGGCGACCAATCCGATGACGACGGCGGCGCGTCGGGTCAATGCCGTGCCTTCGGCCCGCGCCATCGACGCCACAAGATAGGGTGCCGCCATCACGAACATGATGTGCTCGCGCTGGCCGAAATGCTCGTTGGGCAGCACGGTGAACAGGAACAGCAGCACCGGCGGCAGCAGCGCCCCGGTCAGGGCCTGGTCGGCCGAGGGCACGAGGCGGACCAGACGGCGGCAAGCCAGGAACGAGGCGAGGATGCCGGTCACCATCCAGGCGGTAAACCAGAAGGTGGCGTCGCCGGCCAGCAGCCGGGCGGTGAGGATCGGCAGGGCATGGACGATGAAGGTGAGCGGTAGGTTCTCGTCGATCACGTCGACATAGAGCCGCTCGCCGGCGATCCAGCGGCCGGCAACGTCGAGGATGGCCGCCACGTCGTGGTTGATCGGTGGAAAGAAATAGCCTGCCAGCCACAGCATCGGCAGCGCGAACAGCGGCAGCACCATGAGGCGCTCGATGCGCGGCGGAAGCGAGGGCGGTCGGGCGATTGAGGTTGGCAAGCGGAAGCGACGATATCATAAGCGGGCGAGGGGCTGCAGGAGACAACGGGCGTGGAAAGGCCGGAGTACGAGCGCATGCATGCGGTCGAAGACCGCATGTGGTGGTACCGCGGCTTGCGGAAGCTGGCCGGGGGACTGCTTGTCCGTGCGCTGGGCCGCTCTCCGGCTGCAGGCTGCGTCCTCGATGCCGGCTGTGGCACCGGCGGCATGCTGGGAGCGCTGGGCGCCTCCGTGGCCGGCCGTCCGACCATGGGGCTGGAATTCGACGCGATTGCGGCCTCGCTGGCGGCGGCCAAGGCCGGCCGGCCGGTCACCGCCGGCTCGGTCAACGAAATGCCGCTGGACGACGGCGTACTCGCGGCTTACGTGTCGCTCGACGTGCTCTGTCACGGCGGAGTTGAACCCGGCCGCGCCCTGGCCGAGGCCCGCCGCTGCCTGGCGCCCGGCGCAGTCGCGCTGTTCAACCTGCCGGCCTACCGCTGGCTGTTGTCGGCGCATGACAGGCGCGTGCACAATGTCCGCCGGTTCACCCTCGGCGAGGCGCGCGCGCTGCTTGCCGCCCATGGGTTTCGCGTCCTGCGCTCGAGCTATTGGAACACGATCCTGTTTCCCCTAATGCTGATCCATCGACTGATCGAACGCGAGGACGCCGCGAGCGACGTGCGCGACTATCCGGCGTGGCTGGACGCGCTCTTTTCGGCAGCGCTCGCGATCGAGCGGTTGGCGATCGGGGTTGGCCTGTCGCTGCCGTTCGGCGGCTCGTTGATCATCGTGGTGGCGCGCGATGAGTGATGGTCCCGCTCTTTCCGTGGTCGTGCCGGTCTATTGCGGGGCGGCGACAATCCGGACCCTGGTCGAGGCCTTGCGCGCGCTCGAGATCGACGGCGGACTGGAAATCGTGCTGGCGGTCGACGGTAGCCCCGACGACAGCCTTGCCATCTGCAAGGCGCTGGCCGCCGAGCCGGGTGCTCCCATCACGGTCGTCGACCTCAGCCGAAATTTCGGTGAGCACAATGCGGTGATGGCCGGTCTCGCCCAGGCGCGCGGCGACTTCATCATCACCATGGATGACGACCTGCAGAACCCGCCTGAAGAAGTGAAGCGGCTCCACGAGCATTGCCGCGACGGCGGCCACGACGCGGTCTATACCTACTATGCCGACAAGCAGCATGAGGCTTGGCGCAATTTGGGCAGCCGCTTCACCAACTGGTGTGCCGACCGGCTGATCGACAAACCCAAGGGCCTCTATCTCTCGAGCTTCCGTTGCATAAACGCCTTCGTGCGCGAGCGCATCGTGACGAGCTACGACGGTCCCTATCCCTATGTCGACGGCCTGATCTTCCAGGTAACGTCGAACGTCGGCCGGCTGCAGGTCCATCACCTGGCGCGTTTCGAAGGTCATTCGAACTACACGCTGGCCCGGCTGATGAGGCTGTGGCTGTCGATGTTTCTCAATTTTTCGGTGATGCCGCTGCGCCTTGCCACGCTGTTCGGACTTGGCTTTGGTTTCCTGGGCGCCGTGGCGGCGGTCATCGTCGTGGCCGAGGCGATCATCTCCGACAAGCCGCCACAGGGCTGGGCCTCGCTGATGGTGGCGGTGCTGGTGCTGGCGGGCGTACAGCTCATCGTGATCGGCGTGATCGGTGAATATCTCGGCCGCATGTTCCTGGCGGTGAACCGCAAGCCGCAGTATCTCGTGCGCGAAGTCATTCGCGGCGGCGACGGAACTCTCAGGATCGAGCGGCCCGCCGCCAATACGGAAGCTGCCGGCAAGCCCTATCGGGTGCCGAACCCCACGGAGTCCCGCAAATGATGATCTACTACGGTGCGCTCGCCATCGGCATCTTCGCCGGCATTGGCGGCCAGATGCTCCTGAAATCCGGCGCCGATGCGCCGGATTTCTACAGCCAGCTCCTGCGGCCGACAACGATCATGGGCCTGGCGCTCTACGGTTCGGCGGCCTTCCTCTACATCATCGCCCTGCGGAAGATTCCGGTCTCCGTCGCCTTCCCTAGCGTGTCGCTTTCCTATGCGATCGTGGCGGTGCTCGGCCATTTTCTTTTCGGCGAGCCCTTCGGCATCCGGCAGATCGGCGGCATCGTTCTGATCGTGGGTGGCGTGGCACTGATCAATCAAGGGTGAGGAGACGAACGTGGATTACGAGCAGATCAAGTACGAGACTAGCGACGGCATCCTCACCGTCACGCTGAACCGCCCGGACAAGCTCAATGCCTTCACCGGCAAGATGCTGTCGGAGCTGCTCGACGCTATGGACCGCGCCGACCGCGACGACGACGTGCGCGCCATCGTCTTCACCGGTGCGGGCCGCGGCTTCTGCGCCGGCGCCGACCTGTCGGGCGGCGCCTTCAATGCCGAGAACCGCGGGCCGGTCGATCCGGGCCTCGACGGCCATCGCGACGGCGGCGGTCTCTTTACGCTGCGCCTCTACGAGGTTCTGAAGCCCACCATCGCCGCCTGCAACGGCCCGGCGGTCGGCGTCGGCATTACCATGCAGCTGCCGATGGACATTCGCCTTGCCTCCGATACGGCGCGCTATGGCTTCGTCTTCACGCGCCGCGCCATCGTCATGGAGGCCTGCTCGAGCTGGTTTCTCCCGCGCCTCGTGGGCCCGCAGCAGGCGCTGGAATGGGTCATGACCGGCCGCGTCTTCTCGGCCCAGGAGGCGCTAGCCGGCCGGCTGGTGCGCTCGGTTCACAAACCCGAGGAACTACTGCCGGCGGCCTATGCTATCGGCCGCGAGATCGCCGACAACACCGCGCCGGTTTCAGTGGCGCTCAATCGCCAGATGATCTGGAAGATGCTGGGCGCCGATCACCCAATGGAAGCGCACAAGGCCGACTCCAAGGGCGTCTATGCGCGCGTCAAGTCGGCCGATGTGAAGGAGGGCGTGACCGCCTTCCTCGAAAAGCGTCCGGCAAGATTCCCCATGAAAGTGAGCGACGGCATGCCGTCCTACTTCCCGTGGTGGCAGGAGCGGGTGTTCAGATAGACCGCCGAATGCGTGAGGAGATCGAGCGCTTCTTCGGCAGCTATCGCGATGCCTTTAACGGCACAGATCCTGCAGCGGTTGCCCGCCACTTCGTGGCGCCAAGCGCTCTTCTCGAACGGCAAGCATCGATCTGGGCGACGGCCGACCAGGTCCTGGAAGCGATGAGCCGGCTGGTCGCGTTCTACCGCGACAACGGCTTCGAGACGGCAAGCTTCGCCATCGGGCGGCTGCTTCGCCCGCAGCATTCGTATACGCCGAGTTCCTTCGCGCCGGTTGGCTCTACCCGAAGCGCCGGCATTAGGCGCCCGTGAACCGCGCTGCACGCTTTTCGAGAAAGTGGGCGACGCCTTCCTTGAAGTCCGATGTTCCGAACGACAATGCCATCTCGTGGTTGGCCTGGGTGGTTGCTTCACTCAGCGTCTGGAACGACGATTCCCAGAGCTGCCGCTTCATCACCGCGACCGAGCGTGGCGATACGGTGTTGGCGAGCAGCGTCGCGTAGGCCCGCGTCTCGGCTATCAGCTCGTCGTCGGTGATGACGCGGTTGACGAGGCCCAGCGACAGGGCCTCCGGCGCGCGGAATTTGCGCGCCGAGCAGAGGAGATCGAGAGCCGTCGGCAGTCCGACCAGCTTAGGCAACAGCCAGCTCACGCCGTGCTCGGCGATCAGGCCGCGCTGGGCGAAGGCGGTGGTGAACACCGCCGATTCGGCGGCGAAGCGCAGGTCGGCGTAGAGCGGAATGACGAAGCCCAGCCCCGCCGCCGGTCCGTTGATGGCGGCGATGATGAATTTCGGGATCGCTGGGAAGTAGGAATAATTCATGCGGAATTCGGTAAGGGTGCTGCCGCCAGGCAAGGTCTCCTGAACATCGGTGCTGCGGTCGACGACCGTATTGCCCGAACTGATCGCCTGCAGGCCGCCCATGTCGGCGCCGGCGCAAAAGCCGCGGCCGGCGCCGGTCAGGATGATGGCCCGGACCTCGGGGTCGCCTCCTGCTTTATGCATGGCGTCCTTCAAATCGACATGCATCTGGCGCGTCCAGGCGTTCAGCCGCTCTGGCCGGTTCAGCGTCACGGTGCAGATGCGGTCAGCGACATCGTAGAGGACGGTTTCATAGGCCATGGATGCTTCCTTCCTGTGCATTTTTATGCCGCGCATCATGCGAAAAAGGCCGATACGATACAAACGGCGCGCAAATAGAAAGCTGGCCGTCAGTTACGGCCTTTATAATCACTTGTCCGTTTTGTCCCCGGCCGGGGGCTTGACCGGCACCTGACAATTACGTGGTATCTCTTACAAGAGAGTCCACCGAGACGAAGACTTCAGAGGTTCTGGAAATGGCAAAACGTGAATTCGCCCACCCTAATGAAATGCACAAGGTGGTGGGGCAGGAAATCGGCGTCAGTGACTGGGTCGAGGTTTCTCAGGATCGCATCAACCGCTTTGCCGACGCCACCGGCGACCACCAGTGGATCCATGTCGATGTCGAGCGGGCCAAGAAAGACATGCCGGACGGCAAGACGATCGCGCACGGGTTCCTGACCCTGTCGCTGATCCCCATGCTCAACCACCAGATCTCGCATATCAACAACGTCAGGAACGGCATCAACTACGGCTGCAACAAGGTGCGCTTCACAAGCCCGGTCAAGGCGGGCTCCCGTGTGCGCGCCCGCGCCAAGCTGATCGCCGCCGATCCGGTGAAGGACGGCGGCCTGCGGCTCACCAACCAGATCACCATCGAGATCGAGGGACAGGAACGGCCGGCTTGCGTCGCCGAGACCATGTCCATCGTTTACGGCGTCTGAGCGACGGCGTGGCGTAGCGTAAAGCAGAACCAGTGCTCAAACGCGAAGAACTCACACGCGAACACGTCGACAAGATCGTGGCCGACGCACACAAGGCCGGCTACGATTTCTTCCTCTCGGCCGAAGAGCGCGACGCCAGCCTCAAGGATGCACTCGACTGTTACGGCCCAGGCGACGAGGCCTGGGTCTTCGCCTACGGCTCGCTGATGTGGAATCCCGCCATCGAGTTCGCCGAGCGTTCGGCTGGCAGCGTCGAGGGCTGGCGACGTTCCTTCTGCTTCTGGACGCCGATGGGCCGCGGTACGCCCGAACTGCCGGGCCTCATGCTGGCGCTCGAGCGCGGCGACGGCTGCGAGGGCATCGCCTATCGCCTGGCGCCGCACCAGGTGCGTTCCGAGCTCGCCATCCTGTGGAACCGCGAGATGCTGTCGGGCGTCTACCAGGCGCGCTGGGTGCCGACCAAGCTGCGCGACGGCCGCGTCGTCAATGCGGTGACTTTCGTCGTCGATACCGAGCACTGCCAGTATTGCGGCGACCTTTCCATGGAGCGCAAGGCACATCACATCGCCTTCGCCGAAGGCCGCCGCGGCGCCTGCCGTGACTACCTGGCGAACACCGTGGCGCATGCGCGCGCGCTTGGCATTCACGACCATTACATTGAGGATCTGGCCGAACGCGTCGCCGGCATGCGCGGCGAAAACATCGTGCCGGCCGTGCCGCCCGACGCCGAGGCGATCGGCGAGGCCTAAATCCCTGCGCCCGGCGCAGGGAAGCCTCCTTTCACACGGTATGTTGTGGCTGACCTCGGGTCGGCTAAGCTCCTGAAGTGAAATCTCTGGTCGATCGCTGGCTCGCGCTGACGCCCAATCTGCGCGGCATCCTGTGGGTGGGCATGTCGGGCCTGCTTTTTTCCCTGCTCAACGTCTTCACGCTGATCCCGGCGCAGCACCTCAATTCCTACGTAATGGCGTTCATGCGCTACGCCGCCGGCACGCTGTTGCTGCTACCGCTGATCGTCCAGCTCGGCCTCCATCGCTCGCTGCACAGCAATCGCAAGACGCTGCATATTTCGCGCGGCATGATCCACGGCTGCGGCATGTTCCTGTGGTTTGCCGCCCTGCCGCTCATCACGCTGGCCGAGCTGACGGCGCTGGGCTTCACCGGGCCGATCTTCGTCACCATCGGTGCGGCGCTGTTCCTGGGCGAGGACGTCCGGCTCCGGCGCTGGGCCGCCGTGCTGATCGGCTTCGGTGGCGCCATGATCATCATCCGGCCGGGCTTCGGCGAGATCGGCATCGGCGCCATCTGCGTGCTGATCTCGACGCCGATCTTCTCGGCCTCCAACCTGATCTCCAAGGCGTTGGCGCGCACCGATTCCGCCAACACCATCGTCATCTGGCAGCATCTGGTGATCGTGATCTGCGCTGCGCCGGTCGCCATCTGGTTCTGGCAGTCGCCGACCTGGACGGATCTGCTGTGGTTCCTCGCCGCCGGCATGTGCGGCACGCTCGGCCATATTTGCCAGCAGCGCGGCTACCAGATCGCCGACATCACGCTGTTGCAGCCTATCGGCTTCCTGTCGCTGATCTGGAACACGCTGCTGGGCTTTTTCCTGTTCATGCAGCAGCCCGATATCTGGACCTTCGTCGGCGCGGCGGTGATCTTCGGCAGCGCCACCTACATCTCGCACCGCGAGGCAGTGCGGCGGGCCAAGATCAAGACCGGCGACGCGCAGGCCGGGCCCGAGGCGGGTTAGCCGCCCGTCACACTCATGTGGCGCGGCACGGCCGGGCCGTTGTGGCGGCGATCGATGATGAAATCGTGGCCCTTGGGCTTGCGGGCGATCGCTTCGGTGATCGCCTGGTCGAGGATCTCGTCGCTCTCCGAGGCGCGCAGCGGCGCGCGCAAGTCGGCGGCGTCCTCCTGACCGAGGCACATGTAGAGCGTGCCGGTGCAGGTGAGCCGCACGCGGTTGCAGCTTTCGCAGAAATTGTGGGTGAGCGGTGTGATGAAACCCAGCCGCCCGCCGGTCTCGGCGACGCGGAAGTAGCGCGCCGGTCCGCCGGTGCGGTAGTCGCTGTCCTCGAGCGTGAAGCGCTTGCCGAGATCGGTACGCACCATGGAGAGCGGCAGATATTGGTCGAGACGCGCATCGGCGCCGATCTCGCCCATCGGCATGACCTCGATCAGCACCAGGTCCATGCCGCGGCCGTGGCTCCAGCGGATCAAGTCGTCGAATTCCATGTCGTTGACGCCGCGCAGGGCGACGGCGTTGATCTTGATCTTGAGACCGGCATTCTGGGCCGCGTCGAGGCCGCGCATCACCTGGTCGAGGTCGCCCCAGCGCGTCAACTCGCGGAACTTGGCCGGATCGAGCGTGTCCATCGACACGTTGGCACGCCGCACGCCGATGTCGGCCAGTTCCTTGGCGTACTTGGCGAGCTGGCTGCCGTTGGTGGTGAGCGTCACCTCTTCCAGCGCGCCGCTCTCGAGATGCTTGCCGAGGCCGCGGAACAGCGACATCACGTCCTTGCGCACCAGCGGCTCGCCGCCGGTCAGGCGCAGCTTCTTGACGCCGCGACGCACGAAGGCGCTGCACAGGCGCTCGAGCTCCTCCAGCGACAGCACGTCGGCCTTGGGCAGGAACGTCATATCCTCGGCCATGCAGTAGACGCAGCGGAAGTCGCAGCGGTCCGTCACCGAGACGCGCAGGTAGGAAATATGGCGGCCAAACGGGTCGATCATGTTGTTTAGATAATGGTGTTGCGGGCCTTCTACGGCAAGAGCCGCAGGAGGTTGTCGACGCTGTCGGCCTCGGCCGCCGGCTTGTCCTTACGGATGCGATGGATACGGGAAAACCGCAGCGCCACGCCCGATTTATGGCGGGACGAGCGGCCGATACCGTCGAAAGCGACCTCCAGCACCAGCTCCGGCGACACTTCGCGCACCGGCCCGAAGCGGTTTGTGGTGTGGTCGCGTACCCATTTGTCGAGCCACCGCAGCTCCTCGTCGGTGAAGCCGAAATAGGCTTTTCCCACCGGCGCCAGCTCGCGCTTGCCCTCGGCCGTCTCGCGCCAGCAGCCGAAGGTGAAGTCCGAGTAGAACGAGCTGCGCTTGCCGTGGCCGCGCTGGGCGTACATCAGCACGCAGTCCGCCAGCATCGGGTCGCGCTTCCATTTGAACCACGGGCCTTTGGGCCGGCCCGCGAGATAGGCGCTGTCGCCGCGCTTTAGCATCAGTCCCTCGACGCTGTCGTGGCGCGCCTCCTCGCGCATCCGGGCGAGTTCGGCCCAGTCTGTGAAGGGCACTAGCGGCGAAAGATCGAAGCGCGCGCGGGGCTTTTCCGCGACCCAGGCCTCCAGTCGTGCCCGGCGCTCGTCAAAGGCGAGTGCTCGCAAATCTTCACCATTCAGCCCCAGCACGTCGTAGAGCCGGACATGGGCGGGATGCTCCTTCAGCATCTTGGGCGTCACGCTCTTGCGGTTGAGCCGCTGCTGCAGGTCGTTGAACGGCGCCACCGTCTCCTCGCGCCGCACCAGCAGCTCGCCGTCGAACACGCCGTCGAAATCGATCGCCTCGACGATGTCGGGAAACGCCGCCGAGACGTCCTCGCCGGCGCGGCTGTAGAGCCGCTTCACGCCGCCCGAGGCGGCGATCTGCACGCGGATGCCATCCCATTTCCATTCGGCGCGGAAATGCGCCGGGTTGAGCGTGTCTAGCTCGGCGCGGTCGATTGGGTTGGCGAGCATCGCCGGCAGGAAGGCGCCGCCGGCATTACTCTGCGGCCTCGGCGCATCGTGCAGCAGCCAGTCGAACAGGGGACGGTAGGGCGGCGAGAGCCCGTGCCAGATCTCCTCGACGGCATCGACCGGCTGATTGCCGATATTGGCTACCGCCTGCTTGGCCAGCCGCGCCGATACGCCGACGCGCAACGCTCCCGTCAGCAACTTGAGCAGCGCCCATCGGCCCGTCGAATCGAGCGCATCGAGCCAGCGCTTCAGGATCGCCGGCGTCTGCGTGCGCGTGGCTCGCTGCAGGGCCTCGACGACCTCGCCTAGGGTCGGTGGCGGACCGGCCGCCGGATCGGTCTCCCAGATCAGCGCCAGCGTCTCGGCAAGGTCGCCGACATAGTCGTAGGAGAGGGCAAACAGCTCCTCGCCGATCTTTTCCTGGCCGAAGTCCCGCAGCAGGGCGGGCTTGGCGGCCGAGAAATCGAGCCCGCCGGTCAAAGCCGCCAGCGCCCAGCCGCGATCGGGATCTGGCGCGGCCTTGAGATAGGTCTCGATCAGCCGCAGCTTCGCATTGCGCGCTGGCTGGAAGGAAAGCGAGTCTAAAAGCTCGGCGAAGGCCTGCACGGCTCAGGCGCCTTCTTCCTCGCGCCCCGCGAGATGCAGCGCCTCGGCGTCGATGCCCATCGAGCGGGCATAGTGAACGAGCGCTTCCTCGCGACCATGCGTCACCCAGATCTTGGGTGCACCGACATCCGTCAGGGTCTGCGTCAGTTCCGGCCAGTCGGCGTGATCGGAGATCACCAGCGGCAGCTCGGCGCCGCGCTGGCGGGCGCGAGCACGCACGCCCATCCAGCCGGAGCAGACCGCTGAAATCGGATCGGCGAAGCGGCGCGACCAGCGGTCGGCGATCGCCGAGGGTGGGCAGAGCACGATGGCGCCCTTGAAGGTCTCGAGAATCGCGTCGGACACCGGCGCGACGTCGCCAAGATCGACGCCGTGCTCCTGGTAGAGCTTGCAGAGCGATAACAGGGCGCCGTGCAGCCAGATCCGCTTGTCGTAGCCCGCCGCGCGTAGAAGCTTGATGACGCGCTGGCACTTGCCGAGCGCATAGACGCCGACCAGATGAGTACGTTCCGGGAAGGTCGCGACGGAGCGCAGCAGCTTGCCGATTTCACCCGCGTCGGAGGGATGGTGGAACACCGGCAGCGCGAAAGTCGCCTCGGTGATGAAGACGTCGCACGGCACCGGCTCGAAGGGCGGGCAGGTCTCATCGGGGCGGCGCTTGAAATCGCCGGAGACGACGATGCGCTGGCCGCCATATTCCAGCACAGCCTGTGCGGATCCGAGGATGTGACCGGCCGGCGCCAGGCGGACATCGACTTCGCCCAGACGCACGCCTTCGCCATATTTCAACGGCTGCTGGCTGGTATCCGGCATGTCCTCGAAGCGCGCCCGCATGATGGCCAGAGTCTCGGGCGTGGCGAGCGCGGCGCGATGGCCGGGACGGGCATGGTCGCCGTGGCCGTGCGTAACGACGGCGCGATTCACCGCATAGGCCGGGTCGATATAAAAATCGCCCGGCGCGCAGTAGAGACCGCGCGGTGTCGGGTAAAGCCAGGAGCGGGGATTGGTGTCTGTTGCCATGGACTGCGTTGCATCCTACCCAACCCATATGGGGCTTCCCGATCTGTTTGCACGCTGGTTCGAAAGTCGCGGCTGGAAGCCCCGGCCGCACCAGCTCGCGCTGATCGACCTCGCCGCCAGCAGCAAAAGCGCCCTGCTGATCGCACCAACCGGCGGCGGCAAGACGCTGGCGGGCTTCCTGCCCTCGCTGATCGAGCTCACCGAGCGGCGGCAAGCCGGCAAGGACCTTGCCCATGCCAAGGGCAAGGGGGAGTTGCACACACTCTACATCTCGCCGCTCAAGGCCCTGGCGACCGACATCCGCCGCAACCTCGAGACGCCGATCGCCGAGATGAAGCTGCCGGTGCGCGCCGAAAGCCGCACCGGCGACACGCCGCAAAGCCGTCGCCTGCGCCAGCGTGAACGCCCGCCCGACCTGCTGCTGACGACGCCGGAGTCACTGGCGCTGCTGCTGAGCTATCCCGACGCCGCCAAGTTCTTCGAGAATTTACGCTGCGTCATCGTTGACGAGCTGCATGCGCTGGCCACCACCAAGCGCGGCCACCATCTGGCGCTTTGCCTGTCGCGGGTGGCGGCGCTGGCGCCGCAGGCCTGCTTCGTCGGCCTGTCGGCCACCGTCGCCGATCCGCCGGAACTCGCCGGGTTCCTGAGCCTGCGCGACGACAAGGTCGAGATCGTCCAGGGCGAACCAGGCGCGCCGCCGGTGGTGACCATCATCGATGCCCATGAGCGGCTACCGTGGGGTGGGCACATGGGCCGCCACGCCGTGCCCGAGATTTACAACATCATCCGCCAGCACAAGACCTCGATCATTTTCGTCAACACCCGCGCCCAGGCCGAACTCGCCTTCGATGCGCTGTGGCGCATCAACGACGACAATCTGGCGATCGGCCTGCATAACGGGTCGCTGGCCGTCGAGCAGCGCCGCAAGGTTGAGGCGGCGATGTCCGCCGGTAAGCTGCGCGCCGTGGTCGCGACCTCCTCTCTCGACCTCGGCATCGACTGGGGCAATGTCGACCTGGTGATCCAGATGGGGGCACCCAAGGGCGTCAGCCGCCTGATGCAACGCATCGGCCGCGCCAATCACCGGCTGGAGGAGCCCAGCCGCGCCATGATCGCGCCGGCCAACCGCTTCGAGGTGCTGGAATCGCTGGCCGCCGTCGAGGCCGTCGATGCGCGCGAACTCGACGGCGACCCGCAGGTGCCTGCCTGCCTCGACGTGCTGGCGCAGCATATCGTCGGCACCGCCTGTGCCCAGCCGATCGACCGCGAGGCGTTCTTTCATGAAGTCCGCCGCGCCCAGCCCTACCGCGACCTACCGAGGCAGGATTTCGACGACACCTTCGATTTCGTTGCCACCGGCGGCTATGCGCTGGCGGCCTACGACAAGTGGCACCGGCTGAAGCAGCTGCCCGATGGCCGCTGGATGCTGGCCTCGCCGCTGGTGGCGCGGCAGTTCCGCATGAATGTCGGCACCATCGTCGAGTTGCCGCTGTTGAAGGTCAAGTTGCGGCGCGGGCCGATCCTGGGCGAGGTCGAGGAGGCCTTCATCCAGGGGCTGGTACCGGGCGACACCTTTGTCTTCGCCGGCCGCATGCTGCGTTTCGAGGGTGTGAAGGAGCTGGCGGCACAATGCTCGCTGGCGACGGGCCGCGATCCCAAGGTGCCAGCCTATGGCGGCGGTCGCTTGCCGCTCTCGACATTCCTCGCCGAGCGTGTGCGCGGCATCCTGCAGAATCCGTCGAGACATCCCAAGCTTCCGGCCGAGGTGCGCGAATGGCTGCGCATCCAGCGCATCCGCTCGAGTTTGCCGGCCAGTAATCGGCTGCTGATCGAGGGCTTTCCACGCGGCGGCAAGCAGTTCCTCGTGGCCTACTGCTTCGAGGGTCGCAACGCGCACCAGACGCTGGGCATGCTGCTGACGCGGCGCATGGAACGCATGGGTCTGCGACCGTTGGGATTCGTCGCCACCGACTACGTGCTCGGCATTTGGGGATTGCGGCCGGCCTCACCGAAGCAGCTCGACGAGCTGTTTGACGAGGACATGCTGGGCGACGATCTCGAGGCGTGGATGGACGAATCGACCATGCTGCGGCGCTCGTTTCGCAATGTCGCGGTGATTGCCGGCTTGATCGAGCGGCGCTTTCCCGGGGAGGAGAAATCGCGCCGACAGGTCACCTTCAGCTCCGACCTGATCTACGACGCGCTGCGCAAGCACGAGCCCAATCACATCCTGCTGCGCGCCACCCGCCAGGACGCCGCCTGGCAGCTCGCCGACCTCAAGCGGCTGGGCGACCTGCTGCGACGCGCCAAGGGCCGTATCGACTACCGCCGCCTCGACCGCATCTCCCCACTCGCCGTGCCGGTATTGCTAGAGATCGGCAAGGAGCGCGTGCTCGATGGTACGGCAGAGGACGAACTGCTGGATATCGCGGCGCAGGATTTGATCGAGGAGGCGACACGCCTGTAGTCTCCCGGCCAAATCGGGGAAAAACGACATGGCGCATATCGAGGAAATTGCCGAAAGCCTGAGGCAGGCCGTGACGTCCGGCGACGTGCCGGGCGTGGTCGCCGCCGCCGCGACCGCCGATGGCGAGATCTTCGAAGAGGGCGCGGGCGTCCTGGCGGCCGACAGCGTCATCTGGATCGCTTCCATGACCAAGGCGATTACCGGCGCCGCCGCCATGCAGCTGGTCGAACGCGGCAAGCTTTCGCTCGATACGCCCGCCGGCGATGTCGTGCCGGAGATCGCGACCAAGCAGATCCTCGAGAGCATCGGCGCCGACGGCACGGTGAAGACGCGGCCGGCCAGGCGGCCGATCACGCTGCGCCACCTGCTCACCCATACCTCGGGCATGGGCTACGATACCTGGAACGCCGACATGTTCCGCTATGTCCAGGCCAAGGGCCCGTTCAAGCCCGCCTCGATGGCAGCGCTCGGCACGCCGTTGCTCGCCGAGCCGGGCGAGCGCTGGGAATACTCAATTTCGATCGATTGGGCGGGTCTGATGGTCGAGGCGGTGAGCGGCATGAAGCTCGACCGCTTCATGAAGGATAACCTGTTCGATCCGCTGGGCATGCCCGATACCGGCTTCACGATCACGCCTGCGATGCGGCCGCGAAAGGCCGCTGTGCATGCCCGCAAGGACGGCAGCGGATTCACCGCCACCGACCACGAGCTGAACCAGGCCCCCGAGGTCTTCCAGGGCGGCGGCGCCCTTTACTCGACGATTGGCGACTACCTGAATTTCACCCGCATGATCCTGGGGGAGGGCGCGCTTAACGGGCAGCGCGTGCTGAAGCCGGAGACGGTGCGGCTGATGGGAAAGAACGCCATGGGCGATGTCTCGTGCCGGCCGCTCAAGACCCAGCTGCCCAACCGCAGCACCGACATGGACTTCGTCGACGGCATGAAGTGGGGCCTCACCTTCATGATCAACCCCACGGCCTTTCCCGGCCGGCGCGCCGCGAACAGCCTGACCTGGGGCGGGCTCGCCAACTCCTATTTCTGGATAGACCCTGTGAAGAAGGTCACCGGTGTGTGGGCGACGCAGCTCCTGCCGTTCTACGACGCGCGCGCGGTGGCACGATTCGAGGATTTTGAGCGCAGCGTTTACGCCGCACTCTGATCAGCGCTCGGCGAGTCGGCGGTATTTCACTTCGAGGCGCGCCAGGACAGCGAGGTTGCGCGTGGCCTCGGCGCCCGCCCAGCGGCGGTTGACGGCAGCGGCCTCGCGGATGCGCTCCAGCGTGCGACGGTAGGTTCCGGCCCAGGTTGCGGCATCGTCGGGCTGCACGCCTTCGCGTGTTGCTCGGTCGAGCGTGGTGTCAACGTTGATCATGCGGCAGGTGTAGCCGTAGGCGGCCAACCGCTGCTCGGACGAGGCGATCCAGCTTTCGAGCGTGCTCGGCACGTAACGCGGGCAATCCTCCAGCGCCTGGGCACTGGCCGGCGCGGCCAGGAGCAACAGGGCTGCGGGGAAAAGCAAAAACGTACGCAAAGCGGGCAGCGACCTCAGTAGAAGTCGCGACTATGGATCTTGATCTGCGGCCGGTCGAGGACGATGCGACCGCGGTCGTAGGCAGGCTTGGCAGGGCTGCCCTTGCTGGCGCGATGGCGCGTGGCATTTGCTTCCGGCACGGCGACACGGCGGTCGCCGGGATCCGTGCGAACCTCGTCGCCGCGGCCTGCCGTCAGTTTGAATTCCTGGGTTTCGGCGATGCGGTCGAGATGCGCCGACCAGTCCCACAGCTTCTCGGCCACGACATGGATCACGATGCCCTCTCGCTGCACCCGGCCGGTGACCCCCAGCAGGCGCGAGCCCATGACGGTGCGGCGGTTGGCCTCGAAGACCTTGGGCCAGACCACGAGATTGGAAATGCCAGCCTCATCCTCGATCGTGACGAACACCACGCCCGAGGCAGTGCCCGGCCGCTGGCGTACCAGCACCAGTCCAGCCAGAGTGACCAAATCGTCGTTCTTGGCGTTCTTAAGCACTTCGGTGGAAGTCACGCCGGCCTCGGTCAGAGCGGCGCGCAGTAGAGCCATCGGATGGGAGCGCAACGACAGCGAGATCGCTCCATAGTCGTCGACTACCTGCTCGCCCAGCGTAAGGGCCGGCAGGCAGACCGCCGGTTCGGGATCGCGTGCATCGAGCAAGGGCAGTTTCGCGTCGGATAGTCCGCGCACAGCCCAGAGAACGTCGCGCCGCGTGAGACCCATCGAGGCAAAGGCGTCGGCACGGGCCAGTGCCAGAATCTGGCGCCGCGTGAGACCGCTGCGCCGCCACAGATCGACCGGGTCGCGATAGGGTGTGGTACGTCGCTCGACCAGGCGATCCATATCGTCTTCTGCAAGTCCGGAGACTTGGCGGAAGCCAAGACGAAGCGCGCAGCGATTGCCCAGGGTCGGTGTCTCCAGCGTGCAATCCCATTCGCTTGCGTTGATGTCGGGCGGCCGCACTTCGACGTTATGCTCACGTGCATCGCGTACGAGTTGCGCCGGTGCGTAGAAGCCCATGGGCTGGGAGTTGAGGATCGCGGCGGCGAAAACGTCGGGGTAGTACCATTTCATCCAGGAGGAGACGTAGACCAGCAGGGCGAAACTCGCGGCATGGCTTTCCGGAAACCCATATTCGCCGAATCCCTCGATCTGCTTGAAGCAACGTTCGGCGAATTCCTTCTTATATTCGTTGCCCATCATGCCCTTGATGAAATCCTCCTTGAGCGTGCCGATAGTGCCGGCATGGCGGAACGTCGCCATGGCGCGGCGCAGTTCGTCGGCCTTGGCTGGAGAGAATTTCGCCGCGACCATGGCGATCTGCATCGCCTGCTCCTGGAACAGCGGTACGCCCATCGTCCGGTTCAGCACCTTTTCGAGTTCCTGCTTGGGGTACTCGATCTTTTCCAGCCCATCGCGGCGGCGCAGATAAGGATGCACCATGCCACCCTGGATGGGACCGGGCCGCACGATCGCGACCTCAATTACCAGATCGTAAAACTTCCTCGGCTTCAGTCGCGGTAGCATCGACATCTGTGCCCGGCTTTCGACCTGGAACACGCCGATCGAGTCGGCCTTGCACAGCATCTCGTAGACTTCGGGATCGTCGGGCTTCATGGCGAGCGTGAGGCGGTGGCCGTAGTGCTTCTCGAGCAGATCGAAGCCCTTGCGCAAGCAGGTCAGCATGCCGAGCGCCAGGACGTCGATCTTGAGGATGCCAAGCGCGTCGAGATCGTCCTTGTCCCATTCGACGACGGTGCGGTCTTTCATCGCCGCGTTCTGGATCGGCACCAGTTCGTCGAGGCGGTCAGCGGTCAGCACGAAACCACCAACATGCTGCGAGAGGTGGCGTGGAAAGCCGTAGAGCGTGGCGCCCAGTTCCAGCGCCAGGGATAGCCGGGAGTCGGCAGGATCGAGGCCTGCTTCGCGCACGTGCTTTATGTTGATGCCACTTGAGCCCGAACCCCAGACCGTGTCGGCCAGCACGCCCACCGTGTCGGACGAGAGACCGAGCGCCTTGCCGACCTCGTGGATGGCGCTGCGACTCCGGTAGGAGATCACCGTGGCGGCAAGTGCTGCACGCCGCCGGCCCCAGCGATTGTAGATCCACTGAATGATTTCCTCGCGGCGCTCATGCTCGAAATCGACATCGATGTCGGGAGGCTCATCGCGCGCATTGGAGATGAAGCGCTCGAACAGCAGCTCGATTTCGTCCGGGTTCACCTCGGTGATCCCGAGGCAATAGCAGACGGCGGAATTGGCGGCCGAACCGCGTCCCTGGCAGAGGATATCGAGGGAGCGCGCCTTTTCCACGATCTCATGGACGGTGAGGAAGTAGGGAGCGATCTTCTTCTGGGCGATCAGCGCGAATTCATGCTGGATGGCTTTCGTTACTTTCCCGGGGATCTTCTCGGGATATCGCCGGGTAGCGCCCTCCCAGGTGAGTCGGACGAGCTTTTCCTGCGGGCTTTCGCCCCCTTCATGCTCGACCGGGTACTGGTACTTGAGCTGATCCAGCGTGAAAGAACAGCGCTCGACAATTTCCTGGGTGCGTTGAATGGCGCGGGGATGGCGATGGAACAGGCGCGCCATCTCCTGCGGTTCCTTGAGATGGCGATCGGCATTGGCGAATCGGCGGAAACCCAACTCGTCGACGGTGCAACCAAGCCGGATCGCGGTCAGCACATCCTGCAGCGCACGCCGTTCGGGTACGTGATAGTGCACATCGTTGGTGGCTACGAAGCCGACACGCATTTCGGCGGCGAGATTGTCGAGATAGGCGAGGCGCCGCGCATCGTCACCGCGGAACAGCATGCTGCCGGCGAGATAGCAGCGATCCCCGAACAGGTGCGCGAGTTTGCGCAAGCGGTCGCGGAAGGCCGGGTCGTCGACCTTGCGCGGCGGCAGAGCGATGGCGAGAAGGCCTTTGGCATGATCGACGATCTGGTCGAAGGTGAGATCGCACTCACCTTTCGCGGCGTCTTTATTGCCCAGCGTGAGGAGGCGGGAGAGCCGTTTGTAGGCTTCAAGATCGGTCGGATAGACGATCAGCGAATAACCATCGCGTGTTTCCAGACGCGCGCCGACCAGCAGCTTCAGGCCGACCTTTTTTGCCTCGACATAGGCGCGCACCACGCCGGCAAGCGAATTGCGGTCGGCGATGCCGATAGCGCTATGGCCGAGGCGGGCCGCCTCCAGAACCAGCTCGCCCGGATGCGAGCCGCTGCGCAGGAAGCTGTAGTTGGTTGTGATCTGGAGTTCGGTGTAGTCCATGCCCGTTCACGCGCAAAACCCGTGCAGGAACCACTTGGTCGAACCGCCACCTGCCACGGCATTGTGCGTGCCGTCGCGGAACAGCCAGAAGCGGCCGCCATCGTCGTCCTCGACGCGGTAATAGTCGCGCGCCGGAGGCGTGGTGTTGGCCATGACGTGGCCGCCGGCAGGGCGCGGCTGCCACCATTCGTTGGTCACGCGTTCAGGTCCCTGGGCACGCACGATGCGGTAGGCGTGCCGCCGCCAATGGAAGATCGCCGGCGGATCGTCGGGCATCAGCGCCGTGACATTGACCGGCTCGGGTCGTTGCAGAAGCCGCGTCGGCCGCGCGCCCTTTATCGCGGTCACACGCGCCCAGGCACCAGCCACTGCGGGCTTGGCGGTGACGGCGGCGGTGACCTGCACGCGCTCGGGCAGGTGGCTGTCGCGCGGCAGCAGGCGCACGACGTTTTCCGCACCCAGCCGCGTCGCCAGCCGGTCGGCGAGGTCGATGGTGCTGTCTTCCTCTGCCAGTTCGAACGCGGCGGTGCGCTCTGTTTCGGGCAGCACGTCCTGCGTGCCGCTCCAGGCCTCGACCTCGGGCGCCGACAGGATCATCAGCTCGACGCCGAAGCCGGGGTCGAGTTCGCCCAGCTTCTCCTCGAAAAGCTTCATCAGCTTGGGGTTGTCGCGGTTGGGCCGGCTGGTGCCGATGGCGGTGCGATCGACCGAGCCGTCGACGCGGAACAGCGCGATCTCCAGCCGGCGCGCGCCCATGCCGGCCTGTTCGAACTGCCGGCAGAGGGCGGAGAGCAAACGGCTGGTCGCGGCGGCGATATCCTCGGATCGGCCGATCGGCTCGGCGAAGGCGAGACGCGTGCGGAAGGCGGGGGCGGGGCGGCGCGGCTCGATGGTCTCCCTGCCGGCGCCCAGGGCCTGGTCGAGGCGCTGGAGCGGCTGGTCGCCGAAACGCCGCGCAAGCGGCGCGCGCGGCAGGGAGTAGAGATCGCCGATGCGGCGGAGCCCGAGCTTCAGGAAGGTTTCCAGGATCGGCGCGTCGAGGCGCAGGCCTTCGACCGGCAGCGTCGCCAGGGCGGTGCGCTGGCCGTTGCCGGGACAATAGAGATCGGCCTGGCGCTCGGCGTAGCGCGCCAGCGCCCAGGCGGCGCCCGCGGTGTCGGCCATGGCGGCGCGGCAGGAGAAGTCGTGGCGCGTCAGCCGCTCGACCAGGTCGGTCAGCAGGGCGCGCTCGCCTTTCTCGCCTTCGCCGAACAGATGGGCGCAGCCGGTGACGTCGAGCAGCAGGCCGGCATCGCCGCCAAAGCCGCCGGCGCTGCAGGCTTCGATGTTCTCCTCGGCGATGGCCGCGCCCAGCGGATCGATCGCCACCCAGGGCGTGTAGCGGTCGCACCAATTGGCAATGGTCTCTAGCAGGCGGCGGTCGGCGGCGGGCTCGCCCGGCGTGGTCAGCAGGTTGGGGATCAGCGTGCGCGCGTCGGCCAACCGCATGTTCGTACGCAGGCCGGCGGCGCGGGCATGCGCGTTGAGGGCGGCGAGGCGGGGGCAGCTTTCGCGCCAGACGGTCGTCGCGGCAGCCCTAGCCGACCAATCTCGATGCGAAGGGGCGTGTGGCGTCGGACTCTGTCCAGCCCGCGCCAGCCGGTCCGTGGAGAGCTTCGGGAACCACAGAGAGACCATGCGTTTCATCGTTCCACTCCACGAGCCAGGATGGGATCTCGACGGCTGCCGCCGCGCCGAAGCGGTTGCGCCGCAGTTGCACGCGCCAGCGCGCCGCGCCGACATCGGCGAGACCGGGTGTCGAATGCGACGGCGCCGAGGCGACGCGCCAGCGCGTGACGCAGACGCTTTGCGGTGGCGCCGGCTGCAGCCGCAGCAGCAGCGCGGGCACGCCGCTCTTTTCGGCGGCGAGCGACAGGCGGCGGCCGGCAGTGGGATCGGCCGAGCGCGTCTCGCCGGCAACGGCGGCGATGCCGGGGCAGCGCAGGCCTTCTTCCATCGCCCAGAACAGATCCTCGTCGCGCCGCGCCGTGACCATCAGCAGCCGCGCCGGATCGAACCAGGGCGCGAGCGCGGGCGCATAGGGCAGGGCATCGAAGGTGCCGGTGGGTCGGCGGCACCACAGGATCGTGCCAGGGGAAAAGCGGCCGAGCATATGGGCGGCAAAGCCGAGGGCGGCGCCATCATGGGCGGCGACGCGGCCGGAAGGGCCGGGGCCTGCCTCGATCTCGTGCAGCGCGCCCGTCAGCAGGCCGCCTTCGGGCAGCAGGGCGTCGATGGCCGGCAGGCCGAGCGACACGGCGACCTTGCCGGCGCGCTGGACGCTGTGGGCGCGTTCCAGCCGACGGACCTGTTCGCGCAGGCCCGGCGGGACGAAGATCCCGATATCGTTGGCGACAGGGGAAGCGAAGGCATTCGGGGAAATGACCGGCATTGCCCCCTCACAGGGTTTTAAAGGTTTCTAACAGGCTGGGGATGGAATGTTCTTCATTTGTTCTATTCCTCAGGAAAGGGAGAGTCAAACGGGAGTCAGGGATGGCATGGCCCCCGTTTTGCTGACCATTCTTCAGCTGCCCTAAGAACCCGCCGCGGAGGCCCAATGACCCTGCGACTTCCCGTTGCCGCCTTCCTGGCGGCCGCTCTTGCCCTGCTGGCGGGGCCGGCGCTGGCGCGCTGCTCCAAGAATCTGGTCGACCTGACCCCGGACCGGCTGGCGCCGGGCGGCGTGCAGGTCGCCTCGCTCGACGGTGTTCAGTTCGCGACCGGGAACTCGCCCAGCCGGGCCATCATCACCTTCCGCGGCCACGCCACCTTCCAAATCGACACGCCGCAGGGCGTGCGCGTGCTCACCGACTACAACGGCCTGAATGGCTTCGGCCACAAGCCCGACATCATCACCATGAACAACGCCCACACCACGCATTACACCGACGATCCGGAGGACGGCATCACCTACGTGCTGCGCGGCTGGCCGAGCAAGCCGGGCGAGACCGAGGCCAAGCACGACGTCACGCTGAAGGACATCAAGGTCTGGAACCTGCCGACCAACGCGCGCGACTGGGGTGGGGCTGCGGCGCGCATCAACGGCAACTCGATCTTCGGCTACCGCATCTACGATCTCTGCATCGCCCATCTCGGCCATCTGCACCATCGCCTGACCAAGGAGCATCTCGACGAGCTCGGCCGTATCGACGTGCTGATGGTGCCGATCGACGGCTCCTTCACCATGGGCCAGCCGCTGATGGTCGACGTCATCAAGCAGATCCAGCCCAAGATCGTGTTGCCGATGCACTACTGGGGCCGCAGCCAGCTCGACCGCTTCATGAGCCAGATGCTGGAGCTCGAGCACGACTTCCTGTGGCCGGAGAAGCCGATGATCGAAGTCGTGCGCGAGGAATTGCCGGAGAAGCTGACGGTGATTGCCGTCGCCGGCAACGGCGGCGGCTGATCCCAGGGGGGGGCGGTCGGGAAATCGGGAAAACCGCATAAAATACCGATGCCATCGGCATCGGATGTTTCCCGACCGGTCGGGAAACTGGCGGAAAACCGCGGGAAATACCCTAAAGACCTTCCAGGAATTGCACGAGGTTGCGGCCGAGATCGTCGCTGAGATAGGCCTGCCGCCCGCCGTCGAGCACCATGTCGGCGGCGGTCGTGGCGACTTCGCTGGCGGCCAGCGCTGCATCCCAGGTGCCCGGCCCGATCGGACAGGCCATGTCGGCCTGGTGCCAGCCAGCGCGGCCGGCCAGCGCCTTGGGGTACGTCACGGGTGCACGCGCAGGATGGACGTTGGGCACGACCTCTGCGCTGGCTCCCGGCAGCTTCGCCCACTCGCACGCGGCGATCTGCAGGAAGTCGATGTACTCCGGAGTATGAACTGTCGCGGCCGGCGCAGCTCCGTAGGCTTTCGGCGCTGCGATCTCGTGACCCGCGTTCTTCGCCGCCGCGAGCAGGCGCGTCGCACGTTCGGGCTGCTCGGTGCTGCGCTGCTTGACGCCGCGCACCATGAAGGTCTGCGGGTCGTGGCTGGCATGCTTGTCGGAATAGACGATCTTCATGGCGCGCCGACGGCCTTGGCGTCGCGCAGGGCCGCGATATCGGCATCGCTGTAGCCGACCTCGCGCATGATCTCGATCGTGTGCTCGCCGATACCGGGCGCCTTGCGTCGCATCTCGACCGGCGCATCGGAGAGCTTGATCGGATTGGCGGCCGACTTCACCGGGCCGAGGCCGAGATACTCGACCTCGAGCACCGAGCCGCGCGCCTTGGTATGGGCGTTGGCCATCACGTCGCTCACCTTGTAGGCGGCCGAGCAGGGCATGCCGGCGGGGATCAGCTTGTCGAGAAGCTCGTCGGCGGTGTGCTTCAGGAAATGGGCCTCGATCATCGGCTCGAGGATGGTGCGGTTGGCGACACGATCCTTGTTGGTCGTGAAGCGCGGGTCGGCCAGCCAGTCCGGCTTGTCGAGCGCGGTGCAGAGCAGCTTCCAGAACGCATCGTTGGTGCCGGCGACGAACACCGGCTGCGTCTTGGTGGGAAACACGCGCAACGGGCAGAGGATCGTGTTGGAGGTGCCCATGCGCTCGGGGTTCTCGCCGGTCAGCCCGTGGTTGGTGATCCAGTGGCTCATCATGTGCATGCCGACATCGAACAGCGAGAGGTCGAGGCGCTGCCCCTTGCCGGTCTTGTGGCGGCCGAGCAGCGCGAAGGCGATGCCGGCGGCGCAGAACGAGCCGGTGCAATAGTCGATCGGTGCGGTGCCGACGCGGCACATCTCGCCTTGATAGGGTCCCGTCGCATCCATCAGGCCGACCTCG
>CAMDQJ010000035.1 GCA_945905835.1 Asaia bogorensis
TCGCCGACGGCGGCTATGCCGGCGACAAGCTCCGCAGCGCCATGGCCGAACTCGGACAATGGACATTTGAGATCATCAAGCGATCCGATGCGGCAAAAGGCTTCGAACTCTTGCCGCGACGCTGGGTAGTCCAACGTACGTTCGCCTGGTTGGGCCGCTGTCGACGCCTCGCCAAGGACTTCGAGGCCACCATCGACAGCGCCGTCGCCTGGATATTCATCGCCCACATCCGACGCCTGACACGTCGCCTGGTCAGGGCGTAGAACCCAGTGTGGAATTATGAGTCAGACTCTCAGACGGGGTGACCTCGGCGACGCCACCGCTGGCCTTGTCGAGGAAGGCCCTGTTGCGCTGGCGCACCTCGGCATCCTCCTCGCCGTAGAAGAACGGCAGGTAGGCGTAGCGCGTGCCCTTGGTCACCGGCAGCGCCTCGTGCAGCAGCGATCAGGAGAAGACCACGGCGCCGCCGGTCGGCGCGCGGTAGGCCCGATGACAGGCCTGATCGCCTGGTCGGTGACCACCAGCGTCTGCAGGCAGCGCAGCGCACGGTCGAGCGCCACCACGCCACTCTCCACCGGCCCCGACGTGGAGATCGGCTCGCCATCCGATGTCGTCGGGACGAAGCCGAAGCGCGCGGCGATGGAGCGGTCGTAATCCATGAAATAGCAGATGCCGGGCACGATCTGCTCGACACCGAGCCGCGTGAGGTCTTCAGGATCGCTCACGACGTAGAACAGCATGAGGGTGTGATCGTCGAAGGCGGCGCGCAACGCCACCACCTCGGCCATCAGCCGACGCGCCGCCTCGCCGGCGGGCGAGCCGAGGAACACCAGGAACGCCGGGCGGCCGGCCACCGTATCGAAGTTGAACCGTGGATTGGAGGGTGATGGCGCCTGGAAGAACGGCGCCGGTTCCCCGAACAGGAGCTTGGGCATGCGCTCCGGATTATAGCCTATTCGGCCGCCTGCCGCATGGGGTCGGGCTTGTAGCGGATCGGAATCCTGGCGATGTCCTGGATCAGGTCAGGCGGCAGGTCGGCCGGCTTGGACGAGTTGGCACTGGCGCTGATCGAATCGACCAGGCCGCCGAAGCGCGCCTCGATGGCCTTGGCGATCTGATCGTGCCGCCCGACCGCGGCGAACAGGTGCACCACGTCGTCGGAAACCTCGCCAGCGATCTGGTTCCACTGGCCGGCCTTGGTCATGGCATTGAGCTTGCGACCGAGATCGCCCAGCCCATGGACCTCGAACACCGGCCAATAAGCCGGCGTCGAGCCGTAGAACGCCACTCGATAGCGCACCCAGTCGAACAGCTTCTGGGACGCTTCGTCATCCTTGCCGGTGACGACGAAGCCACCGCCGGTGATCTCGAATTTTTCCCGCGCGCGGCCTGTCTTGGCGAGCCCCGCTTCGATGATCGGCAGGATGCTTTCGTCCAGGTATTTGCGCGTGCAGAAGACATGGAGCTTGGCGCTATCAGCCTCCTCGGCCGCCACCTTCAACATGAAAGGACCGACCGCCGCGAGACCGATACGTGGCGCCGGCGCGTCATAGGGTTCGGGCACGAAGTTCGGCGTCATCAGGGTGAAGCGGTAGTGCTTGCCCTCGTAGTTGAGCTTGCCGTCGCCCTTCCACGCCGCCCAGATCGCCCGCACGGCCTGGATGTACTCGCGCATGCGCGGCGCCGGCGCCGTCCAGGGCACCGAGAAGCGTTTCTCGTTATGCGCGCGGATCTGCGAGCCGAGACCAAGGGTGAACCGCCCATCCGTGCTTGCCGCGAGGTCCCAGCCGATATTGGCCGCGACCATCGGCGAGCGCGGGAAGGAGATGGCGACGCCGGTGTGCAGTTCGATGCGCTTGGTCGCGACGCCCGCGACGGCCAGTGCCAGGAACGGATCGTGACGGTTCTCCTGGGTGCTGACGCCGGTGTAGCCCGCCGCTTCGATCGCTTGGGCGGCAGGACCCACTTTTCGCAGGTCCTCCTGCGGCAGCGTTGTAAAAACGCGCATCTATTCGGCCGCCTGCTTGAAGTTATTCGAAGGACGCCAGCGCAGCACGGGTTTGCGCGCCGCCAGGGTTTCATCGAGTCGGCGACGGGGTGAAAAGCGCGGGGCAGCTTTGAATTCCTCGGCCGCCGTGCCGGTCTTGGCACGCGCCGCGAGCGACCGCAGGGCACCGATGAACTGGTCGAGGTCCTCCTTGGCTTGGCTCTCGGTCGGCTCGATCAGCATGGCGCCATGGACGACCAGCGGGAAGTACATGGTCATCGGGTGATAGCCCTCATCGATCATCGCCTTGGCGAAATCGAGCGTGCTGACGCCGGTGTCCTTGAGAAAGCTGTCGTCGAACAGCGCCTCGTGCATGCACGGCCCCTCGAAGGCCGGGGTCATTGTGTCCTTGAGCGCTGCCATCACGTAATTGGCGCTCAGTACCGCGTCCTCGGCCACCTGCTTCAGGCCATCGGCACCATGGCTCATGATGTAGGCCAGCGCGCGGGTAAACATGCCCATCTGGCCGTGGAAAGCTTTTAGACGTCCGAGCGGCTTGCCGTCGACGGCAGCGCCATCCTCGGCGACCCGCCACCTGTCGCCGTCCTTCACGATCCAGGGATAGGGCGCATAAGGGCCGAGTGCCGCCGACAGCACCACCGGTCCGGCGCCCGGCCCGCCGCCGCCATGCGGCGTCGAAAAGGTTTTATGCAGGTTGATGTGCATGCAGTCGACGCCGAGATCGCCCGGCCGTACGCGACCGACGATGGCGTTGAAGTTGGCGCCGTCGCAATAGAAGTAAGCACCCGCCGCATGCACCGCCTGGGAAATCTCGACGATCTCCGACTCGAACAGGCCGCAGGTGTTGGGATTGGTCAGCATGATTGCGGCCACATCGGGACCGAGCGCAGCCTTGAGCGCTGCAAGATCGACACGACCGCGTTCGTTGGCCGGAATCGGCTTTACCGTGAAGCCGAGTGCCGCCGCCGTCGCGGGATTGGTGCCGTGTGCCGATTCGGGCGCCAGCACGGTGCGGCGCTGGGCGCGCTCGCCCTTGGCCTCAAGGGCGGCGGCGATCGCCATCATGCCACACATCTCGCCATGCGCACCGGCGGCGGGCGACATCGCCACGGCCGGCATGCCGGTCAGCGTCTTCAGCCAATAGGCCAGCCGGTCGATCAGCTCGAGCGCACCCTGCACCGTCGAAACAGGCTGCAGCGGGTGGAGGTCGCCGATGCCCTGAAGGCGCGCGATCTTCTCGTTGATCCTTGGATTGTGCTTCATGGTGCACGAACCCAACGGATAGACGCCCATGTCGATGGCGTAGTTCTTCTGGCTCAAGCGCGTGTAGTGCTGCACCACCTGCGGCTCCGAAAGACCGGGCAATCCTATTTCGCCGCTACGGCGCATCCCGTTGAGGCGGTCCCTCACCTTGGGCGGCTCCGGGAGGTCGACGCCGCATCGCCCGGGCTGGCTCATCTCGAAGATCAAAGGCTCCTCGATCTGCAGCGCGCGGTTGCCAGTGTAGGTGGCGTGAGATTCTGAGGAGCCAGTGGCGGGAGTACCAGCGCGGCCCTGAGACCGGTCGAGCGACTGCACCATCACAGCACCTCTTTCAGGCCAGCAATCAGCAGCGCCATGCCGTCTTCGGTCGCAGTTTCGGTCGCGGCGACCAGCAGCAGATTCTCAACCGACTTGTCACCCGGGATCAGCCGCGATACCGGCACGCCGGCCAGGATGCGTTTGGCTGCAAGTGACTCGACGACCGGAGCCGCAGGTTTGGGCAGGTGAACGGTGAATTCGTTGAAGAAGCTGTCGTTCAGCACTTTGACGCCAGGCAATGTGCCTAACCGGTCAGCAAGTTCCGATGCCTTGGTATGATTGATCTCGGCAAGGCGCCTGAAACCTGCCTCGCCCAGCAGCGTCAGGTGCACGGTGAAGGCGAGCGCGCAGAGGCCAGCGTTGGTGCAGATGTTCGATGTCGCCTTCTCGCGGCGGATATGCTGCTCGCGGGTACTCAGCGTCAGCACGAAGCCGCGCTTGCCGTCAGCATCGACGGTCTCACCAACCAGTCGGCCCGGCATCTGGCGCATGTATTTCTCACGGGTCGCGAACAGGCCGACATAGGGACCACCGAAGCCCAGGCCATTGCCGATCGACTGGCCCTCGCAGACCACGATGTCGGCGCCCATCTCGCCCGGCGGCTTGATGAGGCCGAGCGACACGACTTCCGTCACCACCACGATCAACAATGCGCCTACGGCGTGACAGGCCTCGGCGAGTCTGCCGAAGTCGCGGACATGGCCGAAGAAACTCGGATTCTGCACCACGACGCACGACGTTTCCTTGTCGACCTGCGCGATCAGGTCTTCGAGGCCCTCTGAATCGGGCTTGCCCGAGACGGCGCGAAAGCCCTGCCAGTGACCCGTCGTTTCGATGATGCGGCGATATTGCGGATGCAAGCCGCCCGACAACAGCGCCTTGGAACGGCGCGTGACGCGGTTGGCCATCAGTACGGCCTCGGACGCACCGGTCGAGCCGTCGTACATCGAGGCGTTGGCGACATCCATGGCCGTCAGCATCGTGATCTGGGTCTGGAACTCGAACAGGTACTGCAGCGTGCCCTGCGTGATCTCCGGCTGGTACGGCGTGTAGGACGTCAGAAACTCGCCGCGCTGAATCATGTAATCGACGGTGGCCGGCACATGATGGCGATAGGCACCGGCGCCGAGAAAGAATGGCGCCGTCGAGGGCGATACGTTCTTCGCCGCATAGGCCTGGAACGCGCGTTCGACCTCGAGCTCACCTTGGTGATCGGGCAGGCCCGCGATCTTGGCGCCGAGGCGGGCCGCAGCGGGCACGTCCTTGAACAGCTCGTCGACCGACTTGGCGCCGATCGTGGCCAGCATGTCGCGGCGGTCGCTTTCGGTAAGCGGAAGATAACGCATGAGGGCCGCTCCTAACCGAGGTTCTTCACGAAGGCTGCGTAGGCCGCCGCGTCCATCAGGCCGTCGAGGTCTCCTTTGTTTGCGAGCTTGATCCGAAAGAACCAGCCCTTGCCCATCGGCTCGGTATTGACGTCGGCCGGCGTTTCGGCGAGCGCTGCGTTGGACTCGACGACTTCACCCGAGGCCGGCGAGTAGATGTCGGAGGCGGCCTTGACCGATTCAACCACCGCCACCGCTTCGCCTTTGGCGACTTTGCGGCCGGCTGCCGGCAGGTCGACGAAAACCACGTCTCCGAGCTGCTCCTGCGCGTACGGGGAGATGCCGACGGTGCCGATCTCACCCTCGACGCGGATCCACTCGTGCTCGTTGCTGTATTTGATCTCGGCCATGAAAGACTCCTATCCGCGATAGTAGGCATGTTTGACGAAAGGCATCGGCACGACCTCGGCCGGCGCAGGTTTGCCGCGCACCACAAGCTCGGCCTTGGTGCCGTTGGCTGATAGAGCGCGTTCGACATAACCCATGGCGATGGCGCGCCCGAGAGTCGGCGCAAAGCCACCCGACGTGACTTTCCCTACGGTCTTGCCGCCGATGACGATCTCCGCACCCTCGCGCGCGATGGCCTTGCCTGCGGGCAACAGACCGACGCGCTTGCGTGACGCGCCGCTGGCAATCTGGGCCTGAACGATCGATGCACCGGGGAACCCACCCTTTACGCGGCGCTCCTTGCCGATGCTCCACAGCAAGCCGGCTTCGATCGGCGTCGTCGTGGTGTCGATGTCGTGGCCATAGAGGCAGAGACCGGCTTCGAGACGCAGCGAATCACGGGCGCCGAGGCCGATCGGCTTGACCTCGGGGTGCGCCAGCAGCTTGCGGGCGATGGCGTCGGTCGCGTCGGCAGGCGTCGAGATCTCGTAGCCGTCGCAGCCGGTGTAGCCCGAGCGCGTGACGTAGCAGCGCGCACCGTCGATCACGACAAAGGCGCCGGTCATGAATTTCATCGTCGCGACCGAAGGCGCGATCCGCGCCAGCACCTGCGTGGCAAGTGGTCCCTGCAATGCCATGAGGCCGCGCGCGAACATGGGCTCGATCTCACAACGATCCGAGAGCTTCGCCTGGATGAGTGCCAGGTCGGCGTCCTTGCAGCCGGCATTAACGACCAGCAGCAGATGGTCGCCCGTGCTGGTTACCATCAGATCGTCGAGGATGCCGCCCGTATCGTTGATGAACTGGGTGTAGCGCTGCTGGCCGGGCTGAAGTCCGGCGATGTCGCCGGGCACCAATGTCTCGACCGCGGCGGCAGCACTCTGGCCGGCCTTGGCCGTCAGCCGTATTTGGCCCATGTGCGAGACATCGAACAGGCCGCACGAATTTCGCGTCTGGGCATGTTCGACCAGAATGCCGGTGGGGTATTGGACGGGCATCTCGTAGCCGGCGAAGGGTACGAGGCGCGCGCCGAGCTCCTTGTGCAGCGCATAAAGCAGCGTGCGCTTGAGGGGGCCTGTAGGGGCTTCGGTCAAAAAGGTCTCCGTCAGAGTCGCGTTGTCCCGACGCAAAGACTGCGCCGTTCGCGACCCCCTCTGTCCGGAGACCTGAAAGATTCGCCGGAGCTTCTTCCGGCTTACTTCGTCGGTGGGCGCCCGCCTTGATCTGCGTGCGCCACTTTCCAGAGACCCATCCTCCTGCGGTCCGTTTGCCTGAGAGTTTCCGGGGCCGGTTGCTCCTTCGGCGCCGCCGCGATCAATTAGGACCGGGCGTCTCTTCCACAGGTATCGACTGAGCAAGTCGACCATAGACAGCAGCTTTTGGCCCGTCCATGCGCAAATGGCCGGGAAAAGAGGAACCGGGATGCCAAAACGGGCGTTCTGTCCCGATGCTGATCCAGGTCGTCCACTGCCATCCGCTCGTCGAGAGCTACGACCACGCGTTGTTTCAGACGATCGTCGCGACCTTGCACGAACACGGCCATGACGTCGTCGCCACCGATCTCTATCGCGAGGGTTTCGACCCGGCGATGTCGGAGGCCGAACGCCGCAGCTACATGGGCAATGACTATGACGGCCGCGCGGTCGCGTCCTACATCGACACCTTGAAGAAGGTCGACGGCTTCATTCTCTGCTTTCCGCACTGGTGGTTTTCCATGCCGGCCATGCTGAAAGGCTATGTCGACCGCGTGTGGTCACCCGGGACGGCTTTCGTCTATGACGCGAAGACCGGCGACCTGAAAGCCAATCTCCAGAACATCAAGCTGTTCGGCGCCGTCACCACCTACGGCTCGCCTTGGTGGATCGTGCGGCTATTCGCCGGCGACGCCGGCCGCAAGGTGCTGATGCGCGGCATGAAGCCGATGTGCACCCGCTCGGTGCGTTCGTTCTACCTGGCGCACTACAGCATGGACCATTCCACGCCGGCGTCACGGCGGTCGTTCCTCGAACGGGTGCGGGTCCGGGTTTCGCGGATCTGAGCCTTCACACGAAGGCGAACACGGTCGTGACCACCAGGGCGAGCGCCATCGCGATATTGGCGATGCGCGAGGCACGCGGGTCGTAGAGCAGCCGGGTGAAGGCAACACCCGCCATCAGCCAGAAGACGTGGATCAGCACGACCATGATGCCCAGCACCGCGACCTTGAGCGTGGCGTCGACCAACGGCGAGGCCGAAAGCATCGTGCCGCCGGCCACGGCCGAGATGGCGAGCCAGGCCTTGGGATTGGCGACGCCGAGCAGGAAGCCAGTGCCCGGCGCGGGCACCGCCGTTGCCGCACCCTGGCGCGACAGCGGCGGCGCCGTGGCGATGCGGAAGGCGAGATAGAGGAGGTAAAGCGCCGAGGCGACCGTCAGCGCCGGCGCAAGCCCCGGTATGGCGAGCAGCAGTCCGGCGAGCCCGGCGATCACTGCCACCAGCACCATCCCCGTGCCGAGCAGGAGTCCGCCGAGATAAGGCAACGCCCGCCGCGCCCCGAAGCTCGCGCCGACGGCGGTCGCACTCAACGTCGAAGGGCCGGGGCTGCCCATGACGACCAGCGCGGCGGTGAGCAGCGTGACGAGAGCGTGGTCGGCCATGCTCCAGGTTATCAGCAGGACAGCCAGCGGTCTTGAATGATCGTGCAACCCTATCAAGACGCCGAGGATGACTCTTTCGCCAGTTGCGTGAAGGCCTGCGCGAAGGAATCGCGGCCGCCGGCGAGGCCGGTTTCGTTGAAGATGTCGGCGGTGAGCGACTGCACCGAGGCTTCGTCGAGACGGACGCCGTTGTTCTTGAGGAATTTGGCGGCGGCAGCGACGGCTTCGTCCATCGAGCCGCCTTCCTTGTAGAGTCGGTAATAGTCGGGATGACCGCCACGGCCGAGCGCCTCGGCGAGGATGTCGGTAAAATTTACCACTTTCAGATTGTAGATTGCCTCGGCGCCGGCCAGCGCGCGGTGGCAGGAGTGGTACATGGTGACGATGGTGTCGGCGCCGGCAGCGACAGCGCCCTCGGCCAGCGCGCGATGGATCGCGGCCTCGCGGTCCTTGAACTTCGCGGCCTGGCCGCCGCAGGCGTAGGAGAAGCCGGAATCCTGCGGCAGTTCGACCAACTCGAGGTTGGGCACGGCGCGCAGCAATTTGCGGATGCTCTCGACCGTGGCGCCGATGCCGAGATGCTCGTGGATGACCACGCGGCGCTTGGGCTGGTCGACGAAGCGCGCCTTCAGGGCCTCGAGGTTGGCGGCTAAAAACTCGCTGACATGGCCGAGATCGAAGGTCGGCTCCTCGACGTCCTTCTCCAGCTCGTCGAAATTCTTGCTGCAGGTCGGGCACCAGGTCAGCACCTTGGCGGCACCCGACTGGCCCAGCCGCTGGAAGGTGCGATGGCCCATGCGCTCGTAGGTCGGCAGGTCGGCTTCCTGGAACTGGTAGACGCCGCAGCAATGCGCCGTGCCGCCGACGACGTCGAAGTCGAGCTGCAGGGCATCGAGTATGTCCATGACGTTGAGCACGATATGCGGCGTGCGCAGCACGTTGCAGCCCGTATAGAAGAGCACGTCGGCGGTGCGCTTCTCGGCTGGCGCCAAAATCTTCTTCAGCGTCTCCGACGGCAGCTGCATGCTGGCCAGCAGTCGTACCGCCTGCGCCATGTGGCGGAAACGGTTGGCCGCGTTGGTCGCCCCCACCTCGCGCGGCCGCGCTGCCTCCAGCGACTTCATCTTGGCGATGGTCACCCACTGGCGGACGTTGATGTCTTCCGGGCAGGCATCGCTGCAGCGCGCACTGCCATCGCAGGCATTGAGCCACTTCTGCAGGTCTTCGGGCGCCTCACCGCCATTTCGAGTCAGCGCCGACATCTCGGCAACGCGGTCCTTGGCGTCCAGAATGTCGAGGCCGGTTTCGCGCGCCGTCGGACAGACCTCGAAGCATTTGCCGCAGCCGGTGCAACGGTCTGCCGCCTCCGCTGCGATCGCCTCGAGCCGTTGCGCGTAGTCGCTCATGATCTGTCGCCTATCGCGCCGCCGCGCGCCGGTTGAACTCGAGTTCCTGTGGCGACGGCTTCAGCCCGACGGCGATACGAAAGGCCGCGACGTCGGTAACCGTCTGGAACGGTATGCGGAGCACCAGCTCCTCCTGTGAGGCGCCGCGCGGATTGGCCGGCGACAGCTTGAAGTCGGCGATGAAATCCTGGCCCTGCACGACGGTGCCGCGGCCGTCGATCATGCGCACGAAATACGGCACGGCGGTCTGGCCGGCCGTCACCGACGGACCGGCCGTGGCGAGGATGCGCAGCACCAGCTCGATCTCCATCTGGTTGCTGCGCAGTGTGCAGCCGACACTGGTGGCACCCAGCACCGCCTCGAAGACGATGTCGCGGGGATCGCGGCCCGGACCGTCCTTGAAGCGGGTGATCCGCTGGGCGTCCTGGACGGTCATCGGCTGCGGGCAATAGGCCGCCGTCACGTCGTCCTTTGCCGAGCGTCCGCCGCAGCCGGCGAGAGCCAGAGCCAACAGGGCGGGTACAAGAATAAAACGCGTCTTCATGCCAAAGCCTTGTGTGAGCCGTCGCACAGCGGCTGGTTCTTGGACTGCTTGCAGGCGCATAGCCAGTAGTCACCCGACTTGGGCGCCGTGTACTTCATCGGACTGAAGGGGCCGCCCTTGTGGCTGCCGTCGCAAAAAGGCTGGTTTTTGCTGAGACCGCAGGCGCACCACCAGACATCCTTGCCCGCTTCGAGGGCTACCTTGACGGGCGCTTTGGCCGCGACGGCCGGCTGGGTCATATGCTTTCCTCATTGCGGCGGCTTTGTTACGGTGCCGCATCCTTCCGTTGCCGCCACTCGTTCGTGGGGGGAGTCTAGGCAATCGGAGGCCTTTTGTCATGACCGACCCGAAGAAGCCACTCACCATCCTGCTCGCGGCCCCGCGCGGCTTCTGCGCCGGGGTGGACCGCGCCATCCAGATCGTCGAGCGCGCCATCGAGCGCTACGGCCGGCCGGTCTATGTCCGCCACGAGATCGTGCACAACCGCTTCGTGGTCGAAAGCCTTGAGGCCAAGGGAGCGATCTTCGTCGACGAGCTCGACGAGGTGCCCGATGACCGCCCGGTGGTGTTTTCCGCCCACGGCGTGCCCAAGGCGGTGCCGGCCGAGGCCAGCCGCCGCAAGCTGCTCTATGTCGACGCCACCTGCCCGCTGGTCTCCAAGGTGCATCGCGAGGCCGAGCGCCATAACGAGTCAGGCTGCACCATCGTACTGATCGGCCATGCCGGCCATCCCGAGGTCATCGGCACCATGGGCCAGCTGCCCGCCGGCGCCGTGCTGCTGGTCGAGGACAAGGCTCAGGCCGAGGCGCTTGCCGTGCCCGACCCGAACAACCTCGCCTATGCCACGCAAACCACGCTCTCGGTCGACGACACGATCGAGATCGTGGCGGCACTGCGCCGCCGCTTTCCGGCGATCCAGGGCCCGAAGATGGAGGACATCTGCTACGCCACAACCAACCGCCAGGCGGCCGTGAAGGCGATCGCCGAACGCTGCGACGCCCTAGTCGTGATCGGCGCGCCGAATTCCTCCAACTCGATGCGGTTGGTCGAGGTCGCGGCCAACTACGGCTGTCCCAAGACGCGACTGGTGCAGCGCGCGGCCGACATGGATTGGGAATGGTTGGGTAGCGCCCGCCGGCTCGGCATCACCGCCGGCGCCTCAGCGCCCGAGCTGCTGGTCGACGAACTGATCGCCGCCTGCCGCGCGCGCTATGACGTGACCGTCGAGGAAGTGCGCACGACCGACGAAAACGTGGTCTTCAAGCTGCCGCGCCAGCTGGTGGCGTAAGATGGCGGTCTACACGGAAGTCGGCGAGGCTGAGCTCGATGCCTTTCTTGCCGAGTACGACATCGGCGAGGCCGAGGCACTGAAGGGCGTGGCCGAGGGCGTCGAGAACTCCAATTTTCTGCTGACCACGACCAAGGGGCAGTACTTCCTCACGCTCTACGAAAAGCGCGTCGACCCCAGGGACCTGCCATTCTTCCTCGGCCTGATGGACCATCTCGCCGTCCGTGGCATCACCTGCCCCAAGCCGATCCACGGCCGCGACGGCCGGTCGGTGCGCACGCTCGCCGGCAAGCCCGCCGCCGTCACGGCCTTCCTGCACGGCATGTGGCCGCGGCGCATCGCCGTAAAGCACTGCGCGCCGATCGGCCGCGCGATGGCCGAACTGCACCTTGCCGGTCAGGATTTCGCCATCAAGCGTCCCAACGCGCTCTCGGTCGCGGGCTGGCGTCCCCTGTTCGACGGCTCGCGCCGCCACGCCGACGAGGTGACGCCGGGCCTCGCCCGGGAGCTCGAGGCCGAGATCGATTTCTTCGAGACCAACTGGCCGAAGGATCTGCCGGCCGGCGTCATCCATGCCGACCTCTTCCCCGACAATGTCTTCTTCCTGCACGACCGGCTGTCGGGCCTCATCGATTTCTATTTCGCCTGCAACGACTACCTGGCCTTCGACGTCGCTGTCTGCATCAACGCCTGGTGCTTCGAGCCCGACCGCTCGTTCAACGTCACCAAGGCGCGCGCGCTGATCCAGGCCTATGACGAAGTGCGCCCGCTCACCGCAGCCGAGCGCACCGCCTTGCCGCTGCTGGCGCGCGGCACGGCGCTGCGCTTCCTGCTGACGCGACTCTACGACTGGATCCACACGCCGGCCGATGCGCTGGTCAAGCGGAAGGACCCGCTGGAATACCTCACGCGGCTGCGCTTCCACCGCAGCGTCACGTCGCTCGCGGATTACGGATTGTGAGCGAGAAACCGAACGTCGAGCTCTTCACCGACGGCGCCTGCAGCGGCAATCCCGGCCCCGGCGGCTGGGGCGCGCTGCTGCGCATGGCAGGCCGCGAGCGGGAATTGTCGGGCGGCGAGCCCGCGACCACCAACAACCGCATGGAGCTGATGGGCGCCATCGCCGGCCTGGAAGCGCTGCAGCGATCGTGCCGGGTGCGCCTTTTCACCGACAGCAAGTACGTGATGGACGGCGCCACCAAATGGATCAAGGGCTGGAAAAAGAACGGCTGGAAGACCGCCGACAAGAAGCCGGTGAAAAACATCGAGCTCTGGCAGCGCCTGGAGGCGGCGCTTGAGCCGCACGAAGTCCACTGGAGCTGGGTGAAGGGCCACAGCGGCCACCCCGAAAACGACCGCGTCGATCAGTTGGCAAGAGACGCGATCGAAAACCTGCGGACCTAGAGTCTTTCGAGTACCAACGAAGTCCTCATTTTGAGGAGCGCCGCGCAGCGGCGCGTCTCGAAGGATGGGCACGAGCACATCGTCTGTTGCCCATCGTTCGAGGCGTGCCCTACGGGCCTCCTCAGGATGAGGTCGCTATTGTGATTTCGGCCGAGTCGGAAAGACCCTAGCTCCGCTTGCCTGGCTGCGTCGCCGGCACGGGACGCCGGTCGGCCGACTTCTCGTACATCATGTCGAACATCTCCTGCGTGCCATCGCAGGGATTGTCGCCTTCGGCCAGTCGCCAGACCTGCGACTTGCCGGAACGGCGGAAATTGAGCAGGCCCGCGACCTTGCACGGCGTGCCCTTCTGCACCTTGGCGACGCGGAAAGCGACCTCGCCGCGCACCTGGATGTGACCAGCACCGATGCGCTCGATCACGCCGTCGATGGCGGCCCAGTCGCCCTCGCTGCCGGGCGCCACGCTGTCGATGCGGCCCTTCACGGTCCACAGGCCAGCCACCTGTCCGACCACGACATCGCCCGGCTTGGCGCCCTTGATCTTTGCGTAGCGTCCCCACACCAGCTTGTTGGCCGCGGCCAGCAGCGTCGCCTCGGTGTCGGAGTTGATCTCGGTGCGCAGCATCTTGGGTTGGCTGCCTGCCAGCGGCGAGGACAGCCCGGTGAGCGGCGCGCCCTCCTGAACCGCCGGCGCACGCTCGGGCGGCGGCGCGGGATACATGGAAGACGGCGGCTGGGGCTGCTGGGCGGCGGCGGCGCTGGCAAGCAGGACGACGAACAGAAAGACGATTCGGGACATTGATCCGCTTCTATATCAGGGACGTGAGTCGGGCTACCGCTTCGGCGGCGCCGGCTGGGCCGGCGGCTGCACCGCCGGAAGAGGAGCCGGCAGATCGCCGCGCATGCCGGCCTCGGCGCGCTGGGCGGCGTTCGAGCCCGGCGGCACCAGGCGCAGCACGCGGGTGAAATCGTTGCCGGCCGCCACCTTGTCGCCGCGCGCGAGATAGGCGAAGCCGCGTTCGAGCAAGGCCTCGGAATGGTCGGGCGCCAGCCCGAGCGCGCGCTGGGCATCGGCCAGCGCCCTGGCCGGATCGCGGGCATTGCGCCAGGCGGCGGAGCGCAGGATCAGGATCTCGACATCGTTGGGCCGCAGCTGCTGGGCGCGGTCGAAATCGGCGATGGCCCGCGGCCAGGCGAGCTGGGCGGCATGACTGAGGCCGCGATCGACCCAGAGATCGGCATCCTCGGGCTTGAGTTCGATGGCACGGCTCTGCGCCGCTGCAGCCTTGTCGGCGTCGCCCGCCTCCATCCAGGCCGTTCCGGCCTGTGCCCACAATTCGGCGCGCAATCCTGGCCGGTCGGCGCCCATGTCGCGGGCGATCGCCTCGAACTGCGCGGCGGCCTGGACGTGCCGGCCGGCCTCGAACATCGCCACCGCCACGCAATGGCGCGCGCCCAGGGTGCGCGTCTCGGCCATCCATTTCTCGGCGACGGGCAGCGCCCGCAGGGGATTGCTGCGTGCGAGCGCCATGCACTCGGTGTAGCGGCGCAGCTGGTCCGGTTTTTCCTCGAGCACCGGCGCGCGCTGGGCGAGCGCGGGCGCGGCGAGGAACAGCAGGACACAGGCGAGACGAAACCACATGTTGAGAAAGAAGCGCGGCACAGCGATCCTTGCAAGATGGCGAATCGTCTTTTCATCCTGGGCCTGGGCTACAGCGGCCTTGAAATCGCCCGATTGGCCGGTGCCCGCGGCTTCGAGGTCGTGGGCACCGTGACCACGGCCCAGAAGGCAGCCCAGCTCAGGGCGCAGGGCTTCGAGGTGCTGGTGTTCGACGGCACGCAGCCGGTCGCCATCGCGGCCAGTCATATCCTCTGCACCGCGCCGGCGCCCCGCCTGCCGGCCCATCTCGGACGGCCGCGCTGGCTGGGCTACCTGTCGACCACCGGCGTCTACGGCGATCGTGGCGGTCGCTGGGTCGACGAGGCGACCGTGCCGACGCCGATGCAGCAGCGCAGCGCCGACCGGCTGGCGAGCGAACTTCAGTGGCAGGCGCTGGGCCACAAACTCGGCGTGCCGACGGCCCTCTTCCGCCTGCCTGGGATCTACGGCCCCGGCCGCAGCGCCATCGACCAGGTGCGCGCCGGCACGGCGCGGCGCATCGACAAGCCGGGACAATTCTTCTCGCGCATCCACGTCGCCGATATCGCGGGCACCGTGCTCGCAGCCATGACGAAAAAGGCCGGCGGCATCTACAACGTCGCCGACGACGAACCGGCGTCGACTGCCGATGTGGTGGCCTATGCCTGCGAGCTGCTGGACGTGCCGGTGCCGACCGCAATTCCGTGGGAGCAAGCCGCGCCCGCGATGACGCCAATGGCGCGCTCCTTCTATTCGGAGAACCGCCGCGTGCGGAACGACAAGATCAAGCGCGAGCTCGGTGTCGTGCTTCGCTATCCGACGTATCGTGAGGGTCTAAAGGCAATCGCCTCATAGCTCTTCGACTGTGGCGATCAACCGCGCGAGGTCGGCGGGCGTGCTCAGGCGATGGTCGCCGCCTTTCACGAAGGTCGTGACCACACTCGGCGCCTCGAGATATTGCGCGATCTGCAGGGAGTACTCCCACGGCACGTCGGGATCGTCCTGGCCGTGCAGCAGGCGGACCGGACAGGGCAGCGCGAGCTTCTTGTCGAGCACCAGGTGATTGCGCCCTTCCTCGATCAGCTTCCAGGTGAAGACCGACGGCTCGGGCGAATATTGCGAGGGCCGTTCGAGCCGGCCGTCGCGTTCGAGGGCCAAGCGATCCTGTGGCGAAAGTCCCTTCAGCAGCATACGTTCGGTGAAATCCGGCGCAGCGGCGATCAACACCAGCCCGGCCATGCGCTCGGGCCGCGCGCGGGCGACCAGAAGCGACAGCCAGCCGCCCATGCTCGACCCGACCAGGACGATTTTGCCGCTGGTCAGGGTGTCGATGGCGGCCAGCGAATCGTCGAGCCAGCGGCCGATCGTGCCATCTTCGAAACGGCCGGAGGACTGGCCATGGCCGAGATAGTCGAAGCGCAGAAAGGCGCGACCGGTCTTTCTCGCCCAGGTGTCGAGGGCGACGGCCTTGGTGCCGGTCATGTCGGAGCGGAACCCGCCCAGGAAAGCGACGGCGGGCGCCCGGCCGTCACTTCTTACATAGGCGACGAAATTTCCGTCGGGGCGCGCAAGGCGTTCAACCCTATCGACACCACTCATCTCGTGTTACCTGCCTCCACCCTTTACTCGTGCTACCGTCGCACAAACGAACAACAAACGCAGTGCCCGCCCCACCCTTCTGCAGATCGTACCGACACTGGCCGGCGGCGGGCTTGCCCGCGCCACGCTCGATGCCGCGCAGGCGGTGGTCGCGGCCGGCGGCTCGGCCATCGTCGCCTCGCCGGGCGGCGGCATGGTGGCCGACCTGTTGCGCCTGCGCGCCACCCATCTCGAGCTGCCCAACACGCGCTCGCGGCTGACGGCGCGGTTTGCCCAGCCGCCCAAGCTGGCATCGAGCCTGCGCGACGCCGACATTGGGCTGGTGCAGTCGCGCTCGCCGATGACCACCTGGATTGCCCGCGCCCTGGCCAAGCGGCTGAAAGTGAAATGGATCGCAACGCTGCATGCGCCGTTCGCCGCGTCGGACACGCTTGGCCGCTTCGTCGAAGGTCGCCAGGCCCGCGCCGATGCCGTCATCGCCGTCTCCGACCATGTGGCGCGCGACGCGCTGGCGCGCTTTCCCATGCTTGGCGAGAAACTCACCGTCATTCCCCCGGGCATCAATTTCGACCGCTTCGAGCCCACCGCGATTCGCGCCGATCGGCTGATCCGCCTGACCAGCGAGCTGCATGTGCCCGACGGCAGCCACCTGATCCTCTGCCCAGCACGCTTCGAGGGGGACCGCGGTCAGAAGCTTCTGGTCGAGGCGATGCAGCTGTTGCGGCGCGACGACGTGTTCTGCCTGCTGCTGGGATCGACCGGTCGGCCGACGCCGTTCGAGAAGGAGTTGGAGCAGGCGATCGAAGCGGCGGCGCTTCACGGCCGTGTGCAGATCGGCCCCTATATCGACGACATGCCGGCAGCCTACATGCTGGCCGACGTCGTGGTCGCAACCGGCGGACCGCGCCAGGGCTTCAGCCGCACGCTGATCGAGGCCCAGGCGATGGGCCGGCCGGTGGTCGCCGAAGATGGCGGCGGTGCGGCCGAGGCGGTGCGTGCCGGCGTCACCGGCTGGCTGACGCCGGCGGGCGATGCCAAGGCCATGGCCGAAGGGCTCGATTCGGCACTCGCCCTCTCGCCCGAGCGCCGCGCCGAACTGGCGCGAACCGCGCAGGAACATGTAAGGACACGCTATTCACTGGCCGAGGCCAACCGCCGATTGCTGCAGCTCTACGAAAGGTTGACCGCTTGATCCGCACCCTGCTGATTGCCTTGCTCGTCCTGGCGTCGCCGTGCGCCACACATGCCCAGGAATCGCCGTTCGTCGGTGAGTGGGTCATGACTTGGGACGGTCCCGACCCGAACGACAAATGCCCCTGCACAGGTTCACTGTCGATCGTCACGGACATGAGCGGCAACGGACATCCGCTGATCGGCGAGTGGACCAGACCCAGAGGGACCGCGACGCTGCGCGGCACCGTCAATCTCGAGCAGAATTTCTGGGGCGGCAGCTACATCGTCGACGACGACCGCTCGGCCTACATCAGGAAGGGCTTTTTTCGTCTGGAGTTGCGCGGCCGCAATACCCTCACCGGTTCCTATCGCCTCGACGGTTCGGCGATCTCCTTCTCCTGGAGCGGCAAGCGCCAGTAATTCAGCCCTGCGGTCCGCAGGCTTGACGGGAAGGGCTGGTCCGCCTATCTCCGGGCCTATGGATCTGCTGTTTTCCAGCTTCCTGACCTTCACGATCACCGACCGAACTTGATTCGGCCGGGCGCGCGCACTTGTGCCGCTTCCCGGCCGGCCACGACCGACGTTCCGCGTCGGGCGATGAAGCGCGTTCGGACTTTTAAGCGGTGGTTGCCATGATCAATATTTCCCTGCCGGACGGATCGGTCCGGAAATTCGAAAAACCGGTGAGCGGCGCGGAGATCGCCGCCTCGATCGGTCCCGGCCTCGCCAAGGCGGCGCTGGCGCTGCGCGTCGACGGCAAGATGGTCGACCTCGGTCATGTCGTCGACCACGACGCCAAGATCGGCATCGTGACGTCGAAGGACCCTCAGGCGCTTGAACTGCTGCGCCACGACGCGGCGCATGTCCTGGCCCAGGCGGTTCAGGAGCTCTTTCCCGGCACGCAGATCACGTTCGGCCCCTCGACGGAGGACGGCTTCTATTACGACTTCGTGCGCGATGTTCCGTTCTCGCCGGAGGACTTCGCCAAGATCGAGCAGCGCATGGCCGAGATCGTCGACCGCAACCTGCCGATCGAGCGCGAGGTCTGGGACCGCACGAAGATAAAGGACTACTTCGTCAAGCACGGCGAGAAGTTCAAGGCCGAATGGGCCGACACGCTGCCCAAGGACGAGATCATCTCGGTCTACAAGCAGGGCGACTGGCTCGACATGTGCCTCGGTCCGCACCTGCCGTCGACGGGCAAGCTCGGCAAGGCCTTCAAGCTGACCAAGGTGTCGGGCGCCTATTGGCGCGGCGACAAGAACAACGCCCAGCTCCAGCGCGTCTACGGCACGGTGTTCTTCTCCGACAGGGATCTGAAGGACTACCTGCACAGGATCGAGGAGGCCGAGAAGCGCGACCATCGCAGGATCGGCCGCGACATGGGTCTCTTCCATCAACAGGAAGAAGCCGCCGGCATGGTGTTCTGGCATCCCAAGGGCTGGGCCTTCTGGCGCACGATCGAAAGCTACCTGCGGCGCAAGCTCGAGGCCGGCGGCTATGTCGAGGTGAAGACGCCGCAGCTCGTCGACCGCAAGCTGTGGGAGGAATCCGGCCACTGGGAGAAGTTCCGCGAGAACATGTATCTCAGCGAGAACGAGGCCGGCCTGAAGGAGTTCATGGACGATCCGACCAAGCGCATCTTCGCGCTGAAGCCGATGAATTGCCCGTGCCATGTCGAGATCTTCAACGTCGGCCTGCGCAGCTACCGCGAGCTGCCGCTGCGCATGGCGGAGATGGGCTCGTGCCACCGCTTCGAGCCCTCGGGCGCGCTGCACGGCATCCTGCGGGTGCGCAACTTCACCCAGGACGACGCGCATATCTTCTGCAGCGAGGAGCAGATCGAGGCCGAGACGATCCGTTTCTGCAAGCTGCTCGACGATGTCTATCGCGACCTGGGCTTCGCCGACTATTTCGTGAAGTTCTCCGACCGCCCGCCGGTGCGCGCCGGCACCGACGCGGTGTGGGACCAGGCCGAGGGGGCGCTGCTGTCGGCCTCGAAGGCCGCCGGCCTCGACGTCATCCTCAATCCCGGCGAAGGCGCGTTCTACGGGCCGAAGCTGGAATTCGTGCTGCGCGACGCCATCGGCCGCGACTGGCAGTGCGGCACCCTGCAGGTCGACTTCGTCGTGCCGGGCCGGCTGGGTGCCGTCTATGTCGCCGAGGACGGCTCGCGCAAGACGCCCGTCATGCTGCACCGCGCCATCTTCGGCAGCTTCGAGCGCATGATCGGCGTGCTGATCGAGCATTATGCCGGCCGATTCCCGCTGTGGATGGCGCCGACGCAAGCGGTGGTGGTCACCATCGTGAGCGATGCCGACAGCTATGCCAACGAGGTTGCCGAGAAACTTCGTGCCGCCGGCATGCGGGTCGACACCGACCTAAGCAACGAGAAGATCAACTACAAGGTCCGAGAGCACTCGCTGGCCCATGTGCCGCTGATCATCGCGGTCGGCCGGCGCGACATGGAAAACCAGACGGTGGCCATCCGCCGCCTGGGATCGGAGAAGCAGGAGGTCCTTGAACTCGGGGCCGCCGTCACTACACTTTCGACAGAGGCCCGGCCGCCCTTCTAGGGTGGCCCCGGCTTCAAAGCCCGCCCCGCGTCAGGGGCATCAACGAAGGAGACAAAGCCATAGCCCGACCTGCCCAACAGAGCGCGCCCACCCGCGAGGGTCCGCGCGTCAACGGCGAGATCAAAGCGCCGCAAGTCCGACTGATCGACGAAAACGGCGAGATGGTCGGAGTCGTCAGTTCCCGCGAGGCCCTGGAAATGGCCGAAGAGGCCAGTCTCGACCTGATCGAGATTTCCCCCAACGCGGTTCCGCCGGTCGCGAAGATTTCCGACTACGGCAAATACAAATACGAAGCGCAGAAGAAGGCGCACGAGGCGCGCAAGCACCAGAAGGTCATCGAGGTCAAAGAAATCAAGATGCGCCCCAACATCGACGACCACGATTACGAAGTGAAGATGCGCTCGATGAAGCGCTTCATCGACGAGGGCGACAAGGTCAAGGTCACCCTTCGCTTCCGCGGTCGCGAGATGGTCCATGCCGAGCTTGGACTGGAAGTGCTGAACCGGGTCCGCGCCGAGATGGATCCGCTGACCAAGATCGAATCGATGCCGCGCATGGAAGGCCGGCAGATGATCATGGTGCTGGCGCCGAAGTAACGGCGCCGGTCTGCCGCTCTTTCCGGCGCCCTACTTTGGCGCTCCTACTTGGCGCAGCGTGACGATGCCGGGGTCGACCACCGCCTTGGCATCGAAGTTGCCGCGCGCCACGGTGGCATCGGGCCAGCGCACCAGCCAGGCGATCTCGCCCACGAAGAAGTGCGGCTCGGCTTCCTTGGCCGCCGCCCAGTAGTCGCAGCGTGTGGAATCGTCGGGATCGAGCTGCTGGGCGATGCAGATCTCGCGCAGTGGTCTGGGGATGAACCAGGCGCGGCCCTCCTTCGGCACGGTCTGGTAGCGCAGCTGCACGGCCGATCCCGGCCCGGCGCAACCGCCGTATTTTCTCGTCTTGGCTGCGCCGGTGGCGCCGCGGGCGATCGTTTCCAGTTCGGAGCGCAAGGCGTCGATGGCGCGCTGGCGCGCCGCCTCGGTCAGGCCCGAGGCGATCATGGCCGCTTCGTAGTGGCCGATGGCGGTCGCCAGCGGTTCGGCGGGATAGCCGACGCGGACAAGATCGCGCGCCCACGCCAGCGTCTCGTGCGCCAGCACGACCATGCGGCCGGTAAGGCCCGAGCGCTCGGCCCAGTCGCCGAGGACGTTATAGGGCGACCAGCAATAGGCGAGCACGTCGTAGCCGTCGGGATGCGCCGTCGGGATGACCCGGCCGCCGGTGCCGCCGGTCTGGCCGACCACGATCTTGATCAGCACATACTGGCCGGAGGGACCGGCGGTGACGCGCTCCGAACTGGTCTGCGGGTTGGCCGTCTGCGCCGCGGCAAGCGAGGCATAGACGAGCAGAAAGGGCGCAATCCACCGCGCCAGCGTCGAGAGCTATCCCATGTGCGAACGATAGCGCGAAAGGTCGAGAATGTACCTAGGGCATGTACGAGCCGCCGTTGACGTGCAGCACCTGTCCCGTCGTGGCATTTGAATCGTCTGAAGCGAGGAACACCGCAGTCTTGGCGATCTGGTCGGGCGTCAGCAGGCGGCCGCCCAGCGGGATGTTGGCGCGCGCCATCTCCATGAGTTCGGCGTCGCTGTTGCCGTAGCGCGGCTGGGCGGTGTCGGTGAGGCCCGGCGCGATGGCGTTGACACGGATGTTGTGCGGTGCCAGTTCGAGCGCGAGCGCGCGCGTCATCGACACCACGCCACCCTTGCTCGCGCTGTAATGCACGCCGCGCACGGCGCCGCGGACCGACTGCGAGGAGAGGTTGATCAGCGAGCCGGGTTTGCCGGCAGCGATCAGCGCCTTGGCGACGGCGATGGCGGCAAAGCAGCCGGCCTTGAGGTTGATGTCGAGCACGTAGTCCCAGTCGGCTTCCTGCATCTCCAGGAGTTTTACCCGGGGATAGACACCGGCGTTGTTGACCAGGATGTCGGGCGCGCCGAGCTGCTTGTCGGTCTGGTTGACCATCTCCTCGATGTCGCCCAGCCGCGAGACATCGGCATGGATCAGGAGCGCCCGGCGGCCCAGTTCGCGCACACGGTGGGCAAGCGCACCCGCCTCCTGCTGCTTGTCGAGATAGGCGATGGCGACGTCGGCGCCCGCTTCCGCCATTGCCAGCGCAATGGCTGCCCCGATCCCCTGCTGGGCGCCCGTCACGAGCGCCACCTTACCGGCCAGTTTCATCGAAAATCCCCCATTGGGGCCCGATTTTGACAGATCGGCGCCTGCTTGCACGGCCGAAGAGCCATCGGTATAAGCGCCGTTCCTTCGAGCAGTCTGGCCGTGGTGGGCATTGCCTCGGCTGCTTTGTAAGGACTTTTCGGGCTTCGGTCCGGGACCTGCGCGCAAGCGCTAACCCTTTGAAAAGGAACAAAAATGCCCAAGATGAAGACCAAGAGCGGGGCCAAAAAGCGATTCCGCTTTACCGCCACCGGCAAGATCAAGCACGGCGTGGCTGGCAAGCGCCACGGCATGAGCAAGCGGGGCAACCGCTTCCTGCGCCAGGCGACCGGGATGGCCATCGTGTCGGATCCCGACACGCGGATCATCAAGCGCAACTTCTTCCCCTACGCGAGGTAGAGCCATGGCACGCGTAAAGCGGGGCGTGGCTGCACACGCCCGACACAAGAAGGTCCTCAAGCTCGCCAAGGGCTATCGCGGCCGCGCCAAGGATGCCTTCCGCATCGGCATCGAGAAGGTCGAGAAGGGGCTGCAATACGCCTATCGCGACCGGCGCAACAAGAAGCGCGCGTTCCGCGGGTTGTGGATCCAGCGCATCAACGCCGCGACCCGCGAGCATGGTCTCACCTACTCGCAGTTCATGAACGGCATCCTCAAGGCCGGGATCGAAGTCGACCGCAAGGTCATGGCCGATCTGGCGGTGCGGGAGCCGGCGGCGTTCAAGGCCTTGGTCGACCAGGCGCAAGCGGCGCTGAAGTAGGCCTGCCGGGCCCGCGCCGGCGGCACGGGAGCGACGGATGGACGAACTTTCGACAATACGCAGCGAGGCGCTCGACGCCGTGCAGAAGGCGGCCGATCTGGCCGCCCTCGAAGCCGCGCGCGTCTCGGTGCTCGGCAAGAAGGGCAGCGTCACCGGCCTGATGAAGACGCTGGGCAGCCTAGCGCCCGAGCAGCGCAAGCAATTCGGCGCCCAGGTCAACCAGCTCAAGAGCGAGGTCGAGGCGGCACTCGAGGCGCGCAAATCCACGCTCGGTTCGTCTGCGCTGGCCGCCCGCCTCACCGCCGAGAAAGTCGACGTCAGCCTGCCGACGCGCCCAGACTTCGCCAGCGCGAGTCAGGGCACACTGCATCCGATCGGCCAGGTGATGGACGAGGTCGCCGTCCTCTTCGGCGAGATGGGCTTCACCTGGGCCGACGGTCCCGACATCGAGGACGACTGGCACAACTTCACCGCCCTCAACATTCCGCCCGACCATCCGGCGCGCCAGATGCAGGACACCTTCTACCTGCCGCCGCGCGCCGACGGCACGCCTGTCGTGCTGCGCACGCATACTTCTCCGGTGCAGGCCCGGACCATGCTGAACAAGGACGTGCAGCAGCGCCTGGCCGACGGCGGGGCGCTGCGCATCATCGTGCCCGGCCGCACCTACCGCATCGACAGCGACGCCACGCACACGCCGATGTTCCACCAGGTCGAAGGCCTGGTGATCGACCGCAACACGCATATGGGCCATCTAAAAGGCTGCCTGGTCGATTTCTGCCGCGCCTTCTTCGAGATCGACGACCTGCCGCTGCGCTTCCGCCCCTCCTACTTCCCCTTCACCGAGCCTTCGGCCGAGGTCGATATCGGCTGCTCGTGGAAGGGCGGCGAGCTCAAGATCGGCGCCGGCGATTCGTGGCTGGAGATCCTGGGCTCCGGCATGGTACATCCCAACGTCATCGCCAATTGCGGCCTCGACCCGGCGGTCTACCAGGGCTTCGCCTTCGGCATGGGCATCGACCGCATCGCCATGCTGAAATACGGCATCAACGACCTGCGCTCGTTCTTCGACGCCGACCTGCGCTGGCTGCGCCATTACGGCTTCTCCGCCCTGGAGATGCCGCGATGAAGTTCACGCTCTCTTGGCTCAAGGAGCATCTCGACACTGCGGCGTCGCTCACCGAGATCCGCGACCGCCTCACCATGCTCGGCCTCGAGGTCGAGGGCATCACCAACCCCGCCGAATCGCTGAAGGGCTTCGTCGTCGGCTACGTGATCGAGGCCGTGCAGCATCCCAACGCCGACCGCCTCAGAGTCTGCAAGGTCGACACCGGCTCGGGGACGGTCCAGGTCGTCTGCGGCGCCCCCAACGCGCGCACCGGCATGAAGGGCATTTTCGCGCCGACCGGCAGCTACATTCCCGGCACCGACCTGCACCTCAAGGCGAGCAAGATTCGCGGCGAGGAGAGCAACGGCATGCTCTGCTCCAGCCGCGAGCTGCAGCTCGGCGACGACCACAGCGGCATCATCGACCTGCCCGCCGACGCCACGACCGGCATGCCGGCAGCCGTTGCGCTCGGCCTCGACGACGCCGTGATCGAGATCAAGGCGACACCCAACCGCGGCGATTGCCTGGGTGTGCGCGGCATCGCGCGCGACCTGGCGGCCGCAGGCGTCGGCACGCTCAAGCCCGAGAAGAGCGCCCGCATCGCCGGTAGCTATCAAAGCCCTATCAAATGGACACATGGCTACGAAGCCAAGCCCGACAGCCCCTGCCCGATCGTGGTCGGCCGTCATTTCCGCGGCATCAAAAACGGCCCCTCGCCCGACTGGCTGCAGCGCCGGCTGAAGGCCATCGGCCTGCGCCCGATCTCGACTCTCGTCGACATCACCAATCTCGTGACCTTCGACCTCAACCGGCCGCTGCACGTCTTCGATGCTAAAAAGCTCAGCGGAGACCTCGTCATGCGCCAGGCGCGCGACGGCGAGCAGATCCTGGCGCTCGACGGCAAGACCTACACGCTCGATCCCTCCGTATCGGTGATCGCCGACTCCCGGGCCGTGCACGGCATCGGCGGCGTCATGGGCGGCGAGGAAACCGGCGTCCAGGACGACACGACCGAGGTCTTCCTCGAGGTCGCCTATTTCACGCCGATCAAGGTGGCCGCCACCGGCCGCAAGCTCGGCATCCTGAGCGACGCGCGCTATCGCTTCGAGCGCGGCATCGATCCGCAGTCGGTGCAGTGGGGCACCGATGTCGCCACCCGCCTGATCCTCGAACTCTGCGGCGGCGAGGCGAGCGAGATCGTCTCGAGCGGCGTCATGCCCGACTGGCAGAAGAGTTTTGCCCTGCGCGCCGATCGCGTGAAGACGCTGACGGCCATCGACGTGCCTACCAAGGACACCGCCAGCATCCTGACCAAGCTCGGCTTCACCATTGCCGGTAACGGTCCGTGGACCGCCGCCGTGCCGTCATGGCGGCCCGACATCGTGGGCGAGGCCGATCTGGTCGAGGAAGTGACGCGCGTCTGGGGCTTCGACAATATCCCGACCACGTCGCTCCCCCGCCTGTCGCCGATCTCCCGGCCGGCGCGCGATGCGCTGCAACGCCGTGTGCCGCAGGCCCGCCGGTCGCTCGCCGCGCGCGGCATGAACGAGGCCGTGACCTGGTCGTTCCTGCCGCTGAAGCAGGCCGAGCGCTTCGGCGGCGGCGCCGCCGACCTCAGGCTGCTGAATTCGATCGATTCAACGCTCGACACCATGCGGCCGTCGATCCTGCCCAATCTTATCGGCGCTGCGACGCGCAACGAAGCGCGTGGCCTTGCCGATCCCGCCCTGTTCGAGGTCGGCCCGCAGTACAAGGACGCGACGCCGCAGGGCCAGCGCACCGTGGCCACCGGCATCCGCCACAACATGGCTGTGCCGCGCAATTGGGCGGGCCCGCCGCGCGCCGTCGACGCCTTCGACGCCAAGGCCGATGCCATGGCCGTCCTCGCCGCCATCGGCGCGCCAGTCGAGAACATGAGCGCGCAATCAGGTCCAGGGGCCGGTGCGCCGGACTGGTATCACCCCGGCCGTTCGGGTGCGATCAAGCTCGGCGACCGCGTCATGGCGTATTTCGGCGAGCTGCACCCGGAAATCGCCGGCGCCGCCGACCTCAAGGGTCCGGTCGCCGCCTTCGAGGTCTTCCTCGACGCACCGCCGCCACCCAAGGCCCGCGCCACCAAGGCGCGTCCGGCACTGAAGCTTTCGGCGTTCCAACCGGTCGAGCGCGACTTCGCCTTCCTGGTGGATGCTGCAGTCGAAGCCGAAAAGATCGTCCGCGCCGCGCGCAATTCCGACAAGGTGCTGATCACGGGGTGCCGCGTGTTCGACCTCTACGCCGGCAAGGGCGTGCCTGAGGGCAAGAAGTCGATCGCCATCGCCGTCACCCTGCAGCCGGTCGAGCGCACACTGACCGACGCGGAGATCGAGGCGGTATCGGCGAAAATTGTCGCGGCGGTCACGAAAGCGACCGGCGCCGTGTTGCGTGGTTAGAGTGAAATGACCGACCTGTCGCTGATCCGCAATTTCTCCATCATCGCCCATATCGACCACGGCAAGAGCACGCTGGCCGACCGGTTGCTGATGGCCTGTGGCGCGGTGAGCGAGCGCGAGTTCCACGACCAGATGCTCGACTCAATGGACATCGAGCGCGAGCGCGGCATCACCATCAAGGCGCAGACCGTGCGGCTGAACTACCCGGCCAAGGACGGCAAGACCTATGTGCTGAACCTGATGGACACGCCCGGCCATGTCGACTTCGCCTACGAGGTCAGCCGCTCGCTGGCCGCCTGCGAGGGCTCGCTGCTGATCGTCGATGCCAGCCAGGGCGTCGAAGCGCAGACTCTGGCCAATGCCTATCACGCCATCGAAGTGAACCACGAGATCATCCCGGTCCTCAACAAGATCGACCTGCCCTCGGCCGATGCCGAGCGGGTGTGCAAGGAAATCGAGGATGTGATCGGCATCGACACCTCCGATGCCGTGCGCGTGTCGGCCAAGACCGGCCAGGGCATCGACGAACTCCTCGAAGCCATGGTCAAGCGCCTGCCGGCGCCGACCGGCGACCGCAACGCGCCCCTGAAGGCGCTGCTGGTCGACAGCTGGTACGACCCCTACCTCGGCGTCGTCACACTGGTGCGCGTCAAGGACGGCGTGCTGAAGAAGGGCATCCGCATCCGCATGATGGCGGCGGCGGCGGCCTACGACCTCGACAAGGTCGGCATCTTCGCGCCCAAGGCCGCCGACGTGGCCGAGCTGGGACCGGGCGAGATCGGCTTCATCATCGCCGGCATCAAGACCATCGCCGACTGCAAGGTCGGCGACACCATCACCGACGACCGCAAGCCCGCGACCGAGATGCTGGCGGGCTTCAAGCCCTCGGTGCCGGTGGTGTTCTGCGGCCTGTTCCCGGCCGATGCCGCCGAGTTCGAGGTGCTGCGCGAGTCGCTGAGCAAGCTCCGGCTAAACGACTCCTCCTTCCACTTCGAGCCCGAGTCGAGCGCGGCCCTCGGCTTCGGCTTCCGCTGCGGCTTCCTTGGCCTGCTGCATCTCGAGATCGTGCAGGAGCGGCTAGAGCGCGAGTTCAACCTCGACCTCGTCACCACGGCGCCCAGCGTCGTCTACAAGGTCCGGCTGACCGACGGCACGGAGATGGAGCTGCACAATCCGGCCGACTATCCCGACCCGATGAAGATCGCCGAGATGCAGGAGCCGTGGATCAAGGCCACGATCATCACGCCCGACGAGCATCTGGGCTCGGTGCTGACGCTCTGCCAGGACCGCCGCGGCCAGCAGATCGAGCTCACCTATGCCGGCACGCGCGCCATGGCAATCTATCGCCTGCCGCTGAACGAGGTGGTCTTCGACTTCTACGATCGCCTTAAGTCGGTGACGCGCGGCTATGCGAGCTTCGATTACGAGATTGCGGGCTACGAGCCGGGCGAGTTGGTGAAGCTCACCATCCTGGTCAATTCAGAGCCGGTCGATGCGCTCAGCATGATCGTGCACAAGAATGCCGCCGAGACCCGCGGCCGCGCGCTCTGCGAGCGGCTGAAGGAGCTGATCCCGCGCCAGCTCTTCAAGATCGCCATCCAGGCCGCGATCGGCGGCCGCGTCGTCGCCCGCGAGACCATCAGCCCGATGCGCAAGGACGTGCTGGCCAAATGCTACGGCGGCGACATCAGCCGCAAGAAGAAGCTTTTGGAGAAGCAGAAGAAGGGCAAGAAGCGCATGCGGCAGATCGGCGAGGTCGAGATCCCGCAGTCGGCGTTCATCGCGGCGCTGAAGATGGACAACCGGTAAGAAGGTGAGCTGAAGTCGCCACGGCGGAGAACGGTGCGCCTTAGGGTTCTTCTAGCAAGCCGTCCCGCCGTTGGCCGTAGTGCCTTGGAGCACCGTTATGGCGGTGTGTACCAGAGGGAGCGCCTATCTCCATCCGAATATTGCCCGGGAGATTTTTGGGACGCCGGACGGGATCGTCGCCTGGGGACCTCCCGGTTCACCATACGAAGCTACACCCGTGGAAGGCGGGTACCGCATCACGGGGAAATGGCGCTTCATGAGCGGCAGTCAGAACGCCACCTGGCTTGGCGCGCATCTGCGGGTGGCGGGCACCCAGGAAACGAAGACCTTCCTGTATCCCAAATCGAGCGCCACATTCCACGATATCTGGCACACACTGGGACTGCGCGGCACGGCCAGCAACGAGTATTCTGTCGACAATCTGTTCATTCCGCACGAGCGCCCATCTATCGCGACGATCCGCGCGACCGCCGGAGCGACAGCCCACTTTACCGTTTCACCAGCAACCAGCTCTATTCGATCGGGTTCGGTGGAGTGGCCCTTGGTATTGCCCGTGGCACGATGGACGCGTTCCTGGCACTGCCGCGGGAAAAGACTCGCCGTGGCGCGGGCAAACCGATGGTGGAGAACAACGTCGTCCAGTCGCACGTGGCGCAGTCCGAGGCGAGGTGGCGGTCCGCGCGTTATTTCCTTCACGCTGCGGCGGACGAAGCGTTCGAAACGATCGAGGAACGCGGCGAGATGGACCTGGATCAACGTGCCCGCCTGCGCCTTGCCTCCACCTGGGCCATTCAGTCGTCGCGGGAGATCGTCAATACGCTGTTTCGCGATTGCGGCTCGATGGCGGTGTTCGAGGAAAATCCGTTCGAACGCCGTCTGCGCGACATCGACACAGTCGCGCAGCAGGGCCAGGGACGCATACTGCACTACGGGACGGTCGGTCAGGTCATGCTTGGCGTGTCGCCCGAAAATATTTTCTAGCTTCGGACAGGCCATCCCTTAAAAAGACCACTCACACAACCTTCTCGAAAAGCAGCGAGTCGGCCGCAAACGTCCTCTCGCCGTATTGAGCTGTGAGAAGGAATGCCGATGACACGGCCAGCCACCTACTCCGCGGCAGCTTGCCGCCGGGCAGGCGAACCGTCGCAGCCGCTCTCGGCATTCCAAGGGCCGGGAAAGCGACCGCTCCCGGTCTTCGCACGGGTGAATACGTTGTAGTCAACCGGCCACTCGGCGCGCGGCATCTCGTAGAACACTTCGACACCGTTGCCGTCGGGGTCGCGCAGGTAGATGCCGAGCGAGATGCCATGGTCGGTGATGTGTTCGATCGGCTGTCCCACAGCCTTGATCTTCTCATAGAACTCCTTGAGGTCGTCGAGACTTTCGAGGCGCCAGGCCATGTGGTTCAGGCCCACCTGACCCTTCGACTGCAGCGGCGCATCCTCGCCCAATTGCATCAGCGCCACCTCGTGCGACTGCTCCTCATCGGCCGTCAGAAAGGCAGCCCTGCCCGGCCGGTATTCGTAGACATGTAGGCCAAGCAGATCCTCGTACCACTTCTTCGACCGCTCGACATTGCGGACATAGACATTGACGTGCTGCAGATACATCGGGCGCTTTGCCATGTTGTCCTCGCGTTGCCGGCACAATGGTCAGTAAGGACGATCGCCACGCACCAGCATCCGATACAGGCGGCGATGCTGGCTGTGATCGAAATCGAATCCGGCTTTATGCAATGAAGCGCGATCGTCGACGATCAGCAGGTCGCCCTTTTTATACTCGTGCGTATAGCAAAATTGCGGCTGCGTGATCCTGTCGGTCAAATCCTGCAGAAATTCCTGGGTTTCTTCGGGTGACATGCCAGTGACCGTCTCGGTCTTGCCCTTATGAAACCATACGGCCTTGGTGCCGGTCTCCGGGTGAGTGCGAACCAGGGGATGCATCGCCGGCGATTTCGTCGCCTCGAGCTGGGCCTTCACGATATCCGGATTGCCTGTCTTCATCCGCGCGCTGCTGATAAGCGTATTCTCGGTCTTCGCGTCGGCGATCTTCAGTTTCAGGTCGCGTGGAAGCACTTCGTAGGCCGCGCGCGAGTTGCAAACCGATGTGGCACCTCCCTTGTCCGGCACCGCTACCGCATACAGCATGGTGAACTTGGGCGGCAATTCCTGGTTGGTGTGGTCGGTGTGCCAGGTGGCATTGCCGCCGACTTTTGCGGGCTGACCCTTGCTGTCTTGGTGACGGTTGTCGAGCACACTGATCAACGGGAATCCGTCGACCAGATAGCGCCGGTTCTGATCCTCCATCAGCTCGCCGAACATTTCTCCAGCGGCCTGCAACTGGCCCGGGGTGAGATGCTCCTGCCCACGAATCACAAGGACCACGTTTTCAATGACAGCGTCGTAGAGCTTCCTCTGCGTCGCGCCGTCGATGGGATGCGCAAGGTCGATACCTGTGACGATGGCGCCGATGTGCTCCTTGACCTTCGCGATCTTCATAGCCTGGGCGGTAATCCTCGAGGCGGCAGCGCTCATGATCTGGCTCCTCATTTCTTGACCCGCAGACTGCGGCGGGTGCGTATAGCATTCCGGAAAACCACTCTCGCCAATAGGATCGGCCGAATGTTCGCATCTATCAAGTATTGCCCGAACTTTCGCTGCCGCACGACCGCCGTGCAAGCACGGCGGTTCGGCGTCTTCAGATTTTTACGTATTCCAGGCGGAAGCCGTCGCCGCAGCGCTTGATATGGCCGACCGAGGGCGACGGGGTCCAATGGCGTCACGCGTCAAATAGTCGAACAAAGTGGACGATATGGGCCATGAGCACCGGCTGAGTTTTCCTCACAGCGCCGTCATACCGCCGTCCACGAACAGCAGGGCGCCCGTGACGTAGGACGCATCGTCGGACGCCAAAAACAGGATTGCGGCGGCGACCTCCTCGGCCCGGCCCGGGCGCTTGAGCATGGTGCCTCGTGCGGCCTGGGCGTTGTATTGCTCGACGGTCTCGCCGGCCGCCGCGATGCGGCGTTGATGGAACGGCGTGAAGATCGGACCAGGACCGACAGCGTTCACTCGAATGCCCTCCGGCGAGTGGTCGGCGGCGAGTGCGCGCGTCAGGCCCGCGATCGCGGCCTTGGTCGTGTCATACTGCAGATTGCCACCGCCCGAGACGACGGAACGGACGGAGGCGACGTTGACGATGGTGCCACCCTTGTCGCGGCGCATCAGAGGAACGGCCGCCTTGGCACAGAAGACGTAGCTCATCAGGTTGACGCCGAGGATCTCGTTCCAGCTCGCAGCACTCGCCTCCTCGACCTTCTCGTATTTGCGGATGCCGGCATTGTTGACGAGGATGTCGAGGCGTCCGAACCGTTGCGCCGCACCGTTGACGAAGGCGAGGCAGGCGGCCTCGGTACCGACGTCAGCCTGCGTGAAGGCGACCCTGGCGCCGGCGGTTTCGAGTTCGGTCGCCACGCGTTGGCCGCGGTCCCCGTCCCGATCACAAAATGCCACGCTTGCGCCCTCGGCGACGAAACGCCTGACCGTCGCCTCGCCGATCCCCGATGCCCCACCTGTCACCGCTGCGACCTTGCCGTCGAGCCTTCCCATGTTCGTCCCCTTTCATTGCGTTGCGAATCGCGCATCCTCGCGTCCAACCCGAGTAGAATGCAGCCGATCACTCAGCAGCAGCCGCGCCTCCCGCTCTGTCCGCCCGCGGCCCGATAGCTTTCTGCGTTCGACTAGCCAACCTCCTCCAACGTCGAGCACGTTCCGCTGACGCGGGTCTGGCGCATGTAGCGGCGGTGGCGATCGGCGTCGTAACCGCTTCCGGCGTGGAGGAGGCAGCGGTTGTCCCAGAAGACGACGTCGCCCGGTTGCCAGGCGTGGTCGTAGACGTGCTCGGGCCGGATCGCTTCTTCGGTCAGTTCGTCGATCAGGGCGCGGCCGGCCGCCTCGCTCATGCCCTCGATCTCCCGGACGTGGGAGCCGAGGAACAGGTTCCTGGCACCCGTCGCCGGATTGGTCCGGACGAGCCGCTGGCGCACGGGCGGCAGCGAGGCTGCCAGCTCGGGCGATACGGCATCGGGGGCGACCTTCGAGCGCGAATGGACATAATCGTGGATCGCGATCAGGGGATCGAGCTCGGTCTTGCGCCCAGGCGAAAGACGATCGTAGGCGGCGCGCAGGGAGACGAACATCGTCGTGCCACCCTCGGCCGGCGTTTCGTAGGCGCACATGATCGAGAGGAACGCCGGCACCGGTTTGAACGAGGCATCCGAGTGCCACATGTTGTTGCCGGTGAGGAAGATGGTTTTCTTGTGCGAGTTGCCGAGCACCGTGCCGTCCTTCTGGACGTTGCCGATGGTGCCGAAATATTCGATCTGGCCGACACTGGTGTGGCTGGGCTCTGCATTGCCCAATTGGCGCGTGAGCGCGAGCTGACGATCGTCATCCATCGACTGATCGGGGAAGCAGACGAACGAATAACGATCGATCGCGGCGTTGATCTCCTCGATCAGGTCAGGCGTGAGCGGCCTGCCAAGGTCGATGCCGCGGAGGCTGGCGCCGAACTCGGGATGCAGCTTTTCGTATCGTAGCTGGGACATGACGATCTCCTCTTAGCGAATGCGAACGTCACCTCTTTGATACATCGGCATCGAAACTTCCCCAAACGACCAGGAGCAGTTTACTCGGGTACCGTCCAGAATCCCTGTCATTTTCCCTGTTGGCCAGCCCTCAGAACCAGGACGACTTGTCCACCTGATTGCGGAGCGGGAGCCCGGCAGCGAAAGCACGGCAGTTATCTGCCATGATTTCGAACCGGCGCTCGTCGAGGTAGGGCCCGTGTCCCGCCATGTGCGGCGTGAGCAACACATTTGGCAATGTCCAGAGTGGATGCTCGTCCGGCAGCGGCTCCAGCTCATAGACGTCGAGCGCAGCGCCGGCAATCTCGCCAGCTTGCAGCGCTGCGACCAGGTCATCTAGCCTGGTCGTCATGCCGCGGCCGATATTGATGAAGAACGCCGTCCGCTTCATGCGCTGGAAGCGGGCGCGGTCGAACAAGCCTTCGGTCGCCGGCGTATGCGGCACCGTCAGGATCACGAAATCCGCATGGGGCAGCAGGCCGTCCAGCGCCTCCGGCGGATGCAGCTCGGCCACTCCGCCTGGCGCCGCCGTGCGACGCGCATCCGTTGCCAGCACGGTGACGCCGAAAGCCGAAAGCAGGCGCGCGGCCTCGGAACCGATGCCGCCCAGGCCGACGACCAGTGCCGTCGCTTCGGGCAAATGCACGACATCGCCGGTCTCCGCCGGGCTCTTCTTCCATTCGCGGCGCAGCTGTTGGGGAATGAACACATGCAGCCCGCGGGCAAAAGCCAACACGAATGCCAGGATGTGAGCGCCGATATGGTCGTTGTAGATCTCGCGGAAGTTCGTAACGCTCACCGGATGGCTGACCAGCTCGGGATAGTAGTAACCGGCCGCCGGCGCCGCCTGAGGCGCCTGCAGCCAGCGCAGGTTCTTGGCCTTCGACAGGAGCTCCTTGCCGAGCCCGCCGAAGGCGGCTTCCGCGTCGGCGATCTCGCGCGCGGCAGTATCCGCGTCCTCGGCAAGGACCACGCGAACCTCCGGCACCGCTTCGGCGAGGCGCCTGGCCCAACCGCGGGTCGTGTCGGTCTGCGGCGGCAGCATGACGAACTTGAAGGAATTCCTGCTGACCACGATGGTTCCTCTTCTTTCCGGGGGCGGACGTAGTGTAGACCGGTCCAACGTCGATCGGCAAAAATCCGGCACGGGAAGCCACCGGCGAATCGTGATCGATCTTCGCTCGTTCAACGAGCGACTTGCCAAGAAGAGCGTGTCGTAGCCAGGCCGCCTGCCCGACAGGGTAGGCGGCGAGACGCCGCACGAACTCTTGTCCAGGAAGGCCGGAGAGCGGTGATCCTTTTCTCCCGGACCGTCCTCGCGCAATGCCTATGCTTGCGCGGCCTTCGCGGCGTCGCGCTTGATCTTCCTGGCGAGCGACCATTTATGGACCTCGGTCGGCCCGTCATAGATGCGAAAGGCCCTGATCTCGCGGAACACCTGCTCGACGATCGTATCGCCGCTCACACCGGTGCCGCCCATCACCTGAACGCAACGATCGGCCGTACGGAACAGCGCTTCCGATACGGCGACCTTGGCCATCGAACTCTCCGCGGTTCCGAGCACGCCGGTATCCAGGACATCGGCGCACCAGTCGATCATCAGCTCGGCCTGCTTGAGATCGATCAGGTTCTCGACCAGCATGAAGCCCACGCCTTCATGATCGATCAAGGGCTTGCCGAAGGCATGGCGCTTGACCGCATAGGCCGTGGCGATTTCGTTCGCCCGCGACGTCGCGCCAAACCAGCGCATGCAATGCGACAGACGGGCCGGGCTGAGACGCACCTGCGCGTATTTGAAGCCGTCGCCGCTTTGTCCGAGCATCTGGTCGGCCGGCACCCGCAGGTTGTCGATCGTCAGGATAGCGTGGCCACCCGGCATGGAACTGTCGATGGTGTGCAGGACCCGGTCGATGCGGATCGCCGGATCGGGAAGGTCGACCAGGAACAGGCAGGCGCCGGCCGTCGATTTCGCCATGACGATACCGACCTTCGCGCCCTGCGCTCCGGTGATGAAGGCCTTGCGGCCATTGATCACCCAGTGATTGCCGTCCTGCACGGCCGTGGTCTGCATCATGGAGGGGTCGGACCCGGCGCCGCCCTCGCCCGCCGGCTCGGTCATCAGGAAAGCCGAACGCGCGCGCCCTTCCACCATGGGCCTGAGGAAGCGCTCCTTCATCTCCGGGCTGCCGACCTTGCCCAGGAGGTACATGTTGCCTTCGTCAGGTGCGGCGGTGTTGACCGCCACCGGACCCAGCGGCGAGAGGCCGGAGGCCTTCAGGATAGTCGCGGTCTCGCGCTGGGAAAGATGGCTGCCGTCCGAAAGGATGTGCGGCGTCAACACGCCCGCCGCGCGCGCCTTGGCTCGCAACTCGGTCACCAGCTCGTCCGTCGGGCCGTGGTCGTCGCGACGAGGATCCTTCTCGTATGGCACGACGACGTCGCGAACGAATCGCTCCACGCGTGCGGCGATCTTGGCCGCCCTGCTGGCACCTGCGCCACTCATTTGATCACCATGAAGTTGCCGTAACTGGATTGCGCCCGACTATACCCCTGTTGACGTCCGTTGCCGTTGCAAATAGTCGGGCGTCGTCGAAGCGCGAGCTTTCAGAAAGCGCCATGCTTGCAAGGGCCTCTTTGCTGGGAGCGCGCCTCCAGGACCTCCAACAGCAGCCGCAACGCCACGAGCTTGTCGAGGCAGCGCAACCGGAACCGAACACCGCGGCCGCGCTGCGGCACCTCGATCATGGTCAGTGTGGCCAGCACATCGCTCTCGATCTCGTGTATCGCCCGCGGCGTGCCGTCGGGATGTAACAGCCGCCGCACGTCGAAGAAGGCGATGCGCGCGATCTCGCGCAGCACGCGCTCGGGCGCGATGGCGGCACGCGCCAAGCGGCTTTGCGCCCGGGCGGCGATGGCGGCCTGCACCGCCGGTTCGAGCAGGAGCTTGTAGCCCCCGGTTCTGCACCCATTTCGCCACATAGCCCGCGCGGATCGCGGCGTTGGTGGCGTTGAAGTCGACCGTATACTCGGCGGCGAAGCGCGCCTTGCGCGGCGCGTTGAGCGGCGGCGCGGGCTCGTCAAACTCCCCCTCGTCGGAGGCCCCCTCCTCGGATGCCAGGGCTCCTGCCCGCGACGCCATGAGCCGGAGGTAGCGCGCCAGCAGCGTCAGCGCCGCCAGCCTGCCGTGGCGCAGGAGGCGCATCCCGCCGTTCATTTCGGGCAGAGGCTTCAGCCGTCCCTCTGTATCGAACAGGCCGGCGGGATCGGCGAAGGCGATGCGCGCCGTCTCGGCCAGCACGCGGCCGGCCTGGCGCTCGATCGTCAGGAACTCGCTCTCCGGGTGGTTGGCGAGGGCCGCCTTGACCGCCGGCCTGTCCAGAAGCAGGGAGCCAATCTTGGCGGCCGAGCGCGGCGCGTAGCCGGCTTCAAGGGCCGCCTCGCGGGCATTGGGTTTGGCCTTGTAGGCGGCGATGAAGCGGGCGATGCGGGCAGGGTCTATCGGCCTGGGCACCCCGCCATATGCGGAAGTTGTGACTTCGGTTTTCAAGCGATGCGACTTTGGCCGGGTATCACCTGATTCACGCTGATGCGGCTGTGATTCAAATGCCCGGAGAGGTAAGGATCGGGGATGAACCTGTTCAAAATGCCGGCGGCGCGCTCGTGACGGTCGCCCTTGCCGCCGGCACGGCCATCCTCGGCATCGCGGCCGCCATCGGCCATTCGCTGATCGGCGAGCGCATGATCTTCGGGCCGCTCTATGCCGGCAATCCCGGCGGCATCCTCAAGTCGCGCCCGACCCGCGCCATCATTCGCGCGGTCTTTCACATGCCGTCGCTGGTCTGGGCGGTTCTCGGCATCACCGTCCTTGTCGCGCGGCTGGAGGGCGGCAATCCGCTGCTCAGCATCGTCGCCGCGACCATCTTCGCCGCCTCAGGCATCGGCAACCTGGCGGCACTGCGCCGTCCGCATTTCGGCGGTCTCATGATGCTCGCCGCGGCGGCGCTGACGCTCGCCGACCTGATGTTTTAGCCGAGGCCGCCCCGGCGGCGGCGGCGCGGCGGACGCGAGCCCATGACGAAGCCGGGCTCGGGCCGGCCATCGGAGGAGCGGCCGCCGGCCCATAGCAGCAGCAGGCCGATGCCGAGGAAGACCGGGAGGGCGGGCGTCGCCAGGACCGGCCGGGCAAGCCAGTTCCACAGGCCGGGATTGGCGAAACGCTGCACCGATACCTGCGTCGAGCCGAGCGAGCCGGGATCGAGCTTGCTCCAGAGGTCGCCGAGGGCGCTGAGGCGCAGGCCGCCTTCCGACCACCACGACAGCGCGTCGTTCACCAGCACCGCAACGGCGAGCGCCACCAGCAACCAACCGAGCCCGCGAACCAGCAACATTTCCCCCCCGAATACGGCCCGCACCCTAACCAAGCGAAGCCATCGGGGGAAGCCGTTGCGGGACCTGCCGATCCCGCTATAAGGGCGGCGAAACCACGCTCTGGGGACAGGTGGCCGAGTGGTTTAAGGCACACGCTTGGAAAGCGTGCGTGGTGTAACAGCCACCGCGGGTTCGAATCCCGCCCTGTCCGCCAGCGTATGCTGCTGGGTGCTGAAAGACGCCACTTTTGAGCACTTCGCGAGGATTTGCCCCACAAAACACCCCACTGCTGTCCGGTTAAATTGAGGGCCGAATCGCAAAAACCCCCTCCAGGCACGGGTTTCCGGGTGCTGAAGGGTGGTGTCGATTTGAATGGCGATTGCCAATTCTGGCAGTCTTCTGGGCTTTCGCCCGGAGGCCGTCATGAACACCG
>CAMDQJ010000036.1 GCA_945905835.1 Asaia bogorensis
TCAGGGTCGTATTCTCGACCAGCCAAACGGCGGTCGCCTTGGGCATCAGCACTGTCGACATGAATTCATTCTCCTGTGCCCGGATATAAAGACCGCCCCGGTCCCCGCCAACCTGAAAAGCGCCCGCCGGCAAAGTAAAAAAGCCCGAAAACGCTGTTCTCGGACCCCGGAAAAAGGAAACGGCCGGGAATGACCCCGGCCGTCCCTGAAGACTTAGCTTCGGATCGTCTTACTGAATGACGATCTCGACGCGGCGGTTCTGCGGCTCGCGGACACCGTCGGCAGTCTGGACCAGCGGTATGTTCTCGCCACGGCCGACGACCGAGATCGCGGTGGCCGGGACGCCTTCGCGGACCAGCGCATCCTTGACGGCGTTCGCACGGCGCAGAGACAACGCCATGTTGTAGGCGTCCGGACCGGAGCGGTCGGCGTGACCGGTTGCTGTGACGCGGGCAGAGCCCTTGGTCTTATATGCGCCTGCAGCCTGCTTGATGGTGTTGAGCGCCTGAGCCGAGATGTTCGAGCGGTCGAAGTCGAAGAACACCATGAAGGACGGCGGCGCCGGCATAGGAGCCGGCGGCGGCGCGGCGGCCGCTTGCGGCGCGCCGAACTTCAGCGTGAGGCCGAGCATCGCGTTGAAGTTATTGTTAGTCCAGCTGGTGCCGGCAACCGCCGGGCTCGAGGTGCCGTAGTAGCGGCCATCGAGGCTGACGCGGAACTGGTCGGAGACGTTCCAAGCCAAGCCGATGATGCCCTGGTAGGCAAACTGCGTGCTGCCGAGCGAGGTGTCGCTGTCGACGAAAGCGACGCCGGCGCCGGCGCCGACGAACGGCGTGATCACCGAAGCCGGGGCGAAGTCATAAAGCAGGTTGAGCAGAGCGCCCGCCTGATTGACCTTGTTGCTGATCGCGCGACCAGGGAAGCCGACGTTGTGCTGGTTGCCTATATAGATGCCTTCGAGTTCGACGCGCGGGCCGACGAGGTCGTAGCCAATCTTGCCACCGGCAGCCCAACCGATATTCGGGGTCACGGCCGTGTTGATGATCGTGGTGTTGAGCAGCCAGTTCGCGCCGCCTTCCACACCAACGTAGAAGCCCGGCTGCGGAGACTGCGCCTGGGCAACGACCGGCAGCGCAATAAGCGCCGCGGCGGCCATCAAAGCCTTCCTCATGAATTCTTCCCCTCATTTATTTGAATCAATGACCAGCGTTGGCGGGGCTGGGTCATCACTAACCCTGCGGGGAATATACACCAGTGCTAGTGCCGTGCAAGAAGTCCGGACCCTTCGGAGCCGGACTGTGGCGACTCGGCAACACCAACCTGCTTAGCGGCTCCCAAAGCCCGATTCCGGGGCTTTGCCGACGTTACCAGATCTTGTGTTCTTGGTGGTGATGCTAACCCGCTCGGCGGGTAACGGAACGCTGAGTCCGAAACTTCCGCCACCCTGACCGCCACGGGCATAGGGATGAGGACCAGCCCAGCCGCGTCGCTGGCCCTGCATTCCTTCGATGTCGGGATGCGGCAGGGGTGCGTCCGGATCACGCGGTCGGGCCAGGAAATTACCCACAGGACCGTCGGTCGTCGCTGCTGCCAAGGCGTTATTTCCAGCCGGTTTTACGGCCACTGGTGTGGCGGACACCGGGAGCCGTACAGGTCGGGCTGCCGCCGGCGGCAGTACGGCTGGAAGGGCCCGGACCGGATCGACCGCGGAAAGCGGGCCAGCCGTCGCCGGCTCGCCGTAAGTGATCCCCTCACCCACACGATCCTGCCACAGGCCGAGATCTTGAGCGCCAACAGGCGCAACGCAGGTCACGGCCAGAAGGCCGGCCAAAAAAACTATACGGCTCAACGCTAGTACCCCTTAACCACTCCAAACTCACTTTAGGGCACCTCGAAAAATCCGACCTGCGCTCGATCAAACAATTTGGTCTGATCGAAAAGAATCGCAGGGACGTTGGTTCGGAAGGAATCTGGCGTGGACGCGCCGCTGCGCGAATCGATCTTGCTCAGCGGTGTGCTCAGGTGCGGTATGGCGAAGGCAAGGTCCTATTTTTCGAGGTGCCTGTAGGCAAATTGGCGTCTACCCGCCATGTCAGATTCGGGATTCACTGCTGTTTTGTGCGTGCCATTTTGTATCCGCGGTATAAGGCGGCATTACGCTAAATCGCGGTCAAAACCGGGAATAGGGGGATTAGCGCCATGGCTCAGTTCAGTAAGGTCGAGATAGACGGCCGCTTGATGATCGTCACAATCAACCGGCCGGAGGTCTACAACGCCTGCCATCCCATGGCGAACCAGGAGCTGGTCGACGCTTTCGACGAGTTTCATACCAACCCCGAGTTGTGGGTCGCCATTATCACCGGCGCCGGCGACAAGGCATTCTGCGCCGGCAACGACCTGAAATATCATGCCGAACTGCAGGCCCGGACCGGCAAGCGCCCGCAGCATCCGCTCAAGGGCTTCGGCGGGCTGGCAAACCGCTTCGATCTCGACAAGCCAGTAATCGCTGCGGTGAATGGCGTGGCCATGGGCGGCGGCTTCGAGATCGCGCTGGCCTGCGACATCATCGTCGCGTCGGACAAGGCAACGTTCGCGCTGCCCGAGCCCAAGGTCGGCCTCGCTGCCGGCGCCGGCGGCATGCAGCGGCTGTCGCGCATGATCCCGCTCAAGAAGGCCATGGGCATGATGCTGACGGGCCGCCACGTCCCGGCCCAGGAAGGCTTCGAGCTCGGCTTCGTCACCGCCGTGGTGGCACATGCCGATCTCATGAAGGAAGCGCGCCGCTGGGCCAGCGACATCCTCGCCTGCTCGCCGATGTCGGTGCGTGCGACCAAGCAGGTCGTCATGCGCTCGCTCGACGTGCCGGCGCTCGAGGTCGCTATGCACAACCAGCACTATCCCGCCTTCGTCGCCATGGCGCGCAGCGAGGACACGGTCGAGGGCCCGAAGGCCTTCGCCGAGAAGCGCAAGCCCAACTGGAAGGGGCGCTAATTCAACCGGAAGTGGGGGCTCAATAGGGTAATATTAGGGATAGGCCGTCTATAGGATTCCGCGCTTATTGTCCCAGTCCCAATCGAGTTCGAAACGGTCGACCTTTGCCTTGATATAGGCGGCATGGTGCACCGGATTGTGCAGGGCGTCGGCCCACGCTCGAAGAGCTTCTCGCCCAGCATCTTCTCCAGCCCGGCGATGCGATGGCTGACAGCGGAGGCGGTGAGATGGAGCTCGGCGGCCGCGTCTTTGAACGAGCCCAGGCGCGCGGCAAGCTCGAAGGCCTGCAGCGCCAACAGCGTTTGGGAGCCGAGGCTCAGAACGCCTCCGCCTTCAATGCCATCAGAGTCACCGCCCCCGCCTTGATCTGGTGGTTGAGCGACGTCGTCTGCGGCATGACGCGCGCCATGTAGAAGCGCGCGGTGTCGAGCTTGGTCTCGTAGAAATCGTTGTCATTGCCGGCGGCAAGCCCCTTGTGGGCGGCCACCGCGATGCGGTTCCACATGAAGGCCATGGCGGTGAGCGCCACGAGGCGCAGCAGGTCGGTGGCGGCGGCACCCGCCTCGTCCGGGTTCTTCATGGCGTTCTGCATCAGAAACAGCACGGCGTCCTGCACGCGGCCGAGCGCCTTCTCCAGCGGCTCGACGAACTCCGTCATTTTCGGATCGGCCTTGTACTGTGCCGTGAACGAGCTGATCGCACCGAGCAGGCGCTGCGCCGCCCGGCCGCCCTTCATCGGCAGCTTGCGGCCGACAAAGTCGAGCGCCTGGATGCCGTTGGTGCCCTCGTAGAGCTGGGTGATGCGCGCGTCGCGCACGAGCTGCTCGACGCCGTTCTCGCGGATGTAGCCGTGGCCGCCATAGATCTGCACCGCGAGGTTGGCGCACTCGCCGCCCATGTCGGTGAAGTAGGCCTTGATGATCGGCGTCAGGAGCTGGATCAGGTCGTCGGCAGCCTCGCGCTTTTCCTGGTCGGGATGGCTATGGGCCTCGTCGATCAGCATGCCGACCCACAGGGCGAGCGCGCGGGCGCCCTCGGTGAAGGACTTTTGCGTGAGCAGCATGCGCCGCACGTCGGGATGCACGATGATCGGGTCGGCCGGGCCATTGGCGTTCTTCGGTCCGGTGAGCGAACGGCCCTGGATGCGATCGCGCGCATAGGCGACGGCGCTCTGGTACGAGGTCTCGGCGATGCCGAGACCCTGCATGCCGACGCCGAGGCGGGCGGCATTCATCATCACGAACATGGCGTTGAGGCCCTTGTTCAGCTCGCCGACCAGCCAGCCCTTGGCGTTGTCGAGGTTCATGGTGCAGGTCGACGAGGCCTTGATGCCCATCTTGTGCTCGATGGCGCCGCAGCGGATGCCGTTGCGCGCGCCGACGCCGCCGTCCTTGGTAGGCAGGAACTTCGGCACGACGAACAGCGAGATGCCCTTGCTGCCACCCGGCGCATCCGGCAGGCGCGCCAGCACGAGGTGGATGATGTTCTCGGTGAGGTCGTGCTCGCCGGCTGAGATGAAGATCTTGGTGCCGGTGATGGCATAGCTGCCGTCGGCCTGCGGCTCGGCGCGCGTGCGCAGCATGCCGAGGTCGGTGCCGCATTGGGGCTCGGTCAGGCACATGGTGCCCGACCACGTGCCGTCGGTGAGCTTGGGCAGGTAGGTCTTCTTGATCTCTTCCGAGGCGTGGCGGTGCAGCGCCTCGTAGGCGCCGTGGCTGAGGCCCGGATACATGCCGAACGACTGGTTCGAGGCGGTGATCATTTCGGTCAGCACAAAGCCCACCGTGGCCGGCAAGCCCTGGCCGCCGAAGGCCGGATCGCAGGTCACCGAGGTCCAACCGCCGCCACGGAACTGGTCATAGGCTTCCTTGAAGCCCTTGGGCGTGCGCACGACGCCGTTCTCGTAAGTGCAGCCTTCCTCGTCGCCGGAACGGTTGAGCGGAAACAGCACGTTCTCGCAGATCTTGGCCGCTTCCTCGACGATGGCGTGGATGGTGTCGGGCGTGGCGTCCTCGTAGCCCGGCAGCTTCGACAGGCTCGAAACGTCGAGCACTTCGTCGAGCACGAAGCGGATGTCCTTGATTGGTGCCTTGTAAGTGGCCATCGAGGTCTCCTCAGTCGCCGTCGGGGTCGACGCCGCGCTGCCGCAGCTCGGCGGCGACCTGGCTTTCGACTTCCTTGAATTCCGATATATGCGCGTCGAGATCGCGACGCTTTTTTTCCAGTTCCGTGACGTGCAGGCGGCTGCGGCGCAGCAGCTCGCGCATCTGCTGCACGCCGGTGCGGTCGACCTGGTAGAGGTCGAGCAGCTGCTTGATCTCGGCCAGCGAGAAGCCCAGCCGCTTGCCGCGCAGGATCCAGCCCAGCCGCATGCGGTCGCCCAGGCTGTAGAGGCGGGTCAACCCCTGCCGCCGCGGCTTGATCAGGCCCTCGTCCTCGTAGAAGCGAATGGTGCGCGACGTGATCGCGAACTCGCGCGCCAGTTCGGCGATGCTATAGATGCGCTGACTGTCGCGCGGAGAGGTCTTGGCCGCAGGAGCGGCCGGCGCGGCGGCGTTGGACATGGTGAAAGCGACATAGTTGACGTTTACGTAAACGTCAATACGGGTCTGCGCTGATTGGCTCGGTTATCCTGGGCGAGCGCGTCAGCATCATGTTTGGCGCAGTGCAGCAGGGTCTTGACGACACCGTGGCGTTTCGGCTTGGCGGGTAGGTCTCCCGCGCCGCCGGGATCGCGGTCCTCAGATCACCTTGCCCTGCCGCATGTCTCTGACCTCATCGGGCGAGCAGCCGAGCCACTCGCCATAGATCGCCTCGCAATCCGCACCGAGAATCGGCGCACATTTCAGCGCCACCTTGGTGTCCGACATCCGCAGCGGCCAACCCGGCACAGTGACCGGCCCGCGCAACGGATGCTCAATCGTCTGCATCATCCCGCGCGCATGCAGATCCGGGTCGTGCAGCAGCTCGAGCGTGGTGAGGACGGCGCCGCAGGGAACACCGGCGCCGGCGACGATGCGGGTCACCTCCTGCTTGGTGCGCTTCGACGTCCATTCATTGATGGCCGCATCGACGGCTTCGCGGTTCTGGCCGCGGGTGGTGGGGTCGGTCATGCGCGGATCGTTGAGCAGGTCCTCGCGGCCGATCGCCTTCAGCAGGCGGCGCCAGTGCTCCTCGTTGCCCCGCGAGGCAAAGATGTAGCACAAATCGTCGAGCCCTCCCGGCGCGCATTTGTAGAGACCGCCCGGCGCGGTCCCCGGTACCGTGTTGCCGCCGCGCGGCAGCTGGTCGGTCATGCCGGCCTGGCGGCTCATCGGCGTGCGGCAGTAGTTCAGCATCGCATCGCGCATGGCGATCTGGATGTGCTGGCCGCGGCCGGTCGTCATACGCTGGTAGAGCGCGCCCAGGATCCCGATGGCGGCAAGCATGCCGGTGCCGGTATCGCCGATAGTCGGGCCCGGCCGGACCGGTGGCTGGCCGGGATGGCCGTTCACGCCCATGGTACCGCCCATCGCCTGCGCGATCATGTCGAATGCCAGATAGTCCGCATGCGGGCTCTCCGGCGCGAAGCCCTTCACCTGGGCGAAGATCAATCGCGGATTGATCGCGCTCAGCCGCGCATAGTCGAAGCCCAGGCGGGCGAAGGTGCCTGGCGCCATGTTCTCCATCAGGACGTCGGCCTTGGCGATCATCCGCCGCAGCAGCGCCTTGCCCTCCTCACTCTTGAGATTGCAGGTCACGCTGCGCTTGTTGAGGTTGTAGTAGATGAAATAGTGCGAATCGGCGTCGGCGCGATCGCTCGATCCCCAGCGCCCCGGCTCGCCGCGATTGGGCTCCTCCACCTTGACGACGTCGGCCCCGAGCCAGGCCAGCGCCTCGGTGCACGACGGTCCCGCCTCGAACTGCGTGAGGTCGAGCACCTTGATCCCCTTGAGCGCCGGCTGGTTCGCTGTCGCGATCCCCGGCTGCATTACCTGATCCTGCATGGCGATCCCTTCCCAAAAGGGGGCCGTGCCGGGAATGGCCCGGCCCCTTGATATGTCACTCGATCAGCTGTGCCAGGCGAACTGCTGCGCCTTGCGGGCAGAGCCCTGCGACAGCACGACGTTAACGAGGGCGGGGCCATCGTGAGCCATCGCCTGGTCGAGCGCGCCGCGGATGTCCTTCGGGTCTTCGACGAAGAATCCCTTGCCGCCGAACGCCTCCATCATCTTGTCGTAGCGGGCGCCGTAGATCAGCGCGTTGGGCTTCAGGTTCATCATCGGATTTTCCGGGATCTCCGGCATGCCCGGGCCGATTCCGCCGTTATTCAGCACGACGATCTTCACCGGGAAGCCGTAGCGGACCAGCGTCTCCATCTCCATGCCGGAGAAGCCGATCGCCGAGTCGCCCGAGAGGTGGACGACAGGTCGGCCGGGTTGTGCCACGCAGGCGGCGATCGCCTGGCCGAGGCCGACGCCCATCGTCCCGTAGGTGCCGGCATTGAGGCACGACCGGGCATCGAAGCTCGGCAACTGGGTCAGGCCGATATCCATCGTGCCAGCGCCCTCGGCGCTGAGGATCGCATTCTTCGGCATCCAGGCCGCGACATCGCGCAGCGCGCGATAGTAGTTGGCCGGCGCCGCGTCGTCGTCAATCTGCGGCTTGATGGTTGCCGCGTTCTCCGAGACCTTCTTGGACAACGCCTTGCGCCACGCCGAGTCGGTCGGATGGAACCACTGGCGGTTGACCAGCGCCTTGTTGAGCTGTCCCATGATCGCCTTGCCGTCACCGAGCAACGCCACTTCCGTCGGCTTGTTGTGCCCGATCTCTTCCGGCGCGATGTCGAGCTGGATGACCTTGACGTCCTTGGCGAAGCGCGGCGCCAACCCGAAGTGGAAGATCCAGTTGAACCGCGCGCCCATCAGGAAGACGACGTCGGCTTGCTGAAGCGCCAAGGTGCGCGCCGCCGAGACCGCCAGCGGATGGTCGTCCGGCATCACGCCCTTGCCCATCGGCGACCGCACGAACGGGATCTGGGTGCGCTCGACGAAGGCGCGCACCTCGCCCTCGGCTCGTGACCACGCCATGCCCTTGCCGACGATGACTAGCGGCCGCTGGGCCTTTTCGAGCACGTCGAGCGCGGCCTCGACATTCTCGCCAGGCGCCACACTGCGCGGCGGCTCGGGCACGCGCTGGACCTCGACGACCTTGTCGAGCTCACATGTGCCCCTGATGATGTCGTCCGGCATGTCCAGATAGGTCGCGCCGGGACGACCGTAGATCGCGTGCCGGGTTGCCATCTCGACATAGTAGGGAATGCGCGCCACGCTCTCGATGCCGTGCGCGAACTTGCAGAACGGCGTGGCGATCAGCACCTGGCGCTCTTCCTGGAAGGCGCCCATGCCGCCGCGATAGGTTTCCGAGGCGCCGCCGATCAGGATCATGGGCCAGCAATTCTGCTGGGCATTGGCAAGACCGGCGAGGCCGTGCACCACGCCGGGACCGGTCACGGTGAGGCAGGCGCCGGGGCGACCGGTCATATAGCCGTACGCCTGGGCCGCGTAGGCCGCAGACTGTTCGTTGCGCATGCCGATGTAGTTGATGCCTTCCTTCTGCGCGGCCGTTGCGATCGGGCCGACCGGAAACCCGACGATCCCGAACAGGTGATCAATACCCTGCTGCTTTAGACTCCTCGCGATCAGAGTAGCGCCATCGACTTCACTCATGTTTTCCCCCCGCGTGAGCGAATAAACTTCAGCCGCGAAATTATGCGCATTGATGGCAAGGTCGCGAAAGGGATGGCATCGTCGCCAAAAGGCCCTACTTTCCGACGTGCGATACAGTCGATCCACCTGGCCCGGTGCTGGCGGTGCAACTCGGGCTGGGATAGTCACGGGTCCACGCAAACGGAAGGGTACAAATGGCGATCTATCAGCTCGGCGACAAAAAGCCGGTGATTCCAGCGTCCTGCTTCGTGGCGGAGAGCGCGACGATCATCGGCGACGTGACGCTCGGCGAGCGGGTCAGCGTCCTGTTCGGCGCCGTTCTGCGCGGCGACAACGATCCGGTCACGATCGGCGACGACAGCAACGTACAAGACAACTGCGTGCTGCACAGCGATCCCGGTGCGCCGCTCACCATCGGCAAGGGCGTCACGATCGGCCACTGCGCGATGCTGCATGGCTGCACCATCGGCGACGGCGCGCTGATCGGCATAGCGGCGGTGGTGCTGAATGCCACGGTGATCGGCAAGGAGTGCCTGGTCGGCGCCGGCGCCGTCGTCACCGAGCGCAAGAGCTTCGCGGACCGCTCGGTGATCTTCGGCTCGCCCGCCAAGGCTGTGCGCGAGGTGACCGAGGACAACATCGCGCGCATTCGCATGGACACGTTGAGCTACGTGCATCGCGGCAGCTTCTACAAAGAGAATCTGAAGCGCATCGGATGACGTCCTCGCTCCCATGATCGACGCGCTCGACCATCTCACCCTGCGCGCGTCGTTCCTCAAGGGCGCGGTCGGCGGCTACGAGACGCTGCTGGGGCGACAGGCGCAGGGTGGCCGCCTGCAACTCGGCAATGTCGGACTCGAGATCGAAGACGACGCCGCGACGGCGCGGCTCGCGGCCATGGTCTTCGCCACCGCCTCTCTCGACAAGGCGCAGCGCCTGCTCGAGCGCCGTGCCGTGCCAGTCGAGCGCAAGCGCGACCGCCTGCTGCTCTCGAGCGAGGCGACGCATGGCGCGCCCGTCGCACTGATCGAGCGCGCCGCTCTCCCCTCGCCTTCCCCGCTGCTGAACAGCAGCGAGGCGGCCTCGATCAGCGCGCTCGACCACGTCGTGATCCGCACACCCCATCCCGAGCGCGCCATCGCCCTCTATGCCGGACGGCTTGGGCTCAGCCTGCGGCTCGACCGCAGCAATCCCAACTGGGGCCAGCGCCTGCTGTTCTTCCGCTGCGGCGATCTCGTCGTCGAAATGGCGCACGATCTGAAGAAGGGCGTGTCGGACGCCCCTGACGAATTGTGGGGCCTGTCGTGGCGCGTGCCCGACGTTGCAAAGGCGAACGCCCGCCTGAAGGCCGCCGGCATTGACGTGTCAGAGCCGCGCGACGGACGGCGGCCGGGGTCGCAGGTTTTCACGGTGAAGAGCGGCACTGCCGGCGTGCCAACCATCGTTATCGGCGGCATTGGCCGGTGGTAAATGCGCGCGCTGGCGTGCGATGCTGTCACAAAATCGTCATAAGCGGAGGAAGCCAATGACCATCGGCCTTCGGCTCGGCGCCGTTCTCGGCGCACTGGTGCTCGCCACGCCCGCCTCGGCGCAGGGCGTGGTCAACGTCTACTGCTCCGTCCAGGTTGAGTGGTGCACCTCGATCGCCAACGAATTCCAGAAGGCGACCGGCGTCAAAGTGTCGGTCAGCCAGAAGGGTTCGGGCGAGACCATCGCCCAGCTCAAAGCCGAGGCACAGAATCCCAAGGGCGACGTGTGGTTCGGCGGCACCGGCGATCCGCATCTGCAGGCGGCCGAGGAAAACCTCACCGAGGCCTACAAGTCGCCGAAGCTCGCCGAGCTGCATCCCTGGGCGATCAAGCAGAACACCGATTCGGGCGGCAAGACTGTCGGCATCTATGCCGGCGCGCTGGGCTTCGGCTTCAACACCGAACTTTTGGCCAAGAAGAATGCCAAGGCACCCGTCTGCTGGGCCGATCTCCTGAAGCCCGAGTTCAAGGGCGAGATCCAGATGGCCAATCCCAATTCGTCGGGCACCGCCTATGTCGCCATCGCCACGCTGGTGCAGCTGATGGGCGAAGAGAACGCCTTCGCCTATCTGAAGAAGATGCACGCCAACATCAACGCCTACACGCGCTCGGGCACGGCGCCGATGAAGGCGGTGGCGCGCGGCGAGACCTCGGTCAGCATCAGCTTCGTGCATGACGGCGTCACCGAAGCACTGGCCGGCTTCCCGGTGAAGACCGCCACGCCCTGTGAAGGAACGGGCTACGAGATCGGCTCGATGAGCGTCGTCAAGGGCGCGCGCAATCTCGCCAACGCCAAAAAATTCTACGACTGGGCGCTGACGCCACCCGCCCAACAGCTTGGCGCGCAGGCCAAGCAGTTCCAGGTGCCGTCGAACAAGGCGACTCCGGTGCCGCCCGAAGCGCCGAAATTCGCCGACATGAAGCTGATCGACTACGACCAGGCTAAATACGGCAAGTCGTCCGAGCGCAAGCGGCTGATCGCGCGCTGGGACTCCGAAGTGGGCAGCCTGCCGAAGCCTTAAGTCTGCCATGAACAACCGCGCGCCGCTCGTCTGGTCGATCGCCGGCCTGATCGCATCCGTGGCGCTGCCCTGGTACGCGCTTCAGGAAGGACTCGATTCCGGCGCGTGGCTCGGCGGCCTGTGGTCGTCGGAAGACTACGCGAACGGCCTCGCGCAGGTTCTCGCGCACGGGAAATTCTGGCTCGCGCCGACACTGCTCACCCTCGTCGCCGGTTTCGCCGCGAGCCTCGCGCCGATGTCCCGCGAAAGCCGTGGACGATGGCTGCTCGTCATCAGCGTCACCGGACTCGTTCTCTTCGTCGCGCAGGCGCTGGCGGTTGGTCTGCGCGGCTGGAGCGCCGAGTGGCTCAACGCGCTGCTCGGCGAACTCGACAGCCGGCAGGTCGGCATCGGCGCCGGCGGCGCGGTCGTGATGGTCGCGCTGCTGGCGCTGCTGTCGATCGGCCTCGCGCTGCGCGGCGCCTTCGGCGGCGACGCCTTCGTCGCCGGTGCGGTCACCACGGTCGCGGCCTCGATCGCGCTGTTCACCGCGTGGCCGATCCTGCGCATCCTTGTCCAGGCTTTCCAGGACGGCGACGGCGCTTTCATGCCGGCGCTGCTGATCGAACGGGTGGCGGCGGAAAAGATCTGGTCGCTGCGTTGTCTGGTGGGCGGTGGACGCTGCGGCGTGGCGTGGAACACGCTGTTCCTCGCGGTGTGCTGTGGCGTCGGCTCGACGGCGCTGGGCCTGGCCTTCGCGCTCGCCGCCACGCGAACGGGCTTTCGCTTCAAGAAGACGCTGCGCATCCTGACCGTGCTGCCGATCGTGACGCCGCCCTTCGTGATCGGGCTGGCGCTGATCCTGGTGTTCGGCCGCTCGGGCCTGGTGAACCAGTTCCTCGAATGGTCGATGGGCATCGCCTCGACACGCTGGATCTACGGCTTCCAGGGCGTGCTTTTAGCCCAGCTCTTCGCCTTCACGCCTGTCGCGTTCCTGGTGCTGATCGGCGTCGTCGAGGGCGTGAGCCCGACTTTGGAAGAAGCCTCGCAGACCCTGCGTGCCGACCGCTGGGCCACCTTCACAACAGTGTCGCTGCCGCTGATGCGGCCCGGCCTCGCCAATGCCTGCCTCGTCGGCTTCATCGAGAGCATCGCCGATTTCGGCAATCCCATCGTGCTGGGCGGCGACTATGGCGTGCTCTCGACCGAGATCTATTTCGCCGTGGTCGGCGCGCAGCTCGACTATGGCCGCGCCGCCGCCCTCGGCCTGCTGCTGCTCGTCTTCGCGCTGGCCGCGTTCTTCATACAACGACGGGTGGTCGGCGGAGGCTCCTATGCCACGATTTCCGGCAAGGGCGATTCCGGCCTGCCCTCGCCCCTGCCGGACGCTGCACGGCGCGCCGCGCTCGGGGTCGCCGTACCGTGGGCTGCCTTCACCTTCCTGCTCTACGGCTTCGCCTTCGTCGGTGGGCTGGTGAAAGTGTGGGGCCGCGACTACACGCCGACGCTCGATCACTACATCAAGGCCTTCGCGATAGAGCGCACCGCTGACGGGCTGATCTGGTCGGGCGCGGCGTGGAATTCGTTCTGGACGACGCTGAAGCTCGCTGCCATCGCCGCCCCGCTCACCGCCGCGCTTGGCCTGATCGCCGCCTGGATCCTGGTGCGCCAGCGCTTCGTCGGCCGCGGCACGCTCGAGTTCGCGACCATGCTTAGTTTCGCGGTACCCGGCACGGTCATCGGCGTGGCCTATGTCTTCGCCTTCAACGTGCCGCCGATCGAGATCACCGGCACGGCAATGATCATCGTACTGTGCTTCGTATTCAGGAACATGCCGGTCGGCGTGCGCGCCGGCATGGCGGCGATGAGCCAGATCGACCGCAGCCTCGACGAGGCCTCGTCGACCCTGCGCGGCCGCGCGCCACAAACGCTGGTCTATGTCGTCCTGCCGCTCTTGCGGCCGGCGATCGTCGGCGCGCTCGTTTATGGCTTCGTGCGCGCGATAACGACGGTCAGCGCCGTGGTCTTCCTGGTCACCGCCGAGTACGAGCTCGCCACCACCTACATCATCCTGCGCGTGATCAACGGCGACTATGGCCTCGCCATCGCCTATAGCTGCGCCCTGATTGTGCTGATGCTGTTGGTGATTCTGTTGATCCAGTTGCTTGTCGGCGAGCGAAGGCTGGGACGGCGCGTTGCACCGCCACTGGGAGGCCGCGTGTGAGCGTCGAGTTCCGCAATGTCGTGAAGCGTTACGGCGACACCGTCGCGGTGTCGGGCATCAGTTTCACCGTCGACGCCGGCAAGCTGGTGACGCTGCTCGGCCCCTCGGGCTGCGGCAAGACCACGACCTTGCGCATGATCGCCGGGCTCGAACTCGCCAGCGAAGGCCGCATCCTGATCGCCGGCCGCGATGTCACCAACTTGAGCGCCACCGAGCGCGACGTCAGCATGGTATTCCAGTCCTATGCCCTGTTCCCGCATATGAGCGTGCTGGAGAATGTCTGTTATGGGCTGCGGCGCTCGGGGTTGGGCAAGGACGAGGCGGCCAAGCGCGCCCGCGAGGGTCTCGAGACGGTGGGCCTCAAGGGCTACGACGAGCGCCAGCCGTCGGAATTGTCGGGCGGCCAGCAGCAGCGCGTCGCCGTGGCGCGCGCGCTGGTGCTGAAGCCGTCAGTGCTGCTGTTCGACGAGCCGCTCAGCAATCTGGACGCGCGCCTGCGCCGCCAGATGCGCGAGGAGATCCGCGAACTGCAGCTGCGGCTCGGCCTCACGGTGGTCTACGTCACGCATGACCAGCAGGAGGCGATGGCGGTGTCGGACCGCATCATCGTCATGAATGCCGGCCGCATCGAGCAGGACGGCGCGCCACGCGATCTCTACGAGCGGCCGGCGACGCCCTTCCTCGCGCGCTTCATGGGCGAGTCCAATCCGGCGCGCGGCACCGTACGCCGTCTCGATGCCGAGCGCGTCTCGGCGACGCTTGGCGATATCGAACTCGTCGTGCCGAATGTCGGCGCGCCGGATGGTCCGGCGACCTTCGCCATCCGCCCCGAAGCCATCACGGTCGAGAGCGCACCCGGACCCGTCGGCGCGCTCAAGGGCACCGTCGCCAAATCGAGCTATGTCGGCACGCACATGGAATACACGATCGACACCGCCGCCGGCGCGCTGTTCGCCACATGCCCGCGCGTCGAGCGCCCGCTGGTGCCGGGCGCTGCTGTCGCACTCGTGCTGGCCCCTCGCGGCGTCATCGTGGTGGCCGGTGCATGATCCGTCCCCTTCTCCTTCTCGCTCTGCTGGCGCTCGGCGCCTGCGCCACCAAGCCGACGCCATCGCCGCGCAGCGCCGCCGGGCTGCCGCCGCTCGGCCCCTGCCCCGCCTCGTCGTGGCGGCCGGATGCCCCGCCGCCGACGGCCAGCGCCAAGACCTCGATCGTGCTGCTCGCAGTGCAGGAATGGGCGCGCTTCGGCCGGCAGACCATCACCTACTCGCTGACCGCGGAGCCGCGGCTCGAACAGCTCGGTGTGCAGGAGCGCGACGCGCCCGAGCGCGTCCGCGACTACTGGGCCGCCGTCGACAAGCCGGCCTTGAGCGGCCTCGACGACGTGCCATGGTCGGCAGCATTCATCTCATGGGCGATCGAGAGTGCCGGCGTGCCGCGCGATCTCTTCTGCCCCGACCAGCGCCACACCATTTATGTCGAGCGCCTAGTCGAACGGGCGCGCCGGCCGGGCGCCGGCTTTGCCCCGCACCGTCCAAATGAATACACACCGCGTGTGGGGGATCTTTTATGCTCGTCGCGCGACGGCAGCGGCACCACGCTGGACAACCTCAACCGCGGCGCCGGCCACTGCGACATCGTGGTCGAGGTGCGGCCGCGCGAAGTCCATGCGATCGGCGGAAATGTCCGCGACTCGGTCAGCCGCAGCATCTTCCCTTTGGACCCGTCGGGCTATATGACCCCACTTTCGGGACGGTCGCTCTTTGCCGTCATCGAAAATCGTCTGCCTTGAGGGAATGCGATGTCGCTGCACGAATACATCATCATCGGCGCGGGTTCGGCGGGAAGCGCCTTGGCGGCCCGACTGGGCGATGACCTGGCGGCACGCATCCTGGTGATCGAGGCGGGACCTGCCGATTCGTCGTTCCTGCTCAAGATGCCGGCGGGCTTCGCCAGTCTCGGCGACAAGTCGCCCTACAACTGGCGCTACGAGACGGTGCCGCAGGTCCATTGCAACAATCGCCGCATGTACTGGCCGCGCGGCAAGACGCTGGGTGGGTCTTCGTCGATCAACGCCATGCTCTATGCCCGCGGCCATGCCTCGGACTACGACCACTGGCGCCAGCTCGGCAACGAGGGCTGGAGCTACGAGGACGTGCTGCCCTACTTCAAGAAGGCCGAGAACAACGAGCGCGGCGCCGACGACTTCCACGGTGTCGGCGGTCCCCTCAACGTCGCCGAGCAGACTAGCCCAGCCAGGCTCAACGAAGCCTTCCTCAAGGCCTGCGAGCAGGCAGGCCACAAGCGCGTCACGGATTTCAATGACGCCGAGCAGGACGGCGTCGGCTACTATCAGGTGACGCAGAAAAACCAGGAGCGCTGGAGCACTGCCAGCGCCTACCTGCGGCCGGCGGTGATCCGCGGCAACAAGCAGGTCGTGGTCGAGACCGACGCGATGGTCGAGCGCATCATCTGCGACGGCAACCGCGCCATGGGCGTGCGCTACGTCAAGAACGGCAAGGACGAGGTGGCGCGCTGCACCAAGGAGATCATCCTGTGCGGCGGCGCCGTCAACTCGCCGCAGCTTCTTTTACTTTCCGGCATCGGCCCGGCCGACCACGTCCGCTCCGTTGGCATTCCGCTTGTCCACGACCTGCCGGGCGTCGGATCGAACCTGCAGGACCATCTCGACGCGGGCCTGCTGCAAGCCTGCAAGACGCGCGACACCTACGACACCGCCAACAAGCTGGTGTCGTTGATCCAATACAAGATGAACAAGAAAGGTCCCGGCACCTCGCCGATCGCCGAGTCGGGCGGCTTCCTGCGCACGCGCGAAGGCCTCTCTGCGCCCGACATCCAGCTCCACTTCATTCCGGCGCTGGTGGTCGATCACGGCCGCACCAAGATGAAGAAGAACGGCTTCACGCTGCATATCTGCACGCTCCGGCCCGAGAGCACCGGCACAATCCGGCTGAAGAATGCCGATCCCAACGCCCATCCGCTGATCGACGCCAACTATCTCAGCCAGCGGCGCGACCTCGACACGCTGATCGCCGGCGTGAAGATGGGCCGCGATATCTTCGCCCAGAGCGGTCTCGATCCCTATCGCGCCGACGAGCTCCAGCCTGGCACCGTTGCCAGGACCGACGCCGAGATCGAGCAGTGGGTGCGCGCCAAGGCCGAGACGATCTATCACCCCGCCGGCACCTGCAAGATGGGGCCCGACAGCGATCCGATGGCCGTGGTCGACAACCAGTGCCGCGTGCACGGCATCGAAGGGCTGCGCGTGGTCGATGCGTCGGTCATGCCGACTCTGGTCGGCGGCAACACCAATGCGCCGACGATCATGATCGCCGAACGCGCCTCGGCATTCATAAAGGCCGACTGGTAGGACGCCGCAGCGTCAGTAGGCGCGGTTCTCCGCGATCAGCATCCACGGGCTGCCGGGCACGTTACCGAGGCGGCCGCGCGGGTCGATGGGGAACAGGCTCATGGTGACGCTGTTCTTCACATTGCCGCCGACGGCATGAACGAAGCCGCCCTTGACGTCGACCACGACGTCGCAATGGCTGGCGGTGTGATCGATGCGCTTCTTGGCGGTACGCGGATCGGCGCCCTTCCACGACGCGCCTGCCGTGCCGCTGCACACCAGGTCTCCTGCCTTCGGTGAATAGTCGTTGGGCGCATGCAGCACGAAGCCGCCGCTGCGCTGGCGTTCGTAGAGGGCGGAGAGGTACGTGCCATGCCGGCCTGCCGGCGGGAAGTCGCGGCCACTAACGCCGGCATGCCCCATCACCCACGACACGAAGGCACCGGACCACGGGCGGCCGGTCGTGTGGCCGTTCCATTCAGGATGGCCGCAGCTGCCCCAGTAGTCGCCGACGCGACTTGCCAGCGGCTCGCTGCGTTCCGTGACGCCGCTGCGATTGACATAGCCGTTGGCGCTGTGCTGGCCGCCATAGACAATCGTCGAGCGGCCGAACTTGGTCCATTCGCGCCAGGCGACCGATGCGATGCGGTTGTTGGGTGCGCGGTCGTTGAACCCGTCGCCACGTTCGACGCTGCCGCAGCCGGCGAGCATCAGGGCGGAGAAGAAGGCGAGCAAGAGAAGTGCCGGCAGCCGGTGACCTATCGCGTGGGAGGAACGCTGATGGGGCGGCTGCCAGCAAACATGATGATCGACAGAGGGGAAGCCGAAGTTCATGTATAACTTACAGTTCTTAATATAAACGTTTGTTATTATTAGATTTTAAACTGACACATAAACTGAACAATGTCACGGGCTTCCGACCTTTTTCGCATCCGCCTCCTGGAGGAGAAGTCTTTTCGGGGTTGGCCGGCTCTGGAAACCCGGGACATCGCCGGCTGGCAGCTACGATTTTCCGGCGGTTATACCAAAAGGGCCAATTCAATCAATGCGTTAGGCGTGGATGCCCGATTTGACCCGGCGACCCTCGAGGCGCTCGAAAGGCCGACCCGGCTGTCCGGATCCAGCCCTGCCGGCGCCTGACTGGCTGGCGGCCTTCGTCGCCCATAGCCCGGTTGCCCCGCAGCATCGTGAGCCCATGAAACGCATGCTGGGCTCGATCGCGGTGCCCGTCGGCTTTGCTTTCGCCGAGGAAGCTGGCACGCCGCTCGCCATGGCCATTGGCGCGGTTGACGGCGAGTACATGGGCTTGTTCGACGTGCTGGTGATGCCGGCGGCGCGCCGCCGTGGCTTGGCCCGCCGCGTGACTGAAAGCCTCTACGCCTGGGCGTGGGACTGCGGCGCCCGTTTCGCCTATCTGCAGGTCGTCGCCACCAACGCCGCCGCCCGCCCGCTCTATGCCGAACAAGGCTTCGAAACGGTCTATTCGTACCATTACCGGACGCCGCCTCCTGCTTGACCCTCCAGCGCCCAGTGCCTCACATAGGCGGTCAGAGAGGCACCAAGAAAATGGCGAACCATGTTTGGGAAAAGAGCTATCCGCCGGGCGTGAAGTGGGAACTCGACGTTCCGAAGAAGACGATTCACCAGACTTTCGAGGATAGCTGCGCCCAGTACGGTGATCGGCCGCTCACCGACTTCCTCGACAAGGTCATGACCTTCAAGAACTACAAGGAAGCCTCGGACCGCGCCGCGGCCGGCTTCCAGAAGCTGGGCGTCAAGCCCGGCGTCCATGTCGGCCTCTATTTGCCCAACACGCCGCATTACATCATCGCCTTCTTCGGCGTGCTCAAGGCCGGCGGCATCGTCGTCAACTACAGCCCGCTTGATGCCGCGCGCGAACTCGAGTTCAAGATCGGCGATTCGGAGACCGACATCCTGGTGACGCTCGACGTCGCGGCGCTCTATCCGAAGATGGCGGGGATGCGCGGCAAGACGCGGCTGAAGAAGCTGATCATCGGTTCGATCGCCGACTACCTGCCGTGGCCCAAGAGCTGGCTCTATCCCTTCGCCAAGAAGAAGGAGCTTTCGACTTGGCCGCGCGACGACTTCCACATGTCGTTCAAGGATCTCCTGAATAACGATGGCAAGTACACGCCGCACAAGCCGGCGAGCGAGAACCTGTGGGACGAGGTCGCGCTGCTGCAATACACCGGCGGCACCACCGGCCTGCCCAAGGCTGCGATGCTGACGCACGGCTGCGTCATGGCGGCGATGAGCCAGGGCCAGGCCTGGACCACGCCCTACACCACGCCCGGCACCGAGAAGGTCGTCTGCGTGTTGCCGCTGTTCCACATCTATGCGCTTTCAGGAATCATGCTGGGCGCGGTGCGCAACGGCAATCAACTCATCCTCTATCCGCGGCCCGACATCGACCTGATCGTGAAGGATCTCGCGACTAAGCGTCCGACCTTCCTGCCCGGCGTGCCGACGCTCTACACCGCAATCCTCAAGCACCCTAAGGCGCAAGGCCTCGACCTCAAGTCGCTCAAGATCTGCATGTCGGGCGGCGCGCCACTACCCGTCAAAGTGCAGCAGAGCTTCGAGAAGCTGACCGGCACCACCCTGATCGAAGGCTATGGCCTGACCGAGACCTCGCCCACCGGGGCGATCTGCCCGGTCGACAAATCAGTGCGCCGCGTCGGCTCGTGCGGCGTGCCGATGCCAGGCACGATCATCGAAATCCGCGATATGGAAAATGGCGACCGCACCCTGCCGCCCGGCAAGGAGAATGTCGGCGAGGTCTGCATCATCGGCCCGCAGGTCATGAAAGGGTACTGGAAGAAGCAGGACGAGACCGACAAGGTTCTGTTCAGCCATCCCGCCAGCAACTGGAAGGGCCTGCGCACCGGCGACATGGGCTACATGGATGCCGACGGCTGGGTCTTCCTGGTCGACCGCTCCAAGGACCTGATCATCTCCTCGGGCTACAACGTCTATCCGCGCATGATCGAGGAGGCCGTCTACGAGCATCCCGCCGTCGACGAATGCATCGTCATCGGCATCGCCCATCCACACCGCCAGGAAGCGCCCAAGGTGTTCGTCAAGCTGAAGCCCGGCGCCTCGCTTACCTTCGAGGAGCTGCTGAAGCATCTCGACGGCAAGGTCGGCAAGCACGAAATGCCCGTCGCGCTGGAGATCCGGCCGGAACTGCCCAAGACCCCGGTCGGCAAGCTCTCCAAGAAGGAACTGAAGGAAGAAGAACGCGCCAAAGCCAAGGTGGCGGCCTGAATTAGATGCCGGGACGTCGCGTCTTCTTGTTCGGCGGCGCGAGTCTGGCGCTCGGCGGTTGCCTGGAGAACTTCTGTTACGAGGCCAATCCCGAGCAGAAGAAGTTCCTCGACGGTCTTTCCAGCCTGGCCAAGCCGGCACTTGGCTCGAACAATCCGCTGCGCGTCGAGGAAGCGGCCATGCAAAGCATGGCGCTCGGCAACAAGGTCGGCGCCTTCTCGGAATGGTGCGGCGTCCTGAAGAAGATCGAAGGCACCGCGACCAATGTCGCGGTAACCGTCGAGATCGGCCCGCAGGTCACGCTCTACGCCTTCAACGACTGGACGCTCGCCATGGCGGGCTCGATTGCCGACCTTTTTTCCACACGTTCGCGCGAGGCCAAGCCACCGGGCCTTTCCGATGCAGCCGTCGCGGCGCTAAAAACCTTCCGGCTCGGCGACCGCGTTCAACTCGCAGGGCGGATGGGCGAGATCGCGGGCTCCGGCCTTTTCGATCTTTCCAATCTGTTCGGCAAGAGCGAGGCTGAGAGCCGCCAGTTCCTGCAGACGCCGCGCTTCGTCGCCCGCATCGATCAGCTGGCGGCGCCGAAGAAAAAGTAGAGAGGAAAAAGAGTTGCCGTCCTTCAATTACGATTTTCCCTACGCCAGCAAGAAGCTGCCGATCTTCGCCTCCAACATCGTCGCCTCCTCCCAGCACCTCGCCGCCACCGCCGGCCTGCGCATGATGGCCAAGGGCGGCAATGCGGTTGACGCAGCCATCGCCAGCGCCATCGCCATCACCATCGTCGAGCCGACCATGAACGGCATCGGCTCCGATGCGTTCTGTATCCTGTGGGACGGCAGCAAGCTCGTCGGACTCAACGCCTCGGGCCATTCACCGGCGCTGATGACGCCCGACAAGTACGCAGGACAGGCCAAGATTGCCGACACCGGCTGGGGCTGCGTCAGCGTGCCGGGCGCGGTGTCGCTGTGGATGACCCTGCACGAGCGCTACGGCAAGCTGCCCTTCGCCGACCTGTTCGAGCCGGCGATCAAGTACGCCAGTGACGGCTTCCGCGTCTCCTACATGGTCGCGCGCCAATGGGCGAACGCCGTCGACCGGCTGAAAGGCCAGGAGAGCTGGGTAAAGGCCTTCCTGCCGAACGGCCGCGCGCCCAAGCCGGGCGAGCTGTGGAAATTCCCCGATCAGGCGAGGACCCTGACCAAGATCGCCGAGAGCAAGGGCGAGGCCTTCTATCGCGGCGAGCTTGCCGACGCGATGGACAAGTATGCCAAGGAAACCGGCGGCGCGCTGCGGCGCAACGACCTCGCCGAGCACAAGGCCGACTGGGTCGATCCGATCGGCCTCACCTATCGCGGCACGACGCTGCACGAGATCCCGCCATCGGGCCAGGGCATCGCCGCCTGCATGGCGCTGGGCATACTCGAGAACTTCGACGTCGCCGGCCACGATCCCGACAGCGCCGAGATGGCGCATCTGCGCATCGAGGCAATGAAGCTCGCCTTCGCCGACCTCCACAAGTACGTCGCAGACCCGCGCTTCATGGAAGTGACGCCAGCCCAGATGCTCGACAAGGGCTACCTCAAGAGCCGCGCCAAGCTGATCGATCCCAGGAAGGCCAAGAACTTCGGCCCCGGCACGCCCAAGGACGGCGGCACGATCTATCTCGGTACTGCCGATGAGTCCGGCATGATGGTGTCGCTGATCCAGTCGAATTACACCGGCTTCGGTTCGGGCATCGTCCCGCCGGGCACGGGCATCGCGCTCCAGAACCGCGCGTCGGGCTTCGTTACGACCAAGGGCCATGCCAACGAGGTCGGCCCGAAGAAGCGGCCGTTCCACACGATCATCCCGGCCTTCATCACCAAGGACGGCAAGCCGGTCGCGACCTTCGGCCTGATGGGTGGCGCCATGCAGCCGCAGGGCCACATGCAGGTCTTCTCCCGGATCGTCGACTACGGCCAGAACCCGCAAGCCGCCATCGACGCCCCGCGCTGGCGCGTGCACGAGAGCGACGGCACGATCTGGACCGAGAATCACATGGCCGAGACGACCGCCACCGGCCTCGAGGCGCGCGGCCACAAGCTCACGCGCACGCCGTGGCCGAGCTTCGCTTTCGGCTCCAGCCAGATCATCTGGAAATTCCCCGAAGGCGGTCCCTATCTCGGCGCCTCGGAGAGCCGGCGCGACGGCGCGGCGGTCGGATTCTAGCGACGTGGCCGCCGTCTCGATCGAAGGCGGCGCGTTCCGCATCGGTGGCACACCGACCTACGCCGGCCGGAGCTGGAAAGGCCATCGCATCGAAGGCCTGCTGTTCAACAGCCGCATGGCCAACGCCATCGCCGATGACGAGAACCCCGCGACGCGCGGCGCCTGGGCCTATGCCGACGGCGACTGGGACGCCGAGCGCAGCACCAACGAGTTCATCGCCGCCCTGCCCGCCTACCGCGCGCATGGCCTGCTCGCGGTCTGCGTCAACGTCCAGGGCGGCAGCCCGCAGGGCTACTCCTGGCACCAGCCATGGAAGATCGGCGGCTTCACGGCGGATGGCGCACTGAAGCTTGCTTGGGCGGCAAGACTCGAAAAAGTGATCAAGGCCTGCGACGGCCTCGGCATGGTCGTGATCCTCGGCCTGTTCTACGGCAAGCAGAGCGGCACGCTGAAGGACGAGATCGCCGTGAAGGCCGCCGTCACCGGCGTCGTCGACTGGCTGGTCGAGAAGCGCGCTACCAACGTGCTGCTGGAGATCGGCAACGAGGTCGATCTCGAGAATGTCTGGACCCATCCCATCATCGACGCCAAGCGCTGCCATGAGCTGATCGAGCTGGCGCAGAAGCGCGGCCAGAATCGCGACGGGGGCGCCGTGCTGGTCGGCACCAGCCTGGTGACGCTCGACGCGCCGCCCGCCGGCATCCTCGCCACCTCGGACTTCCTCTTGCCGCACGGCAACCGCGTGTATGGGCCCGAGGGACCGATGCAGCCCGCACCGCATGGCATCCGCCTGCAGGTTGCGCGCTGGCGCGCTGCCAAGGCCTATCGCGGCCAGCCGCTGGTCTACAACGAGGACGACCATTTCGAGTTCGACAAGGCCGACAACCATTTCGTCGCCGCCGTCGAGAGCGGCGCGAGCTGGGGCTTCTTCGACTACCGCCGCATCCGAGAGCGCTTCGAGGACGGCTTCCAGTCGCTGCCGGTCGACTGGAAGATCTCGTCGGTCCGCAAGCGCGGCTTCTTCGGGCTGCTGAAGGAGATCACCGGAACATGAACTGGGGCACGATGAGCCGCGCCGAGCGCGACGCGGCCTACAACAACACCATGGCGGTGAAGAACAGCGCCGAGTTGAGCGCCGTTCGCATCGAGCAGTCAGCGGCGTTCCGCAAGTCGCATCCCGAGCATCTCGACCTGCGCTACGGCCCCAAGGAACGCAACACCTGGGACCTCTTCCCTGCCGCCGATCCCAACGCGCCATGCATCGTGTTCATTCATGGCGGCTACTGGCAGCGCAACAGCAAGGATCAGTTCGCCAATCTCGTCAGCGGCCTGCACGCGCGCGGCTGGGCGGGTGCGCTGCCGGGCTACACGCTGGCGCCGGATGCGTCGCTCGCCGAGATCGTGGCGGAGATCAATACGTCCCTCGATTGGCTGGCGGCGAATGGCAAGGCGCACGGCATCAACGGCAAGGTCGTGCTCTCCGGCTGGTCGGCAGGCGGTCACCTCACGGCCATGTGCCTCGGCCACAAGCGCGTCAGTGCCGGGCTCGCTATCTCGGGCGTCTATGAACTGGGACCGATCCGCGACACTTACCTGAACGAAAAGCTCAGCCTGACCGACGGCGAAATCGAGACGCTGTCGCCGCTGCGCCTGCCCATGGTCGCCAAGCCTATGCTGATCACCTACGGCACGGCCGAACTGCCGCCGCTGGTCTCGGACAGCCGCGACCTCCACGCCCGGCGCGCTGCCGCGCATTTGCTCGGACCGCTCCTTCCGGTGCCCGGCGCTGATCATTTCACGATCATTCACGAATTGCGCGACGCCGGCGGCGCCCTGACCCGACAGGCTCTCCTGCTGGTGGACTGAGATCTGGCACGCTTGTTGCTGCTGGAGGGCAACAAGCGGGAGATCTCCTAATGAATCGTCGTCGCCTTTTGATCGCTGCAGGCTTTGCCGCCGGCACGCTGGCCGCCCCCTCCATCCTGCGCCTCGTCCATTCCATGCCGCGTGGCTTCTCGCTGTCCCACCGGAATCGCCGCAGGGCAGCTTCCTGCCGCCAGCGCCAGCCAAGCCTGTGCCGAAGCCCATCGAAGCTCGATCAACCTCCCGATCAGACGCCGCCGCCGACGTGCCGGTCTGGGCGAGCGCCTCCGCGGGCGACGACGACGGCACCATGATCATGACGGACAGCCCGATCGATTGGATACGGCGAACGGAAACCATTCTCAATGTCGCTGAGCCGTTCGCCTTTCACATCGTGGGCGACAGCATGGAAGACCGCTTTTATCAGGGCGATCAGGCCGTTGTGAATCGCGCCGCACCGCTGCAATCCGGCGCCGATTGCATTTTCATTCACAACGCAGTGGACGGCACCATGCACGGCCTGGTCAAGCGTCTCATGCGAGCGACGAACGAGGTGTGGCGGGTGCGCCAACTCAATCCCCGAAAGGACTTTGACCTTTCGCGCAAGAAGTGGTCCAAGGCGTATTGGATCGTAGAGACCCGGCACCGGGGCTAACGCTTCAGCGACAAGGGTACACCCGCTGAAGCCAGACCAGCATTGCCTTCCCGGTGTAAAGCGTCTCGCCATAATTGCCGGCGTTCCACGAATCTTCGATATGCCGCGCGGCCCGCTCCACCACTTGAGCAGATTTGATGCCGCTCGGAACGCAGACGCCCAAGGGGTGGTTCGGCGTCGCATGAGCTAGCGCGCCCGCTGTTACCCCATGATAGAAAGCAACGCATTCTGCGCCGTTCTCGGACGAAGCCGCGTTTTTGCACAATTGCACAAAGCAACGACCCTAAATCCAGTCCCATTGCTTGCAGTCGGCAGCCTGCGCTCGCGCCTCAGCCGGGTGACCTGCAAGAAATAGGGCCAGGAGGCTGACGAGCCACAATCGCATCAGGCCCGACTCCATGTCGGGCTTCACCGGCTTCTTCGCCGGCCCAATCCACAGCATGGGGTGCTTCGCGCCATAGCCCACCGAGCTCTCGTCGTCGCTCAGACGCGTGTAGCCGAGCGGCTTGAGTGCTGCGTCGTAGAACTTGCCCGAACGCGGCATGTCGCTAACGCCGAGAGAAATGTGGTCGAATATTGTCTTTCCCCTTCCGATAGCCATATAACCAGTTATGTGGTTAATAAACGGCGGTCGCCTTGTCAACCGGTCAACCGGTTAGTAAGTGCTTGGGATGATCCGTGCCGATCTCTGCCTGGACTACGTCAACACCCGCTACTGGCGCGGCCAGCCCGCGCCGACGGAGACGCTCCATTCGGCCAAGGACTTCGCCACCTGGGCCGCCGCCAATGTCGCCAAGGGCATGCGGCCGCCGGCGCGGCGCGAGTTCGAGCGCGCGCTGGAGCTGCGTGAGACGATCTACCGGGTGTTCGATTCGGCTGCGCACGACAAGCCGCCGGCCGCCCGCGACCTGCAGACGCTCAACGCGGCGCTGGCCGGGGCGCCGGCGCGGACGAAGCTCAAGAAGGAACGCGACGGATTTTCGTGGGAGGTCGAGACTCGATCCTCAACCGCGCTCGCAGCACTGGTGCCGGTGCTGTGGTCGGCGGGCGACCTTTTGGCCGGCCCGCAGCTCAACCGCGTGCGGTGCTGCGCCAATCCGGAGTGCGGCTGGCTGTTCCTGGACGACAGCCGCGCCGGCAAGCGGCGCTGGTGCTCGATGCAGAGCTGCGGCAACCGCGCCAAGGCCAAGCGGCACTATCACAAGGTCGCCGCGGCGTAGGGGCAAAGGAAAAGGGCCCCGCGAAGGGGCCCTTGTTACTATTGTGCGGGCTCTTGCGACTGGTTACAGCTGCTGCCGCCCGCTTGCGCGTGTGAACGCGCTGGCTTAGCGCAAAATCGACTGCAGCTTCATGGCGACGCCCATGTCGCCTTCGATCTTGAGCTTGCCGGTCATAAACGCGGTCGTGCCGTCGAGCTTGCCGCCGATCAGGTCGGCGAAATCGGCGAAGTCCATCTTGAGCGTGCAGTCGGCGGCCTTGTCGTCGTTGCTGACGACCGGCGGGGTCTGCATGCCGTCGATATAGACCGCACCCTGGTCGGTGCTGAATTTCACGGTGTTGCCGAAGGCCGACTTCTTGGAAGCGCCTTCCTTCATTTTCGCGGTGATTTCCTGCAAGGTCATGGCGGTTTTCCTCTCGGCGCTCGATGCTCCGGGGGGCTTACTTGACCTTTACGTAAACGTCAACTACAGGCCGATAAACGGCCGTTCAGGTCGTATCCAGGAGGAAGCATGTCGTATCGCTCGGTCTTCAAACCGGGGCTGTTTGAGGGCCAGACGGTCATCGTGACCGGTGGTGGCAGCGGCATCGGCCGTTGCACCGCGCACGAGATCGCCGCACTCGGCGCGCATGTCGTGATCACCGGTCGCAAGCCGGAAAAACTGGAAACGGTGAAGGGCGAGATCGAAGCCTCCGGCGGCTCATGCGAGGCCCACGCGTTCGACATCCGCGAAGAGCCGCAAGTCAAAGAGGCCGTGGCGAAGATCGTCGCCAACAGGGGCCGCGTCCATGGCCTGTTCAACAATGCCGGCGGCCAGTTCCCCTCGCCCGCCGCAGCGATGAGCGCCAAGGGCTTCGACGTCGTCGTGCGCAACAACCTCACCGGCGGCTTCATCGTCAGCCGCGAGGTCTTTACCCAATCGATGGAGAAAACCGGCGGCTCGATCGTCAACATGGCGGCCGACATGCGCAACGGCTTCCCCAACATGGCGCACACAGGTGCTGCACGCGCCGGCATGGTGAACCTCTCCATGACGCTCGCCCACGAATGGGCCTATGCCGGCGTACGCGTGAACGCTGTTTCGCCGGGCTGGATCGCCTCGTCGGGCATGGACACCTACCAAGGCGAATTCAAGGAGCGCATTCCCAAGCTCAAGGGCTATTGCCCGCTCGGCCGCCTCGGCACCGAGAGCGAGGTCTCGGCGGCGGTGTGCTTTCTTCTCAGCGACGCCTCGGCCTACATCACCGGAACCGAAATCCGCATCGACGGCGGCGTCCCGCTCGGCAACCGCTCAATCGACCTTGTAACGACCGACCGCTCGCAGGCCTTCAACGGCTTCCATCTCGCCAAGACACCCAAAGTGCTGGGCGGCGAGTAGCGCAATGCCGATCCTCGAAAGCCAGGTCGACAAGAACAGCGACGAGTTCAAGAAGAACCGCGAGCAGATGCTGGCGGCCATCGCGGAGTTCCGCGCCGCCGAGGCCAGCGTGCAGGCGACCTCGGAGAAATCGCGCGAGCGCTTCGCCAAGCGCAAGCAACTGATGCCGCGCGAGCGCATCGCGCTCCTGCTCGACCGCGGCGCGCCCTTCCTCGAGCTGATGCCGCTCGCCGGCTACCGCATGCACGACGATAAGGATGGCTCCAGCGCCGGCGGCGGTTCGGTTTCGGGCATCGGTTATGTCGAAGGCGTGCGCTGCATCGTCTCAGCGTCGAACAGCGCCATCAAGGGCGGCACCGTCGCGCCGTCCGGCCAGCGCAAGGGCCAGCGCGTGCAGCAGATCGTCATGGAGAACAAGCTGCCGGTCGTGAACCTCGTGGAGTCCGGCGGTGCCAATCTCCTCTATCAGGCCGAGATCTTCGTGCCCGGCGGCCGCGGCTTCGCCAACCAGGCGCGCATGTCGGCGCGTGGCATCCCGCAGGTCACCGTCGTGCACGGCTCATCGACGGCGGGCGGCGCCTACCTGCCCGGCCTCTCCGACTACGTCATCATGGTGCGCAACCGGGCCAAGGTGTTTTTGGCCGGCCCGCCGCTTCTGAAGGCCGCGACGGGCGAGATTGCGAGCGACGAAGACCTCGGCGGCGCGGAGATGCATGCGACGGTGTCGGGCGTTGCCGAGTGGATGGCCGAGAACGATTCAGACGGCATCCGCATGGCCCGCGAGGTCATCGCCAAATGGCACTGGAACGACAAGCTGCCGTCGAAGATGGTACGGACGTTCAAGCAGCCGCTCTACGACATCGACGAGCTGTGCGGCGTCGTACCGCCCTCGCACAAGGATCCGTACGACGTGCGCGAGGTCATCGCACGACTGGTCGACGGCTCGGACTTCCTCGAGTTCAAGGGCCTCTACGACCAGCAGACGATCTGCGGCTGGGCAGAGATCGTGGGTGAGCCCGTCGCGCTGATCGGCAACAACGGGCCGATCACCGTCAAAGGCTCGGTCAAGGCGGCACAATTCATCCAGCTCTGCTGCCAGCAGGGCACGCCGATCGTCTACCTGCAGAACACCACCGGCTACATGGTCGGCACCGAGGCCGAGCGCGGCGGCATCGTCAAGCACGGCTCCAAGATGATCCAGGCGGTGGCCAATGCCACCGTGCCGCAGATCACCATCGTCATCGGCGGCAGCTTCGGCGCCGGCAACTACGGCATGTGCGGCCGCGCCTACGACCCGCGTTTCATCTTCGCCTGGCCGAACAACCGGACGGCGGTGATGGGCGGCGAACAGGCGGCGGGGGTGATGAAGACCGTAACCGAGCAGAAGTTCCTGCGCGAGGGCAAGGAGCCGCCCCGGGAGCAGATCGACAAGATGTTCAAGGACATCGTCGACCAGTTCGACCACGAATCGACGGCGCTCTACGGCACGGCGCATCTTTGGGACGACGGCATCATCGATCCGCGCGACACGCGGCGCATTCTCGCCTTCACGCTCTCCATCGCCCGCGAGTCGATCGTGCGGCCACTCAATCCCATCACTTTCGGCGTCGCAAGGATGTAGTGAGATGAAGTTCACGCCAGAACACGAGGCGCTGCGCGCGACCTGGAAGACGCTGATCGATCGCGAGATTAATCCCAACGTCGATCAGTGGGAAAAGGAAGGCCAGTTCCCCGCCCACGAGGTCTTCAAGAAGATGGGCAACGCGGGGCTGCTGGGTGTCGACAAGCCCGTGCAGTTCGGCGGTTCGGGTCTCGATTTCTCCTACGCCATGATGTGTGCCGAATCGCTAGGCCTCGTAAACGGCGGCTCGATCCCGATGGCAACGGGCGTGCAGATCTCCATGGCGACTCCGGCGCTCGCCCGCTACGGCAGCGACGAGCTGCGCCAGGAATTCCTGACGCCGTCGATCACCGGCGACTACGTCGCCTGTCTCGGCGTCTCGGAGACCGGCGCCGGCTCCGATGTGGCCTCGATCAAGACCACCGCGGCGCGGGTCGGCGGCGACTGGGTGATCAACGGCGGCAAGATGTGGACGACCAACGGTGCGCAGGCCGACTGGATGTGCCTGCTCGCCAATACCGGCGACGGCCCCGCCCACAAGAACAAGTCGCTGATCGTCGTGCCGATGAAGACCAAGGGCATCAAGATCGCCAAGAAGCTGAACAAGCTCGGCATGCGCGCCTCCGACACGGTGCAGACCTTCTTCGACGACGTCCGCGTGCCCGTGCGCTACACGATCGGCCAGCCGGGCATGGGCTTCGTCTACCAGATGCAGCAGTTCCAAGAGGAGCGGCTGTGGGCGGGCGCCGGCACGCTGATGGGCTGCGACCGCATCATCAACGCCACCATAGATTACACGCGCGAGCGCAAGGTCTTCGGCAAGCCCTTGCTCGACAACCAGGTCATCCATTTCCGCCTGGCCGAGCTCAAGAGCGAGGTCGAGGCGCTGCGCTCGCTGGTCTATCGCGCCTGCGAGGATTATCTCGCCGGCAAGGGCGGGACCATGCTGGCCTCGATGGCCAAGCTCAAGGCCGGCCGCCTGCGCCGCGAGGTCTCCGACGCCTGCCTGCAGTATTGGGGCGGTGCCGGCTATCTCTGGGACAGCCCTGTCGCACGCAGCTTCCGCGACGGCCGTCTCGGCTCGATCGGCGGCGGCGCCGACGAAGTGATGCTTCAGATCATCTCCAAGCTGATGGGCACGCTGCCTCGCTTGGGTAATCGCTAGGAGCGGGCCGTGCAGTTCACCCAGGAACACGACGAGATCCGCCGCACGCTGCGGACGATCATCGACAAGGACATCAATCCGCACGTCGACCAGTGGGAAGAGGACGGCATTTTCCCGGCGCATGAGGTCTTCAAGAAGCTGGGCAACGCCGGATTGCTCGGAATTCACAAGCCGGTCGAGTACGGCGGCATGGGCCTCGACTATTCCTACGCCATGGTGATGGGCGAGGAGCTCGGCCATATCAATTGCGGCTCGGTGCCGATGGCGATCGGCGTGCAGACCGACATGGCGACACCCGCCCTCGCCCGCTACGGCAGCGACGACCTGCGCAAGGAATTTCTGGTCCCGTCGATCGGCGGCGACTTCGTCGCCTGCCTCGGCGTCTCGGAAATCGGCGCCGGCTCGGACGTCGCCTCGATCAAGACCACGGCCCGCCGCGTCGGCGGCGACTGGGTGATCAACGGCGGCAAGATGTGGACGACCAACGGCACCCAGGCCGACTGGATGTGCCTGCTCACCAGCACCGGCGAAGGCTCCGTTCACAAGAACAAGTCGCTGATCTGCGTGCCGATGAAGACCAAGGGCGTGCAGATCGCCAAGCAGCTCGACAAGCTCGGCATGAGGAGCTCCGACACGGCGCAGATATTCCTCGACGAGGTCAAGGTCCCGGTCAAAAACCTCATCGGCCAGGAAGGCATGGGCTTCGTCTACCAGATGCAGCAGTTCCAGGAGGAACGGCTGTGGGGCGCCATCAGCGCCGTGGTCGGCATGGAGCGGCTGATCGACCAGACGGTGGAATACACCCGCGAGCGCAAGGTGTTCGGCCGGCCGCTGCTCGACAACCAGGTGATCCACTTCAAGCTCGCCGAGTTGCGTACCGAGGTCGAGCTGGTGCGCTCGCTCTGCTACCGCGCCTGCGAGGATTATATCGGCGGTGCCGACGTCACCATGCTGGCCTCCATGGCCAAGCTCAAGGCCGGGCGCATGATGCGCGTCGTCACCGACGGCTGCCTGCAATACTGGGGCGGCGCCGGCTATCTCTGGGAGTCGCCGACCGCGCGCGCCTTTCGCGACGCGCGCCTCGCCTCGATCGGCGGCGGCGCCGACGAGGTCATGCTGCAGATCATCTCCAAGCTGATGGGCACGCTGCCGCGGCTGGAAAACCGCTGATGGGGGACGTCGTGCCGGAATTCGCCTCCAGATACGAAACCCTCCTGCTTCGCCGGGAACGCTCGCGCCTGCATGTCACGCTCAACCGCCCGCAGGTCAAGAACGCGCTCAACCCGACGCTGATCGGCGAGCTGCGCACGGTGTTCGAGAACCTGCGCGAGCGGCGCGACATCAAGGTCGTGATTCTGCGCGGTGCCGGCGGCACCTTCTGCGCCGGTGCCGACCTCAAGAACATGGAGCAGAGCCTCGGCGACAGACCGCGCGCCGGCGAGAAGGACCCGGTGGCACTCGGCAACCGCGAATACGGCACCTTCCTCGAAATGGTGAACACCACACCGCAGGTCGTCGTGGCGGCGGTCGAGGGCTACGCCATCGCCGGCGGCTTCGGCATCCTCTGCGTTTCCGACGTGGCGATCTGCACCGAAGATGCGGGCTTCGCCATGAGCGAGACCGCCATTGGCATCGTGCCGGCACAGATCGCGCCCTTCGTCGCCGCCCGCATCGGCGTGCCGCAGACGCGTCATCTCGCGCTGACCGCCGCACGCTTCAAGGGGCCGGAGGCGCTGCGCCTGGGCATCGCGCACTACCTCGTCAAGGATTCGGCCGCGCTCGATTCCAAGCTCGAGGAAGTGCTGAAGCAGATCGACCGCTGCGCGCCTCTCGCCAACGCCGCAACCAAAGCGGTCGTGATGAAGGTCGGCCGCGAGCCCCTGGCGTCAGTGCTCGACTTCGCCGCCGACAAGTTCGCCGAAGCGCGGCGCAACCCGGAGGCGGCCGAGGGTCTTCGCGCCTTCGCCGAAAAACGCCCGCCGAAATGGGCCGTCGAATAATGGCCTTCAGAAAAATTCTGATCGCCAACCGCGGCGAGATCGCCTGGCGTATCATGCGCACCGCCAAGGCGATGGGCTACCGCACCGTCGCGGTCTATTCCGACGCCGACAAGGATGCACCGCACGTCGCCTTCGCCGACGAGGCGGTACGCATCGGTCCGCCACCGGTGAAGGAGAGCTACCTCGACATCGATCGCATCCTCGAAGCCGCCCACAAGAGCGGCGCCGACGCCGTTCATCCGGGCTACGGCTTCCTGTCGGAGAACGAGGCCTTCGCCACCGCCTGCGAGAAGGCCGGCCTCGTCTTCATCGGACCGCCACCCGCCGCCATTGCCGCCATGGGCAACAAGGCCGCCGCCAAGCGCCGCATGATCGAATCAGGCGTGCCGTGCGTTCCGGGCTATCAGGGCGCCGACCAGAGCGACGGCAACCTCGAGATGGAAGCGCGCAAGATCGGCCTGCCCGTCATGGTCAAGGCCGCAGCCGGCGGCGGCGGACGCGGCATGCGCCTGGTCGAGCAGGACGCCGACCTTGTGGATGCCATCCGTACCGCCCGCACCGAAGCAGAGGGCGCCTTCGGCTCGGGCGAGCTGATCCTCGAAAAGGCCGTGATCGATTCGCGTCACGTCGAGATCCAGATCTTTGCCGACAACCACGGCAACGTCATTCATCTGGGCGAGCGCGACTGCTCGGTGCAGCGCCGCCACCAGAAAGTGATCGAGGAAGCACCCTCGCCGGCCGTCAACGCCGACCTGCGCAACCGCATGGGTGCGTCGGCGGTCGCCGCGGCCAAGGCGATCGGCTATCGCGGCGCGGGCACGGTGGAATTCCTGCTGGCTGCCGACGGGGAGTTCTATTTCCTCGAGATGAACACCCGCCTGCAGGTCGAGCATCCGGTGACCGAGGCCATCACCGGCCTCGACCTCGTCGAATGGCAACTCCGCGTGGCGCGCGGCGACCACCTGCTGCTTCAGCAGGACCGGGTGCGCTTTGCTGGCCATGCCATCGAAGTCCGGCTTTATGCCGAGGATGCCTATGCCGGCTTCGTGCCGCAGACCGGCCGCATCGGCGTGTGGCGCCCGGCCTCGGGCCCCGGCGTGCGTATCGATCACGGCATGAAGGACGGCCTCGCGATCTCGCCCTTCTACGATCCCATGATCGCCAAGGTGATCGCCCACGGCGCCACGCGCGAGGAGGCACGGACACGGCTGATCAAGGCGTTGCGCGACACCGTGGTGCTCGGCCCGACCACCAACCGGCATTTCCTCATTCGCCTGCTGGAACATCCCGAGTTCGCCGCCGGAAAGGCGACCACCGCCTTTCTCGGCAAGCATCTGTTCCTCGGACCGGTGGTGAGCGAGCGTCATTGGAATCTGGCCGCTTCGCTGCTCTGGCGGCACTCGGCCGTGCGCTATCCGCCCGCGCTGCGCGGCTGGCGCAACTCCAATCCCGAACCGACGCCGATCAGGCTCGCCGTCGGCGACACCGAACGCCTTCTCCATGTCCAGCAGGCCGGCGAGGACAGCGCACCGTTCCACATCGACGGCCACGACATCGTCGTCGATCTCGATACATTGACCGTGCGCTTCCACGACCGCACCTACGCCCCGCCCGCTTCGGCAGCGGCCGGCAGCGACGGCAAGCTACGTGCACCGATGGATGGGCGTATCGTGTCGATCAAGGTCGCGGCCGGCGACAAGGTGGCGCGCGGCCAGACCCTGATCGTGCTCGAGGCCATGAAGATCCAGCACCAGCTCAAGGCCGTGCTCGACGCCGAAATCGAATCGGTTTCGGTCAAGGAAGGCCAGCAAGTCTCCAACCGCACCGTGCTCGTCACGATGTCGGGAGCCGCCGCCAAATGAGGCGCATCGCGTCGGTCCTGGGGCTGCTGCTCGCATTGGCATGCCCCGCCCTGGCGCAGGAGGAGCGCGACCCCGCGCTCGAGGCCCAGCTCGGCATCGCCCCTGCAAGACCCGCTACGACACCTACCTGCTGGGTCCCTATCCACGCGCCTTCGCCTTGTCGCCGGACAAGGGCCGCTGCAGCTTCGCGGCCGGCGGCAACTCACGCGAGGCCGCCGAAGCCTCGGCGCTCAAATCCTGCGGCGCAAACTGCAGTATTGCCGCGCGCTCTCCCGACCTGCTGCCCGACGACCAGATCACGCCGGCCGAGACGCGTCTGGCACAGCGCGACCCGACATCGCGCTATCGCGGGCCCACCGACTCGATCGGCGCCATCGTCTGGAGCCCCGACAGCACGCCCAACAGCGTGCCGTCGCGCAACTCGAGGGCGGCCTATGTCCGCACCTTCAACGAGGCCAGGTGGGATGTCTGGCGCGTCGACCGCACCGAGCCCGGCCAGAACACGCTGAAGGGTGCCATCGAGGTCCTGAATCACGCCGTCGACAAGGTGAAGGGCGCGGGCTATCGCAAGATCGTGCTGGCGAGCCAGTAAAGTTCACCTATTATTTCCGCCGGGGGCGATTTTCCGACAAGTAGACCGAAACCGATTTCGGTCTTCGGCGATACCATATCCGTTGGCACGATCCCGGTATCTCTCGCCATCTCCTGCCACAGGCAATCGGCCTGCGGCACTGCGTTCGTGAACTATGGCCGGCCCTCGCCATCGTGTGGATGCCCACAGCATAAGACCCAGAAGGTACGCCCCACCTGCCAGCGAGTTGTTGAGGTCGGCCATGTTGGGTTACCTGCAGATGCTCAGTGTTGGGGCTATGATCCAACCGCGGCTTCTGACCCCGAACGAGGCAACAAGATGCTGTATCAGATCAAAGACGAAAGCGGACGAGCCCTCGACGCCCATTTTGAGGTCGAAGGCAACGATTTGGTCTTCCACAGCCGGGGCGGCACGAAGGGAAAAGACGTAAGGAACCTCGACTACTCCACCGGGCTTCGCTTGCTGTTGAAGCGTTTACAGGAAGGGCGCGTCGGCATGGTCGGGGCTTGGGTCGACAGCGCACGCGTTCAAAGTGTCCCCCTCGAGGAACGCAAAATCTTAGACGAAAACGAATCAGGAGGATCGCCGGAGAGCCTCCTTACGCTCTTGTCCACGCGAATGAAGGGCATTGGCCGAGACCCTGACGCGCGGGAGGGTGGCGGCAACCCGACTAAGCGACTCCGGCTCCGTCTCGGCTTGGCTCTATCAGAAGAGATAATCCGAAACGTTCTGGGAGGAGTTCTGAGGTACTCCCCACAAATCGGACAGATGTTCCCCGTCAGCACCTATGTCCCAGATTTGAGGTTGTGATTTAAGGAGAGTTTTTGTCTCGTCGGCATGACGAAGGAACCAAGATGAGCCCACGCCGACAACGCGCGGCGAGCGAACTTTCCGCTTGCTAATTGAACGTCTGCTGAAGATTTCTGCCGACCGCAAGGCTCGTCATGCCTAAACAAGAATGCGAAATTCTGAGCCCTGGGCCTAGTTATTTCTAATTCGCGGATTTCATCCTTATCGACTGAAAGTCGATCTGCCGCGTCACCACCGCCAATAAGGCAAATAACATGGTGATTCCCAACTGAAAGACGTGGGCGATAACTGCGAAAGCGAGAGCGGCTTCCAAGGGACTCTCGAATACGCTGAGCGCCAGCACTGTTGATGCCTCGAAGGCTCCTAGACCACCGGGTCCCAGCGGTACCACGAAGCTGAGTGCGACTGCCGACATGTTGAAGGCTGCGGCCGCGACGGGTGCTTGCTCAAAGACGGCACGAAGTCCGAACCAGTAGCGCCATTTCCTTGCCGGGCGCCGGGCGCATGACGCGGCCGACCTGCTGGATGTGCGTCGTCGGCGACTTGCGAAGCGGCCGGCACAGGATGCAGACCTTCACGTCTGGAACGTCGAATCCCTTGGCCAGCGCGTCGCACCTCACAAGCCCGGTGATGGCACTGTCGGACTTGCGGAATTCCGCGATCTTCAGCCGACGATCATCTTCGTCGTCGCGATATGAAATGTTCTGGAAGTTCAAACCGATGCCGGCGAAGGCCCGGCAAATTTCTTCCCCGTGCGCCACGGTGCTGGAAAAGCAGATCGTCTTTGCCGGGCCGCTGAAATGCTCGGTCGTGCGCTTGATGTATTCCGTCACCACGTCGCCGATGATCGTGGCGCCGGCCCTCTCTAGCCCTTTGTCGTCCCACTCGCCGGTCGATTTCACGGCCACGCCGCTGATATCCGCTTCCGTCGCCGTATAGACGACGGGCTTCGTCAACATCCCGGTCTCGATCAGTTCGTCCGTCGTGGCGACGTTGACGATCGCTTGGATCGGCAAGGTCGCGCCCTATGGTGTGTACGACATCGCGGCGAACAGCGGTTGGGTGAGCGTCGGTATCACGCACGACACCGCCCAGTTCGCTGTGTCGGCCATTGCCACCTGGCTCAAGAAAATGGGCCGGCGGCGTTACCCCAAGGCACGGCAGTTGACGATAACCGCCGATTGCGGCGGATCGAATGGCGCGCGTGTGCGGCTGTGGAAAGTCGAACTGCAGAAGTTCGCCGACCGGACGGGGCTGACCATCAAGGTCCTCCACTATCCGCCGGGTACTTCCAAGTGGAACAAGATCGAACACCGGATGTTTTGTCACATCACGCAGAACTGGCGAAGCCGGCCGCTCGCAGATCGCGCCACCGTGGTCGATCTGATCGCCGCAACCACAACGAAGACTGGTCTCAAGATCAAAAGTGCGCTCGATACACGGACCTACGAGAAAGGCATCAAGGTCGGCAAGGCCGAGATGGAACGCCTCGACATCCGAGGCGACACCTTCCATCCTGAATGGAACTACACCGTCATGCCAAGGACCACTAAATCGTTGTAGTTATAGTTGAGGGT
>CAMDQJ010000037.1 GCA_945905835.1 Asaia bogorensis
GCCCGCGACAACCTTGCCTGGCTCGACGGCCTGATGGCCGGCAAGAAGTTCGTCGCCGGCGAAAAGCTCAGCCTGGCCGACATCCTTCTCTTCGTCGTCGTCGACTTCATGAAGACCGTGGGCCAGCCGCTCGATCCTGCCCTCAAGAACCTTGGGGCGTGGTATGAACGCATGAAAGCGCGACCCAGCGCGGCCGCCTGATCCCTTTCCACAACCAACCGAGGACGCAGACACCCATGCGCCGTTTGATCGCTCTTCTTTCCCTCATCCTCCTGCCCACGCTCGTTCACGCCGCCGATCCGCCGGCCCAGACCGCCGTGAAGGGCCTGTGGCTGCTCACCGAATATCCGGCCCAGACCGTCCGCGCGGGCGAAGTGACGACGCTGCGCGTAAAATTGCAGAACGCCGGCCTTTCGCCCGAGCAGCTCGCGCTCTCGGTCGACGGCGTGCCGGCCGGCTGGAAGGTCGACATCCTGGGTGGCGGCCAGCCGGTGGCGGCGGCGATGCCGGGGGTCAACGAAAGCGTCACCCTGTCGCTGCGCGTCGAGGCGCCGAAGGATGCCAAGCCGGGCTCGCAGAACGTCGTGCTGCGCGCCAAGGGTCCGATGCAGTCGAGCGAGCTGCCGATCACGCTCACCGTCGGCACCGAGGCGCCGGCCAAGCTCACGCTCAAGTCGCGCCTGCCGTCGCTGCGCGGCACGCCGCGCTCGGCGTTCGAATATACGCTCTCGGTCAGCAATGATTCCGGCAAGGACTTGACCGTGGCGCTCTCCGCCCAGGGCCCGGCGAATTTCCAGAACACCTTCACCGAGGGCTTTGGCTCCAACGAGATCAGCTCGATCCCGATCGAGGCCGGCCAGTCCAAGGATATCAAGGTCAAGGTCCAGCCGCCGCGCGACGTCAAGGCCGGCGACTATCCCGTGCTGGTCAAGGTCGCCGCCGAAGGCGCCACCGCCGAGCTGCGCGTCACCCTGCAGATCAGCGGGCAGGGCCGCTTGCAACTCACCACCAAGGACGGACGCCTCAGTGGCGAGGCGGAGGTCGGCAAGACCGCGAACTACACGCTGGTGCTGAACAACGACGGCACCGCAGCGATCGACGAAGTCGAGATGTCTGGCACCGTGCCGACCAACTGGAAGGTCGAGTTCGATCCCAAGACCATCCCGAGCGTCGCGCCCAACGACAAGAAGGAAGTGAAAGTCCTGGTGACGCCGGGCGACAAGGCGATTGCCGGCGACTATGTCGCTTCCTTCCGCGCCAACGGCCGGGGCGAATCGAGCTCGGCCGACTTCCGTATCACCGTGACGACCTCGACGATCTGGGGCATCGCCGGCATCGGTATCATCGCCATCGCCCTGCTGGTCCTGCTCGGCGCCGTCGCGCGCTTCGGCCGTCGATGAGCGACAACGTCATCGAAGTCCGCGGGCTGCTGAAGCTCTACGGCGCGACCCGAGCGGTCGACGCCATAGATCTCAGCGTTCGCCGCGGCGAGATCTTCGGCCTGCTGGGTCCCAACGGCGCGGGCAAGACGACGACCATCCTGATGCTGCTCGGCCTCACCGAGACCAGCGGCGGTTCGGTCGATGTCCTGGGCTTCGACCCGGTGCGCGAGCCGCTCGAGGTCAAGCGCCGGGTCGGCTACCTGCCCGACGCCGTCGGCTTCTACGACCACATGACGGCACGCGAGAATCTGCACTATATCGCGCGGCTTCTCGACATCCCGCGCGCCGAAGCCAACAAGCGCATCATGGAGGCGATGGAAAGCGTCGAGCTGGCCGACGTCGTCGACAAGCGCGTCGCCACCTACTCGCGTGGCATGCGCCAGCGGCTGGGCATCGCCGAGATCGTCATGAAGCGGGCCGAAGTCGCCATTCTCGACGAGCCGACCTCCGGCCTCGATCCGCACGCCACACATGAGCTGCTGGAAATGATTCGGCGCCTGAAGCGCAGCGGCGTTGCCGTGTTGATTAGCTCGCACCTGCTCGACCGCGTGCAAAGCGTCTGCGACCGCGTGGCGCTGTTCAACAAGGGCAAGATCGCGCTGATGGGGACCGTCGTGGAACTCGCAAACCAGGTGCTGGGCGCGGGACATCCGCTGCGCGTCGAAGCCCAGGGCGTCGACATCGCCGGTGTCCTGCGTGGCGTCGAGGGCGTGCAGACCGTCGTTGCCGATGGCGAAGGCGCCTGGCGCGTCGTTGCCGACCGGGATGTGCGTGCCGTGGTGGCAAACCGGATCGTCACCGGTGGCGGTTCGCTGACGCGACTGGCCGACCTGCAGCCCAGCCTCGAAGAGGTCTACACCCACTATTTTCAGGCAGAGACGCGAAATGCAGCGTAAAGGCTCGCCCTTCACCGGCCTCGGCCCGGTCTTCGTCAAGGAATTCGCCGATCACCTCAGCAGCGCACGCATGATGGTGCTGATGCTGTTCGTCATCGTCTTCGGCGCGTTTCCGGTGGCCTCCTCGCTGCAGGAATTGCGCAACGTCACGGAAGCCGACCCGTTCCTGTTCCTGCGCATCTTCACCCTGGCGCCCGAGCGCCTGCCGATCTCGTTCGTCTTTGCCTTGAACTTCGTCATCCCGCTGATGGCGATCGGGCTCGGCTTCGACGCCATCAACAGCGAGTTCAACCGCCGTACGCTGTCACGCGTGCTGTCGCAGCCGCTCTACCGCGACGCGTTGCTGCTCGGGAAGTTCATCGCCGGCCTTGCCACGCTCGCCGTGGCGCTGATGGCCTTGTGGCTGATCGTGTTTGGTGCCGGACTGCTGCTGCTCGGTCTGCCACCGCGCGGCGTCGAAGTCGCACGTGGCGTCGGCTTCCTCGTGGTGGCCATTGCATACGGTGGCGTCTGGCTCGCCGCCTCGATGCTGTTCTCGGTGATCTTCCGATCGACGGCGACCTCAGCGCTCTGCGTACTGGGCCTCTGGCTGTTCTTCTTCATCTTGTGGCCGATGATCGCCTCGGCGATCACGCTGGGCTTCGCGCCGGCCCAGTTCAGGACCGCCGAGGAGTTTTTGGCCTTCGAGCAGATTGGCATGGCGCTGGCGCGGCTGTCGCCTGGCACGCTGTTCACCGAGGCGGTGGTGGCACTCCTCAATCCCGAGACGCGGACGTTTGGCACCATGCTACCGCCGCAGATGCGCGGGTTGATCCCGGGCGCGCCCTTGCCTTTCGACCAGAGCCTGCTGCTGATCTGGCCGCAGATCACCGGGCTGATCGCCGGCATGATCGTGGTGTTCGCCGCGGCCTACGTGATCTTCCAGCGAGAGGAAGTGCGCGCCTGAACTCCTGGACCCCGGGCGCTGCGGTCAACAATGCGCGCTGGTGCGACGCGGTCTGCCGTGCCGCCGGGCAACCGGGCCGCTTCCTCGATCATATCTGGGTGAATGCCCAGGAAGTGCCGCGCTTCTATCCCAATGCCGTGACGCTCACACAGGGCGAGTCCGCCGTCGCCGAGCAGATGACGGCGCTCAGCATCCTCGCCCAATCCAATCCGCTGGGCCGTTGGGCCGTCAAGGACAGCTTCAACAGCCTCGATCTGGGGCGTGTCGGTTTCGACGTACTGTTCGAGGCGAACTGGATCCGCAACGCCATGCCGGTCGGCGAGCCGGCCTCGGATATCGTCTGGGAGCGGGGAGGCAAAGGGCCATTCCCGTTCGACGACCCCGACTTCGCGATGTTCACCGGCCGGCGTGGCTTCCTGGTCGTGGCCGGCGGCACGCTCTATCGGAGCGACGCCGTGGTCGGCATCAGCAACGTCGTGGCCGAAGCAGCCGATGCGGTCGCCGTGTGGCGGGCGCTGTCTCTGCTGGCCGTCAAGACGTTCCCGCGTCTGCCGCTGGTCGGCTACGAGTCCGGCGGCGAATTGCAGGCTGCTCTCGACGCCGGCTTCGAGCTCGGAGATCCGCTGAGGGTGTGGGTCAAGTCGCGGGACTAAAACCGCACGCCTCAAGCGCCTTCAGCATGTGCGGAGGCGGTGGGGCGGTGACAACGACCGGTGGTTTGTTCTTCGACAACGGCAGCACGATCTCGCGTGACAGCAGATGCAGTTGCTGGCCCGGCTCGAACTTGCCGTATTGCCGGTCGCCGATCACCGGGCAGCCGGAGGCGGCGCAATGGACGCGGATCTGGTGCGTGCGGCCGGTCTCCGGCTTCAGCTCCAGCCACGCGATGCCGGGCGCGCGGCCGAGCACGCGATAACGCGTCACCGCGCTCTGGCCCTTGTCAGAAACTTCGACACGCCAGCCGCTCTTGTTGTTGATCTTCAAGAGATTCTGGTCGAACACGCCTTCATCGGCTGGCGGCGCGCCCTCGACGATCGCCCAATAGGTCTTCTCGGTCGTGCGGCCGGAGAACAGTTTTCCCAGTTTCGACAGCGCCTTGGGATGCCGGCCCAGCACCAGCACGCCCGACGTATCGGCATCGAGCCGATGCGCCAGCGCCGGCGGGCGGGGCAGGCCGTAGCGCAGGGCATCAAAGCATTCCTCGAGGTTGGGCGCCTTGCTTGGGCCGGCGTGGACTGCGAGGCCGGCGGGCTTGTCGATGACGAGAATCAGGCCGTCGCGATGGAGCACGCGCGCCTGAATCTGCTCGGGTGTCAGTGGTGGCGCGCGTTTCAAAGCTCCGGCCATTTTTCGAGCCAGGGCTCCGACGCCTCGTAGAGTGCCGCGGCGTGCAGGATCGAGGCCTCGTCGCGGAAGCGGCCGAGGATCTGCAGGCCGATCGGCATGCCGTCGCTGGCGCCGTAGCCGCAGCACAGCGTGATCGCGGGATGGCCGGTGATGTTGAACGGCATGGTGTAGGGGAACCAGTTGCGCCGCAGTTCGCCCACTTCGACGCCGTCGATATGGATCGGCTCGAACAGGTCCTGGGCGATCGGCAGTGCCGTGCGCGACAGCGTCGGCGTCACCAGATAGTCGGCTGTTTGGAACCAGTGCTGGACCATGCGGAAGAGGTCGGCGCGCTGGAACATGGCGCGCTGGTAGTCGGCGCCCGTCCACTCGGCCGCCTGCGCCACCTGCCGCACCAGCGACGGCGTCATGCGATTGCCCTCGCGGCGGACCATGTCGTCGAAGCGGGCACGCCAGGTCGTGTGGTTGATGACCCTCCACACCGGCTCCATATCGGGCAGGTCGTCGGTGAGCTCAATCAGCTCCGCGCCCAGCTCGCGCAGCTTGCCCAGGGCGCGTTCGAAGGCGGCGCGCACGTCCTTGGAGACAGCGGTGTTGCCCAGCGTGACGCTGTAGAGGATGCGCTTGCCCTTGAGGTCGCCTTCCGGAAGGGCGGCGGCGACATAAGCTTGCGGCACCATGCCGATCGACCACGGGTCGCTGTCGTGCGGGCCGGCCATGGCCTGCAGCATCAGCGCGGTGTCCATGACCGTGCGAGTCATGGGCGTGACGTAGGTGTAATTGCCGAAGGCATCGGCGACCTGGCTGTGCGGGATGACGCCGTTGCTCTGCTTCAGCCCGACCACGCCGTTGGCCGCCGCCGGAATGCGCGTCGAGCCGCCGCCGTCGGTGGCGATGCCGATCGGCCCGAGGCCCGCCGCCACCGCCACGGCGGCGCCGCCGCTCGATCCGGCCGACGAGCGCTCCGCACTCCAGGCATTGCGCGTGCGGCCGAACAGCGGCGCGTCGGTCATGGCCTTGTGGCCAAATTCGGGGGTCGTGGTCTTGCCGAACAGGATGGCGCCGGCCGCCTTGACGCGCGCGGCGGCGACGGCATCTTCCGTGGGCACGTTCTTCTCGTGCAGCAGCGAGCCGAAGGTTGTGCGTACGCCGGCGGTGTTCACCAGGTCCTTGGCGGCGAAGGGAATGCCGTGCAACAGACCCAGCGTCTCGCCCTTCATCACGGCGTCCTCGGCCTGCTGTGCCGCCAGCATGGCGTGATCGGCGATGACGGTGATGAAGCAGTTGAGGACCGGCTGCAGCCGGTCGACGCGCTCCAGCACCGCGCGCGTCAGCTCGACCGGCGAGACCTCGCGATCGGCGATCTTGTCGCGCAGCGTTGCGGCGGAGAGACGCCAGAGGTCGGTCATGCCTTGAGGAATCCTCGCGCCGCGAGATTACGCATCAGCGCCGAGGCGCCGAACGTCCAGGGCGGGATCTTGTCGCAGTGATTCACCTTGTTGGTGAGCGTGCCGAGCTTGGGCGAGCGGATCGACACGAGATCGCCCACCACATGGGTGAAGCCGGTGCCGCCCGGCTTGCGCGCCTGGGTTGGGGCGAACAGCGTGCCGGTCATCAGCACCATGCCGTCGGGATATTGATGCGTGTTGCCCATCGCCTGCTTCACGAGGTTGGTGGGATCGCGGCTGATCTTCGAGAGATCGCTCTGGCCGCGCAGGCGGAACTGGTCGGGGCCGGTCACTTCCAGCTCGACCTTGGCCTTGCGCACGTCGTCGAGCGTGTAGCTCGCATCGAACAGGCGCACGAACGGGCCGATGGCGCACGAGCCGTTGTTGTCCTTGGCGATACCGAGGAGGAGGGCGCTGCGGCCTTCGATATCGCGCAGGTTGACGTCGTTGCCGAGTGTCGCGCCGACGATCCTGCCCGCAGCGCTCACCACCAACGTCACCTCAGGCTCGGGATTGTTCCAGTCGGACTCCGGCCGGATGCCGATCTCGGCGCCGTAGCCAACGGCGGCCATCGCCGGCGCCTTGGTGAAGATCTCGGCGTAGGGACCGATGCCGACCTCGAGATAGGGCGACCAGGCGCCGCGGGCCATCAGGGATTTCTTTAGCGCTTCGGCCTCGAGAGAGCCCGGTTTGATGGTGCTGACATCGGCGCCGATGATCGAATTCAGCTCGCCGCGCACCGTCTCGGCGCGGGCGGGATCGCCCTTGGCGTGCTCCTCGATCAGGCGTTCCAAAAGGCTGACGGCAAAGGTCACGCCGGCGGCCTTGATGGCCTGCAGGTCGATCGGCGCCAGCAGGTGGGGGATCACTTCTTCCAACGAACCGATGCGCTCTCCCTTGCCCCTGGCCAGCGCCACCGGGTCGGCGGCATTGCAAAGATCGGCCACTGTCGCTGCAGAAGCGGTGATATCGAACACCCCGTCGGCTCGCACCGCGACCACGCTGGGCCCGCCGGGTGTGCCTTTTCGCCATACGCGGCCGACCAGGGTACCGGCTGTGCCGTCCTCGGGCAGAATTTCATTTATTGAAGCTGGCACTGGACGTCTCCGGCGCTTCGTTGCAGAAAAGGCGCGCAATTCCCGGAGGAAATAAGATCATGGTCGCAGCGCGGATCAAAGGCGTTCTTTCGCCGGTCGTCACACCCTTCAAGCGCGATCTGTCGCCGGATGTCGGCCGCTTCGTCGCCCACTGCAAGTGGCTGTTGAGCCAGGATTGCGGCCTGGCGGTGTTCGGCACCAACTCCGAGGCCAACTCGATGTCGGCCGACGAGCGCATGGGCCTGCTCGAAGCCATCGTCGCGGCGGGCGTGCCGACGGCGCGCATGATGCCGGGCACCGGCGCCTGCTCGATCAACGAAGCCGCCAAGGTCTCCGCGCATGCCACCAAGCTCGGCGTGTCGGGCGTGCTGATGCTGCCGCCTTTCTATTACAAGGGCGTTCCAGAGGAAGGGCTGTTCCGCTTTTTCTCTGAAGTCGTGCAGCGTGTCGGCGACGACCGCCTGCGTGTCTATCTCTATCACATCCCGCCTGTCTCGGCGGTGCCGATCACGCACAAGCTGGTCGAGCGCCTGATGAAGGCCTACCCCAAGCAGATTGCCGGCATGAAGGACAGCTCCGACGACTGGGCGCATACCAAGAGCATGATCGACGCCTTCGCCAAGGACGGCTTCGATGTCTTCTCAGGCAACGAGAAGCCCTTGATCGAGAACCTCAAGGCAGGGGGCGTCGGCGTCATCAGCGCCACGGCCAACATCAATCCCGGCAAGATCGCCGAGACCTACAACAAGTGGAAGACGCCGGAAGGCGAGAAGCTGCAGACCTGGGTCAACGACGTGCGCGGCGTCATGCAGGGCTATGTCATGATCCCGGCGCTGAAGTACTGCATCGCGCATTACGGCGCCGATGCCGCCTGGATGCCGGTCCGGCCGCCGCTGGTCGAAACCGCCGAGGCGCAGGGCAGGGACATGATCGCCAAGCTCGACAAGCTCGGGTTCACCATGCCGGGGCTCAAGCAGGCGATGGCTGTTGCGGCGGAATAGCTCGTTGCTGGGGGCGCGCCACTCCAGTGGCGCGATCATACTCTTGAGAAGACGCGCGACTGAAGTCGCGCGCCCACAGCATTGACAGCGCCACACTCTCACGACTATAAAATGCCCGTGCGCACGACCCTGATCCAGAACGCTTGGTATTTTACGCCCCTTACATAGGCGGCGCGCAGGGTTATGACTCAACGAAGCCGCCGCATCCCGGCGGCTTCTGTGTTTCTGGAATAGGCCTCCGGGCCGCGGCGAACCCGCAGACGGAGGACGAAATGTCGTCGATAGAGACAGTGGAAGATGAGGGAGCAAGAGACGCGCTGCCCATCCGCGTGCGCCTGGCGAGCCTGCGCGACTACGAGGCGATGTGTTCGCTGTTCGACGAGCTCGACGAGATTCATCGCCAGGCCAGGCCGGACATGTTCCAACCCTTCCCGCCGCCCGCCCGCACGCGCGAGCAGGTCGCCCATTGGCTGGCGGCGCCCGATTCGACGGTGCTTGTGGCGCAAAGCCAGGAGGGCGTGGTCGGGCTCGCCGTGCTTCTGACGCGCTCGCCGTCGCAGTTCGCGGGCGCCGTGCCGCGCAAGGTGATAGAACTCGACAATCTCGTGGTGCGGGCTGACCAGCGCGGCCGTCGCGTCGGCCGCCGGCTGCTGGCGGCGGCTGTCGAGTGGTCGCGCCAGCGCCGCGCCACGCATGTTGAGGTCGCCGTGCACGACTTCAACCGCGACGCCCAGCGCTTCTACCAGAGCTTCGGCTTCGCGCCGTCTGTCGACCGGCTGGTGCTGGCGGCGTAGGCCACCACGGTATTGGCAGTTTCTTTTCGATTGGCAATTCTTGAATGTTCTCGCGATGGGAATTGGTATCCCTCTCGCCGTTCTGGCCATCGGACGAATGATCTTGTGGGCGAGGGATGGCCGCTGATCCAAAGCGGCTTCTAATTCAAATTAGGACACTACCCATCCGTCAGATCGCTTGCGTAGCGCAAGGCCTCGCGCCGATACTGCAGGCGGGTGGTTTCAGTCCAAGCCATCGTCACCTCCATTGAGCTTCGCAACCCAACGGAATAACAGCCGATTTAAATCACCCAACTTCTTTTTCAGTCAGCCTCTCAGGGGGTTCCAGTGCTCGACGTGGATAGGCCTCGACGGCAAAAACAGGGTGTCCAAGTCGTTGCCGCAGGTTGGAAGCGAGCAGCGGATCAACGAGCATGGTCATCGCGAGCAGGAATTGTGGTGGCAGTGGTGGCAACGTGATCGCAAACCACCGGAAGTGCCGTTCATGATCACAGGCGTGAAAATCAGCCCGGGGGACCGGGTGTTGTGCAGCCTCTCGGTAATGGATCCGAGCAAGTACGTTCGGATTAATGTCTGCAATCGCACGACCGGAACGTTCGCCACGGTTCAGCTCAAGGGTCCCATTCCCGCTGCCGGTCAAACATCGGAGTGGGTCGTCGAGCGCCAGTCGGACTTCCTGATCAGTAAAAACTTCCTCTATGCGGTCCCCGACTTCGGGGAGGTGATGATCGATCACTGCGTTGTGGAGAACCACGCACCCGCGGAGCCGCTGCAGCCGTGGACGCCGCGGTACATCCAACTAACTCAGCACCTGAAGAAGGAAAATCGCGTCGTCGTGCTGTCGCAGCCGACGATGCACGAGGACGAGAGAAAGGTTCGGCTCCGCTATCGACGGCCGATGCTGGCCTCACATCACGCGTCTAAGCCGGCTCCGCGTGCCGGGTCTAAGCCGGCTCGGCGTGCTGCGTCTAAGCCGGCTCCGCTTCCCGCGTAGCCCACATCTTCTTGAAGGCTGGCCGCGCCTGACAGGCGGCCAGCCACTCCTTCACTTTAGGTGCGGCGTCGAATAGTTCTGGCGCGGCCTGGGCGTAGCGCACGACCTCGGCCACGTTGATGTCGGCCACGGTGAAGCGGCCGCCGACTAGCCAGCCGCCGGCCACCGCCTTTTCGAGCACGGCGAACGGGCCCTTCAGGGCCTCGACCGCAGCGGCGGCTATCTTGGGATCCTTGGCGCCGCTGCCGGGCGGGGAGGCGGCGCGGTGATAGACGATGCTGATGGCCTGCGGCTCGACCTCGGTCGCTGCCCATAGCGACCACATCGCCATCTGGCCTTCCTCCGCGACGCTCTTGGCCCAGAGCGGCCCGCCGTGCTTGCGGGCGAGGTAGAGGTTGATCGCCAGCGACTCGTGCAGTACCAGGCCGTCGTCGTCGATCGAGGGCACGTGGCCGTTGGGATTGATCTTCAGGAACTCGGGCGAGCGCGTGTTGAGCGGTGCGCCGGCGGCCTGGCCGTCGGGCAGGCGGTAGTGCTGGATCACCGGCACGTGCTTGAAGGGCACGCCGAGCTCGTCGGCCAGCCAGATGTTGCGCGAGGCGCGGGAGCGATAGACGCCGTAGATCGTGAGCATTGAAGTTCCTATGATGGCGCAGCGACGGAGGTCAAAGATGCAAGCACAGAAGAAGCGCGAAGCCGTCAAGGATGCAAGCCATCTTTATGAGGTCGAGCGCCGGGCGCGCCACGCCGAGCGCTCCGGCTTCCGCATCAGCGAGCTGCAACTTTCGCCGACGCAGACCGTGCCCTGGCACTTCCATACCAACATCGCCGACACGTTCTATGTCCTGGAAGGCCAGATGCGGCTCTTCCTGCAGGATCCCAAGCAGGAGGTGCGGCTGGGGCCGGGCGAGACCTTCGTCGCCGTCGCCGGCCGGCCGCATCTGGTGACCAATGCCGGCAAGACGTCGCTCACCTTCCTGATCATGCAGGGCATCGGCGAGTACGACTACGTGCCTCTCGTCTGAGCCGCGAGCCGTAACCGCCGTGGTTAAGGCTACTTGGGGGGAGGGGGGCCGGGAAGTGAGACAAAAGCGGGGAAAAGCCAATCCCTGTGGTCTTTTAGGCGTCTCACGGGAGTGAGACTCCGGTGAGAATCAGCTGATCGCCGGTTTATCCGCACCGACGAATTGTACCCGCAGCTCGCGCTTGAGAACCTTGCCTGTCGCATTGCGCGGCAGGGTGTCGGTGAACACCACGCTCTGCGGCACCTTGAACTTGGCGAGCTTGCCCAGGCAATGGCGGATGATGTCGCCTTCCTCCAGCGTCTGGCCCGCCTTGCGCACGACGATCGCCATGCCGACCTCGCCCCAGCGTTCGTTGGGCACGCCAATGATGGCGGCGTCGGCGACCTGCGGGATCTGGAACAGCACGTTCTCGACCTCGGCGGGATACACGTTCTCGCCGCCGGAGATGTACATGTCCTTCCAGCGGTCGACGATATAGACGAAGCCCTCGTCGTCCATGCGCGCGGCGTCGCCGGTGTGCAGCCATCCGTTGGTGAAGGCCTTGGCCGTGGCCTCGGGCTTGTTCCAGTAGCCGGGCGTGATGTTAGGGCCCTTGATCAAAAGCTCGCCAATGCCGCCAGCGGCGACGTCGCGGCCGGCATCGTCGACGATGCGGATGGCGGTGTGCATCATCGCCTTGCCGGCGGACCCGACCTTGCGGATGGCGTCCTCGGCGTCGACCATGGTGCCGGCCGGGCTTGTTTCGGTCATGCCCCAGCCCTGCAGCAGCGGCACGCCGCGCGCGCTCCAGCCTTCCAGGATCGCAAGCGCACAGGGCGCGCCGCCGACGCCGGAGATGCGCAGGCGCGACAGGTCGGTGCTTTGGAACTTCGGATGCTGCATCATGAACTGGTAGGGCGCCGGTACGCCGAAGAAGTGCGTGATGCCGAGCGCGGGGTCGCCGAGATAGTCGAGCGCCTGTCCCGGATCGAAGGTCCGCATGATCAGGATCGAGCCGCCGGCATGCAGCACGGGATTGGCGTAGCAATTGAGGCCGCCGGTGTGGAACAGCGGCAGGATGACGAGCTGCACCGTCTGCGGCGAGATCAGCGCCGGAATGCCGAGATTGACGGCGTTCCAGAAGGTCATCCCGTAGGTGATGATCGCACCCTTGGGATGGCCCGTGGTGCCGGACGTGTACATGACCATGGCGATGTCATCGAGCGTCAGCACGACGGGCGCCGGTGGAGCGGGCGCTGCGGCCATAGCGCGTTCGTAGCTGCTGTCCGGCCGTTCGTGGTCGATCTCGAGCAGATGGCTGATCTTGCAGAGCTTCGCCAGTTCGTTCGCCTGCGGCGCGAAGCTCCTGTTGTGGACCATCAGCCTGGGCGTCGAATCGCCTAAAATGTATTCGAGCTCGGGCACCGTCAGGCGCCAGTTGAGCGGCAGCATGATGGCGCCGAGACGCCCGCAGGCGAACTGCAGCTCGAAGTATTCGGCGCAGTTGGGCGCCAGAAGCGCCACGCGGTCGCCCTTGGCGATGCCGAGTTTGCTGAGTGCCGATGCGAGCTTGTCGGAGCGCGCATCGAGGTCGCGATAGGTGAACTTTCGGCCGGTCTGCAGGTCGTGGATCGCGAGCTTGTTTGGCCGCCGGCCGGCGTGGTGCGAGGCCCAGTCGTAGTAAGGGACGGCGGTCATCTCAGTTCACCGCCTTGGTGTAGCCCTGCCAGTAGGGCTCGCGCAGCTCGCGCTTCAGGATCTTGCCGGCGCCGGAGAGCGGCAGCGGTGTGTCGCGGAAATCGACGCTGCGCGGACATTTGTAGCCGGCGATCTGGATGCGGCAATGATCCATCACTCCGTCGGCGGTGAGGTTGGCACCCTGCTTGGGCACGATGACCGCATGCACGCGTTCGCCCCAGCGCTCGTCCGGCACGCCGATCACCGCCACCTCGGCGACGCCGGGGATCAGCGAGATGGCGTTCTCGACCTCGGCCGAATAGACGTTCTCGCCGCCGGAGATGATCATGTCCTTCAGCCGGTCAACGATATAGACGAAGCCCTCGTCGTCCATGGTGGCGCCGTCGCCCGAGTAGTACCAGCCATCCGCAAGCACGGCGGCGGCCTCCTTCGGCTTGTTCCAGTAGCCCTTCATGATGTTGACGCCGCGGATCGCCAGCTCGCCCGCCGTTCCGCGCGGCACTTCCAAGCGGTTGGCGTCGACCACCTTGACCTCGCAGGCCAACGCCACCTGGCCGCACGACTTGAGCTTGCCGGCAAACGGGCCGTCGAGCGTGGTGTAGCGCGGGTCGAGCAGGGTGACGATCGGCGAGGCCTCGGTCATGCCGTAGGCATGCATCAGTTTGACATGCGGCATTACCTGCATGGCCTTGCGCAGGACGCCTTCGGGCATCGGTGAGGCGCCGTAGAGCGAGAAGGCGAGGGAGGAGATGTCGAACTCGGCGAAGCGCGGGTGATTGACGATCATGTTGAGCATGGTCGGTACCAGCGTTGCATGCGTCACCTTCTCGGCTTGGATTGCCTCCAGCACGGCCACCGGCTCGAAGCGCGGTATGAAGGCATGGCGGCCGACGACCATGGTGACGCCGAAGGTCGAGGCGCCGTCGGCGAGATGGAACATCGGGCCGGAATGGATATAGACCGTGTCGCCGTTGAAGCCGATGCCGGCCACGCCGTTCAGCGCGTTCACGACCAGGTTGGTGTGAGTCAGCATCACGCCCTTGGAGCGTCCCGTCGTGCCGCCGGTATAGAAGAGGCCGGCGATCTCGTCGTTGGCCGCGGCGGAATCGTCGACGGCCTCGTAATTGGCCAGATCCTCGTAGCGCTGGGCGCCAGCCGGCGCTGCGGTATCGTCGAGCCAGACGATCTCGCGCACGCTCGACATCTTGCCTTGCAGCGCCGGCAGATGCTGGGCCATGGCAGCGTCGATACAAAGAACGACGGCGCCCGAATCCTCCAGGATGTATTCGATCTCGGGAGCGGCGAGCCGTGTGTTGAGCGGCACCATGGCGGCGCCGATCCAAGGGATGGCGTACATCAGCTCGAAATAGCGATCGCTGTTCAGTGCCAGGATGGCGACGCGGTCGCCGCGCTTGACGCCAAGAGCGGCCAGCCCGCCTGCGACACAGGCGACGCGACCGGCGCTGTCTCTCCACGAGCGGCGGCGGCCGTTGAAACTGGTGGCGGGGCCGTCGGGTTTTACCTGGGCGGCGCGGCGGAGGCTCTGGGTCAGCGAGAACATGCGCCGATGCTAGCAAGCAGGGATCATGGTACAAGGCCCGCATGAACGTCATGACCTCGCCGGCCGCCGATCGTGAGCCGCCGGCGTTCGATCCGTTGGACCCGGCTTTCATCGCCGATCCGTATCCGTTCTACCGCCAGATGCGCGAACGGGCGCCAGTATTCAAGACGCCGATGGGGTTCTGGCTGGTGTCGCGCTACGAGGACGCGGCCTTCGTCATGCGTGACCGCCGCTTCGGTAAGGACTTCGTCGGCAACATGGTGCGCCGCTACGGCGCCTCGCGCATGGACGAGCCGGCGATCGCCAGCCTCGGCAAGACCATGCTGGTGCTCGATCCGCCCGACCACACGCGCCTGCGCGGGCTGGTGACCAAGGCCTTCACGGCGCGCCGCGTCGCGGACATGCGCCCGCGTATCGCCGCCCTGGTCGACGAACAGCTCAACCGCGTCGCCGGGAAGGGCTCGATGGACGTCATGCGCGATCTGGCGCACCGCCTGCCGGTGATCGTGATCTGCGACATGCTGGGTATTCCGGAAGACCACCGCGCGCCGTTCCTCGCCGGCAGCAACGTCAACGGCCGCATCCTCGAGCCGGTGCCGATGACGCGCGCCGAACTCGATCAGGCCAACCTGAACACGCAGATGGCCGGCGTCTATTTCGGCCAGCTCTGCGATCTGCGCCGCCGCGAACCCAAGGACGACCTCACGACCGAGCTGGTGCGAGCCGAGGATGCCGGCGACAAGCTCTCGGCCGAGGAGCTGCAGGCCAACATGGGTCTGCTGTTTGGCGCCGGCCATGAGACCACGACCAACCTCATCGGCAACGGCCTGCTGGCGCTGCATCGCAATCCCGTGCAGTGGGAGCGCATCAAGAAGGATCCATCGCTGATCGCAAACATGATCGAGGAGTTGCTGCGCTACGACTCTTCGGTGCAGCTCACCGGCCGCGTCACCCACACCGCTGTCGAGGTCGGCGGCACCACGATCCCGGCGGAGGAGAGCGTGGTGGTCCTGCTCGGCGCGGCCAACCGCGATCGGGCGCAGTACGCTGATCCCGACACGCTCGATGTCGGCCGCCAGAACGTGCGGCCCTTGTCGTTCGGCGGCGGCATTCATCATTGCCTCGGCGCGCAGCTGGCGCGACTCGAGGGCGAGCTGGTGTTCTCGGCGCTGGTCAGGCGCATGCCGAACCTCGAGCTGCCGGAGAAAGACCGGCCGGAGTGGAAGCGCAGCTTCACGCTGCGCGGCCTCAAAACGCTGCCGGCGGTGTGGCACTAGACATGGCTGCGGGATGGCGGGGCGAGGGCGCCCAACATCGGGGGGCGCGTCCTTACCAGGAGGATTCCTGGGTGCTGAAGCCAATGGCCGGTGGCGGCCTGCTCGCCGTCGTGGCCGATGGCATGGGTGGGCATGCCGGCGGTGCCGTCGCGAGCAAACTTGCTGTCGATGCCTTCACTAAAGCCGTCGCCGATCAGGGCAGGCCGCTGGCTGGTGGCCTGGCCGCGGCCAACGAGGCGGTACGCGCCGGGGCGATCGCCAAGCCGGAATTGGCCGGCATGGGAGCGACGCTGGTCGGCGTGATCGTGCGCGGCGATGAGCTGCGCTGGATCAGCGTCGGCGATTCGCCGTTCTTCCTGGCCGACGGCGGGCAACTCGTGCGGCTGAACGCCGATCATTCGATGGCGCCGAAGATCGACGCCATGGTCGAGCGCGGCGTGCTCACGCGCGAGGAGGGTGACCGCCACCCGGCGCGGCATACGCTGCGAGAGGCCGTCATGGGCGAGCCGCTCAGCCTCATAGACGAAGGCACACGCCAGCTCGGCGCCAGCGCGAAACTGATGCTGTGCAGTGACGGCGTGCAGACTTTGGGAGAGAGCGCCCTTCTGGCCCATGCGCGGCGGCCGGTGAAGGCGATCGTCGACGCCGTGCTGGCGGTGCGCCGGCAGCATCAGGACAACGTCACCGTGATTGTTTTGGAACGTGAATGATGAGTATCAATCCCGTCATCATCGAAGTCACTCGCGGTCCGGTCGTCGAAAGCAGGCATGAGGGTGCGGCCGCGGTCGTGAAACCCGACGGCACGATCGTGGGAGCGTGGGGCGATATCGATGCTCGTGTGCTGCCGCGCTCGGCCAACAAGCCGATCCAAGCCATGGCCTTCGTCGAAAGCGGCGCAGTCGAGAAGTTCGGCCTCAGCAACGAGCACGTGGCACTCGCCTGCGCCTCGCACAATGGCGAGCCCCGTCATGTTGAAACAGTGCGGGCATGGCTCAAGAAGGTCGGCTTGAGCGAGGCCGATCTCGAATGCGGCACCCACGCACCGCGCCTGCAGGCCAGTATCGAGGCGCTGGCACGCGAGAACGCGTTGCCCACGGCAGCCTTCAACAACTGCTCGAGCAAGCACAGCGGCTTCCTGACGACAGCTGTCGCCTACGGCGAACCGACCAAGGGCTACATCAAGTACGACCATCCGGTGCAGCGCCGCCTGCGTGAGGTCATGAGCGATCTCTGCGGCGAGGACGCCAACGCCTATGCGCATGGCACCGACGGTTGCGACATTCCCACGCTCGCCACGCCGCTCAAGAGCCTTGCCCGCGCCATGGCCAGCATGGCCGAGCCGTCGCGGCTGTCGAACAAGCATGCCGAAGCCGCGACCCTCATCCGCGCGGCGATGAATGCCGAACCCTTCATGGTCGCCGGCACCGGCCGCTTCTGCACCCGCGTCAACGGCGCGATGGTCGGCGTGGCCCAGGTCAAGACGGGAGCTGAAGGCGTGTTCTGCGGCATGCTGCCGACCCTGGGCCTCGGCATCGCCATCAAGATGTGGGACGGCGCCGCGCGCGCCGCCGAAGTCGCCATGGCGACCCTGCTTAATCATCTCGGTGTCCTGCCAGCCGACCAGCGCGACGAAGTCCTGCATCCGCCGATCAAGAACGTGGTTGGGCTGCTGGTCGGCGAGATGCGGCCGGCCAAGAGCTGGCTCAGCTGAGCGTTACACTCAACATCGTTGAGATGGGTGCCCGCGGCGACGGCCTCGCCGAGGAGGCGGGCACGCGCTACTTCGTGCCATTCACGCTGCCCGGCGAGATCGTGGCCGCCGAACCGCGCGAAAAACGCGGCGAGGGCATGGTCGCCGAACTGGTCGAGGTGCTGTCGCCGTCGCGCCATCGCGAGAAGGCGCCGTGCAGGCATTTCGGCGTTTGCGGCGGCTGCGCGTTGCAACATTGGCGGCGGGATATCTACGCCGGCTGGAAGAACGATCTCATTTCACGCGCGCTCGAGCAGCGCGGCGTGGTGGCGCCGACCTTCGAACCCGTACTCGCCGGTCAACCCAGCGAACGGAGACGGACAGACTTCGTGGTGCGGCGACAGGGCCGGAAAGCCATCGCCGGCTTTCATGAACGCGGCAGCCCGAACGTGGTCAACGTCGAAGAGTGCTTCGTCATCAATCCGAAGTTGGTGGCGCTGTTGCTACCGCTGCGGGCCGCGTTGGCAGAGATCCTGCCGGATGGGGCCTCGGCCGACGCTATCGTCAACGACACTGATGGCGGCCTCGATATGCTGGTACGGCCGCACAAGCGGTTCGGCCTGGCGCTGGAGGCCAACCAGAAACTGGTAGCCTTTGCCACTACTGCTGGTCTTGCCCGCCTGAGCTGGGGCGACCGCGCCACGGCTGAACCGGTCGTTGCGCATCGCGCTCCGCGTCTCACCTTTGGCGAGGTCACGCTCGAGCCGCCGCCGGGTGTCTTCCTGCAGGCCACCAAGCGTGCCGAACAGGCGATGCGCGAGGCGGTGGGGTCGTGGTTGGGAGATGCCAGGCGCGTCGCCGATCTGTTTGCCGGCATCGGCACCTTGACCGTTGGCCGCCCTTGGCGCGTGACGCTCTACGAAAGCGACACGCCATCGGTGGCGACCGTCGAATCCGCCGGGCGCAAGCTCGGGAGCAGGAAACTAACGGCGGTGCGGCGCGATCTCTTTCGCAATCCGCTGACGGCGTTGGAGCTCTCTTCATTCGAGGCCGTCGTCCTCGACCCGCCGCGCGCCGGGGCGGTGGCGCAAACCGCCGAGCTGGCGGCATCGAAGCTCAAACGCATCGTCTACGCTTCGTGCGATCCGGCGACCTTCGCACGGGACGCGCGGGTGCTGCAAGATGGGGGATACCGGCTAGAGAAATTGATGCCTATCGACCAGTTCCTCTGGTCGGCGCATGTTGAACTGATTGCGCTCTTCACCAAATGAAATCGGGAGACGTCCGATGATGTTCGATCTTCAAGGGCCACGCTTTAAGTATTTGTGAGAACGCGCTATTTTTTCTACCCAGTAACGTGTCCCTAACGCCATCCCTATTCTCAAGCGGCTATTGAGACCGTTCCGGGGCATTGTCACGTTGGTTTTGTGAGCCATTTCTGGCCTCTGCTCGAGCCTGCTAAGTCATTGGAAATACTACAGCCCCATGAAGCGAAGCCGTCGGAGTTTGGGGGTGAACTCTGCCAACGTGACAATGCCGACAAAGGTGCTTAACTCCCGATCCTGAACTGATCGGGAGCGCGCGATGCCACGTCTTGGATACCTGCTGCCGACCCGAGAGCGGGTCATGGAGGGACAGCCGGAGACTGCCTCGCTGCTCGCCCTTGCCGAGCGTGCCGAGGCACTGGGTTTCGATTCGGTCTGGGTCGGCGATTCGCTGCTGGCCCGGCCGCGCCACGATCCGCTGACTCTCCTTGCCGCCGTCGCGGCGCGCACGCGCAAAGTCGAGATGGGTACCGCGGTGCTGTTGCCGGCGCTGCGCAATCCCGTCGTGCTGGCTCAGCAGGTGGCGACGCTCGATCGCATCTCCGAGGGCCGCCTGATCCTGGGCGTCGGCATCGCTGCCGACGTGCCCAACATCCGCGCCGAGTTCGAAGCGGCCGGGGTGCCGTTCGACAAGCGTGTAGGGCGGATGGTCGAAGGACTGGCGCTCGCCCGCGCGCTGTGGACCGGCAAGCCGGTCGACTGGGATGGCCGCTGGAAGGTCCGCAAGAGCGTGCTCGGGCCGACGCCGCACCGGCCGGGCGGTCCGCCGATCTGGGTCGCCGGCGCGGTCGCGGCGGCGCGCGAGCGCACCGGACGGCTGTACGACGGCTGGTTCCCCAATTCGCCGAGCATCGCGGAGTTTCCCGGCCAGTGGGCGGAAGTGCAGGCGGCGGCGCGCGCCGCGGGGCGCGATCCGGCGGCCCTCACGGGCGCCATGTATCTGACGCTGGCGATCGACGACGACACCGCCCGTGCCAACGCCAAGGTCGATGCCTATCTCGAGAGCTATTACGGCGTGCCGGCGCAGGAGACGCGCAAGCGGCAGATGAGCTACGCCGGCCCCGCCGCGGGCGCTGGAACCTGGCTAAAGGCCTATGCCGACGCCGGCGCCAGTCACCTTGTGCTGCGCTTCGCCGGCGACCACGAGCGCCATCTTGAAACCGTGGCGCGGCTGCGGCCCGATCTCGGCTGGAAGTAGCGGCAACATTGTCGCACGGGCTGCGAACGCAGTAGGATCGCGGCGTGAACCGATCGCGTGCCCTTTTGCTCGCGACGCTATCCGGCGCGGCTGTGCTTTTGCGAATGCACGCCATGGCGCATGCGGGCGAACCGGTCGTGGATTAAATGGATTCGCGCCTTTATCCGGCACATGTCGTGGTACTCAATTTCGGGCCGAGGATAGATGGTGTCTTTCCCAATCCGCAGCGGCTGGCGCCGGGACACCCGATCACGATCGAGGATTGGCAGGTCAGCCTGAAGGCATTCTTGGAAGTCGACCGCACCCTGCATAACGCCCGGGCAGCCCATCCCGCCTGGGGGGGTAACGATCTATACCGGCCGTACCAGGGACGGCGATACGACGGCCAAACGGTGCATCATGCGGATCCTGCAGAGAGGCTATCACCGCGACTGCTCGCTGCTCGTCCGCACCGAGGACGACCAGCACAACAATTCCGACAAGGTCGATATGCGCTGTGCCGACTCGATCGAGTTCAAGGACCACGCCCGCTAAATCAGCCGGCCGCCACCGAGTAGATGTGCTGGACCTCGCCGGGCAGCGGCATCGCCTCCCAGGTATCGCCGCCGTCCTGGGTGCCGAACACCTCGCCGTCGTAACGGGCGCCGATATAGACCTGCTTGGGGTTGGCGGCGTTCAGCCCGATCGACATGATGGTGCCGTGGACCTGCACCTTGTCGAAACGCTTCCACGTCTCACCACCATCTTGGCTGCGCCACAAGCCGCCGTCCTTGCTCGCGGCGGCGACGGAAAGCGCCGCATAGAGCGTATTCGGTTCCTTGGGCGAGACTTTTATGTCGCGGCCGTAGGTAAGGGGCGAGAAGCGGCCGACTTCCATGTCCTTCCAGGTCTTGCCCTGGTCGGTGGTGCGGAACAGGCCCATGCGGAGCGCCACGATGGCGGCGTCGGGATCGGCTGGGTTGATCGTCACGGCGTGGCCGTCGAGCATGCCTTCGGCCGTGGTGTCGCTCACGATCTTGCTCTTGAGGTGTGGCAGGTCGGAGAGCTTGATCAGGCCCTCGCTGCAGTCGGTCCAGGTCTCGCCGCCGTCACGGCTGTGCATGACGCCGTTGATCTCGAGGGCCGCGAAGATCTCGTCCGGCTTCTTGGGATGCTGGGCAAAACGCATGACACGCGAGGCGAAGGGCCCCTTGCAGTGGGTGCTGATCTTTGGCGTCGCCAGCTTGGTCCATGACGCGCCGCCGTCGCTGCTGCGGTAGACGTCGATCGGCGAGGCGCCGGCCAGCATCTTCCTGGGGGCGCGGCTGTCGACCATAAAGGACCAGACCTGCTTCTTGACGTCAGGGAAGTCGGCGCGCTTGAAGGTGGTGCCGCGATCCGTGCTGCGCCACACGCCGTCGCTGGTGCCGGCGAACACCATGGACGGGTCGGTCGGATGAACGAAGACCGTGAAGACCTCGACGTTGCCCAGCACGTGCTGCCATTCGCCGCCGCTCGCCGCGCGCCGGAACAGTCCGACGCGGCCGGGATGGTCGGGTTTGCCGAAATAACCGGCGACGCCGACATAGATGTTCGATTGTGCGGCCATGGTGCAGTGCCCCTTAGCTCTTCTTGACGAGGGGACACTCGCCCTGATCCATCGGCCGGAACGCCTCCTCGCCGGGGATCGTCGCGATCAGCTTATAGTAGTCGTAGGGGCCCTTGGATTCCGAGGGCTTCTTGACCTCGAACAGGTACATGCTGTGCATCTTGCGGCCGTCGGCGCGGATGTAGCTCGGCCCGAACACCGGGTCGTCCCACTTGGTCGACTTCAGGTTGGCCATCACCGCATCGCTCTGGTCGGTGCCGGCGGCCTTCACCGAGTTGAGGTACTGCAGCGCCGCCGAGTAGAAGCCGGCCTGGATGCTGGTCGGCATCTTATTGTTGTTCCTCGGGGCAAAGCGCTTGGCGAAGGCGCGGGTCTTGTCGTTGAGGTCCCAATAGAACGCCTCGGTGAGGCTAAGGCCCTGGACGCGCTCCAGCCCGAGCGAGTGCACGTCGGAGACGAACACGAGCAGGCCCGCAAGCTTCTGGCCGCCCTTGACGATGCCGAACTCGGAGGCCTGCTTGATCGCGTTGATGGTGTCGCCGCCGGCATTGGCCAGACCGATGATCTGCGCCTTGGACGCCTGTGCCTGCAGCAAGAACGACGAGAAGTCGTTGGTGTTGATCGGATGCTTGACACCGCCGACCACCGTGCCGCCGGCCTTTTTTACCACGGCGCTGACGTCGCGCTCGAGGGCATAGCCGAAGGCGTAGTCGGCAGTGAGGAAGAACCAGCTCTTGCCGCCGGCCTTGACGACCGCCGAGCCGGTGCCATTGGCAAGCGCCGAAGTGTCGTAGGTCCAGTGCACGGTGTTGGCATTGCACAGCTTGCCGGTGAGATCCGACGAAGCAGGGTCGGTGGCGAGATACATCTTCTTCTTCTCGCTGGCGACGCGCGAGGTCGCGATCGACGCCGACGAGGCGCCTGTGCCGAGAATAACGTCGACCTGCTCGGTGTCGAACCAGCGGCCGGAGATGGTCGCGGCGACATCCGCCTTGTTCTGGACATCGGCCTGCACCATCTCGATCTTCTTGCCGAAGATCGTTCCGCCGAAATCCTCGATCGCCATCTGGACGGCGGTTACTGCACCAATGCCGTTGATGTCGGAGTAGAGGCTCGACATGTCGGTGAGCACGCCGAGCTTCACAACGCCGTCGCTCACCTGCTGCGCCGACGCCGGTGCCGCCCAGGCGGCCGCCGCGGCCAGTGCCGCTCCGCAGAATATAAGACGCTTCATCGTTTCACTCCCTAGGGCTTTATTAGTTGGCTAAAGATTAACAAGATGCGGAACGGCCGCAAGATGGGGGAAACATGAAATGATCGAACGGACACTCGATATCGCGACCAAAGACGGCGCGATGGAGACCTTCATCTGCCACCCCGAGCGCGGCGGGCCGTACCCGGCGGTGCTTTTGCTGATGGATGCCCCGGGAATCCGCGAGGAGCTCTACGACATGACGCGCCGGCTGTGCACGTCGGGCTACTATGTATTGCTGCCCAACCTTTATTACCGTGCCGGACGCGAGACGAAATACGGGCCGGACGTGCTGAAGCACGGCAGCGAGGAGCATGGCCGCATGCGGGCGGTGCGGACAAAGATGACGATCCCACCAGTAATGGAAGACGTCGCCGCGATGATCGCCTGGCTCGACCAGCAGAAGGAAGTTAAGAAGGACCTGATCGGCACCCACGGCTACTGCATGAGCGGCCCGTATTCGCTGGCCGCCGCCGCGCGCTTTCCCGACCGCATAGGGGCCGCCGCCTCGTTCTACGGCACCTGGCTGGTGAGCGACGCCGTCGAGAGCCCGCACCTCACCCTCGCCAAGGCCAAGGGCGAGCTCTACATCTCCTGCGCCGAGCATGACGAGCTGGCGCCGCCCGACATGGTCGCCAAGCTAAAGGCGCTGTTCGGCCAGTCAGGCAACGCGGGCGAGTTCGAGATCCAGATGGGCGTCCATCACGGCTTCGCCTTCCCGCAACGCTGGTGCTACGACAAGCCTGCCGCCGAACGGCACTGGGAGCGGCTCATAGCGCTCTATCGCCGCCGGCTGGGTTAGAACGCTCAGCCAGCAACACCCCCGGTGTCACCCCGAGCGTAGCGAGGGACCTTTAGAGCGGAAATGCCGGATGATCGCATGAACCGGGGCGGAAACTATTGGACGCTGTTTACCCCCAGAATCTGAAAAGTTTTGCACGCTATTTTACACTCGACCGTCTCAGAACTTGCCGAGATAGTTGCGTTTGCCAATTTCGACGCCGCGCGAGCCCTGCCTCATGGCGCCGGTCAACTGAGACTGTTCCAGATCATCAAGGTGGCGAGGCTCAGGACGACCTGCATTCCCACCATCGGGAATATGGTCCCATCGTAGATCAGCCCCTGCATGGCAGAGACGGCTGCCGCGGTGCACATCGCCACGAACCCAAGAACGGCCGCAGCGGCGCCCGCGGCCATTTGGATGGGACATCATGACGCCTGCAGCGGTATTCGGGGCCATCAGGCCGAGCGCATCATCGAGTTCACGATAGGCGAGCAAGCCTGCACCGGAGGTAACACTCGAACCGTGGAACTCCAGCTTGAGGCGGTGGTCGAAATCGAGCCGGAGATCTCAGGAGAGCATCGGATTGGCCTTCACCCGCTGGCTGCGCCATCATCGCCTCGATCCAATGAGATAAGATGCTAAATCTTATAGCTCAAACGGAATCGGCGTGGGCCAGTTCAATGGTTCATCTGGGTAATGGGGGGTAAAGTTTCATGGCTTCCTCCAGTGCATTTAGCGATCTATCCAGACATCCTCGAAGCGCCAGTGATTGTAGATCGTGTTGACCGCCAGGTTGAGTCCTTTGACCGCCGGCTGCCAGCAGGTGGCGCCCCAATCGTGCTGGATGACGGGGCGGGCGGCGTCCTCCTGCAGCGTCTTGTCGATCTGCCAGACCAGCTTCTTGCGCGCCTCGCGGTCGGTCATGCGCGACTGCTGCTCGAACAACTTCTCAAGTTCGGGATTGCAGTAGTTGGTGTAATTGCGCTCCGAGCCGCAGGCGAAGGTCTCGTAGAACACGACGTCGGGATCGTCGATGCCGATGCCCTGGACGTTCATGCCGACGCTGTAATCCTTGCGCGCCATGCGATTGTACCAGATTGCTGTCTCGAGAGGCTCGAGTTCGGCCTGGATGAAGACCTGCTTGAGATGGTCGATCAGGATCACCGCCTGGTCGCGGTAGGTCGGGATGTTGCGGGTCGACAGCTTGATCTTGAGCGGCTTTTCCGCGCTGTAGCCCAGCTCGCGCATGATCTTGCGGCCTTCCTCGCGGTTCTTGACGATATCGGGCCCGTAGCCCGACACGGTGCTGAGGACATCGGCCGGCATGCCCCACAGGCCTTCCGGCGCCGGCAGCATGGTGCCGCCGATCTTGTTGGTGTTATGGCCGATGATCGTCACGAACTCCTTGCGGTCGATCGACAGCACCATGGCGCGGCGCACCTTCTCGTTGTCGAACGGCGGCTTGTCGCGATTAACCAGCAGGTTGGCCTGGGTGTTGGTCGGCAGCATCTCGCAGATCGACTGCGGCGCCTGCTTCTTGATGTCGTCCATCACCGTCGGTGTGATCTCGGCGGTGAAGGTGAGATCGGCTTTGCCTGAAATGAAGGTCAGCACCGACGTGGCGCGGCTGGGAATGATGGTGAATTCGATGGCGTCGAGATAGGGGCGGCCCGGCTTCCAGTAGTCGGGATTGCGCACGACCTTGGTCGATTCGTTCTGCTTCAATTCGACGAACTTGAATGGCCCCGTGCCAACCGGCTTGGTCCGCATCTGCGCCACCGGGATATGGCAGGGATAGACCGGCGACATGCCGCCGGCCAGCATGGTGAGCAGCGACGGCTGTGGCCGGCCGAGATTGAACGTCACCTCGCGCTCGCCGTTCACCGTCACTTCGTTCAAATTAAAGTACCACGACTTGCGCGGATTCTTGCGCAGCTTGGAATCCTCGCCGCCCTTCAGCATGTCCCAGGTGCACTTCACGTCGGCGCTGGTGAACGGCTTGCCGTCATGCCACTTCACGCCGTCGCGCAGCTGGAAGGTGAGCTTGGTGCCGTCCTCACTCCACTTCCACGAGGTGGCGAGTTCGGGAACGATCGCCTCGGGTGTGTTCTGCTTGGTCTTGGGATCGAAGACGACGAGGTTGTTGTAGACCGACATGAACGGCATGACCGTCGAGATCGTCGCTTCCTCGTGAATCGAGGCGCTGGGCGGGTTGTCGCGATGGGTGACCTTGAGCGTGCCGCCGGCCTTTTGAGCGAGGGCGGGCAGACCGCCCACGGCCACCAACAGTGTCGTGAGCAGCGGCATCATCAGCCGGCATTTCATGGCGTTCTCCCCTTATTTTCGGAGGTCACGCTACCACCCGGTTGGGCAAGTGCGTAGACTCTGGATCGTGCGATTCATATTTTGTCTGCTGGCCGGAATTCTGCAGATCGCGCCGGCCGCGGCGCAGGATTTTCCGACCAGGCCCATCCACGTTATCTCTCCCTTCGGGCCGGGGACGGCGACCGATACCGTGGCCCGCGTCATCGCGTCGGAGCTGTCGCGGCTGACCGGCCAGTCGGTCGTGGTCGACAACAAGCCAGGCGCCGAGGGCCAGATCGGCGCCCAGGCCGCCGCTGCGGCCGCACCGGACGGCTACACGATCTTCGTCACCACGCAGACGACGCAATCGATCAACCAGCACGTCTACAAGACGCTGCCCTACGATCCGGTGAAGAGCTTCGCGCCGATCAGCGGGCTCTCGGGTGGGGCGCAGATGGTCATCGTGCGCAACGATCTGCCGGCGACATCGATCGGCGAGCTGATCGCGCTCGCCCGGGCGCAGCCGGGCAAGCTCACCTTTGGCAGCGGCAACGGTTCGGCCCGAGGGGCGGCGGAGCTATTCAAGATCATGGCCAAGGTCGACCTGCTCGGCGTGCCGTACAAGACCCAGCCGCAGGTCATCGCCGATCTGCTGGGTGGCCGCATCGATGTCACCTTCTCCGACTTCACGACCGGCCTGCCGCCGGTCCGCGACGGCCGGGCGCGAGGCCTGGCGGTCACCAGTCTCCAGCGCTATGCCGGGCTCGAGCAGTTTCCGACGGTGGCCGAGAGTGGTGTGCCCGGCTACGAGTCGCGCCCCTGGAATGCCGCATACGCGCCAGCCGGCACGCCGCGCCCGATCATCGACAAGCTGAACCGCCTGATCCTCGAGGCGGTGGCATCCGAGGCCTATCGACGGCTGTTGCGCACGACGCTTGCCGTGCCGTTTCCGGGCTCGCCGGAGGAACTCGCCGACTGGCAGGCGCGCGAGACGGTGAAATGGGGCGAGATCGTCCGGATCGCCGGGATGAAAGAGCCTTAAGGGACAGCGACGCGGGCGCGCGATGCCGCGATCTGCCAGATGGCGGCAATGGCGACGGTCAGCGCGACCGTGAGGAAAGCTACCTGATAGCTCGCCACGGCGGCGATCAGGCCGAACAGTGGTGGGCCGATCACGGCGCCAGAGAAGGCCATGGCGATCTGCACACCCGACATGATTGCGACCTGTCCGGGAGGCGCCAGATGGGCGAACTCGGCCATCGACACGCCATTCCAACTGATGGCGATCGAGCCATAGGCGACGACGACGAGACCGACCAGCCAGAATGGCGCATCGGGCGGCAGCATCGCCGTGGCCGCGGCGCCGGTCGCCATCAGGATTCCCGTCCAGCCGAGGAGCGCGATGCGTGGCACGCGATCGCCGATGCCGCCCAGCACGAGGCGCACGCCCGTGCCGGCAATCTGCGAGAGAAAGAGCAGGAAGCCGGCGCGCGCGATGCTCATGCCACAGTGCTGGTAGAGGTAGGTCACGAGATAGAACGAGAAGGTGTGCTGGCAGCTGACATAGACCAGCGCCGACCAGCCGAGGATGCGGAGCTGGCCGTGGGCCATGACGAAACGAATCGACCGCCAGACGCTGGGTGAGGGGGCGGTGCGATCGGCCGCGACGTCGAGACCGGGGCGCAGGATCTCGAGCAGCAGGGTGACGAGCACGACCAGGCCGGCCGCCGTGAGCGTGGCGCCGCGCCAGCCCCACATCTCGAGCAGGAACGGCAGCAGGGCGCCCGCGAGCGCGAAGCCGAGCGGCACGCCGGTCTGCTTCACCGAGAAGACGAAGCTGAACCATTCGCGCGGCGTGCGCTGGGCCAGGATGTGCGAGGAGGCGGGATTGACCGGACCCTGCGCCACGCCGATCAGGAAGACGGCAATGACCGTGGCGAAGACGAAGCCCGCGGCGTTGATCGCAAGCCCCGCCGCCGCCATCAGGAGCGCGCCCTGGCAGACCCGCACCGCGCCAAAGCGCAGGACGGGGCCGGCGCTCGACAGCGCCACCGCGGCGGCCGTCGCATAGATGATGGCGGTGAAGACGCCGACCAGCTTGGGGTCGATGGCGAGATCGATCGCCACGGCCGGCATCATGACGCCGAGCGACAGCACCGACAGCGAGACCATCGCCTGCACGGTCAGCATCGTGGCGACAGCGATGGCGGCCTGTTTCATGCGTTGTCGCTCCGCCGCGCCGGCGTCACAGCCCGTACAGGTCGGCCTTGTTCAGGATGGTGTTGCGCAGGATGCGGATCGAGGCGACGTCGACCATGTTGCCCTCGACCTGAATGGCGCCCAGTCCCTTCGCCTCGGCCTCGGCATAGGCCTTTTCGAGTTTTCTGGCGCGGGCGATGTCCTCGGGCTTGGGTGAATAGATCTCCAACGCCGGGTCGATCTGGGCGGGATGGATTGCCCATTTGCCGACGCAGCCCAGAATCATCGAGCGCCGGCATTCCTCGCGATAGGCATCGGGATTCTTGAAATCGGCGAAGGGGCCGTCGACCGGGTCGATGCCGGCGGCGCGGCAGGCCATGACCAGGCGGAAGCGGGCATAGTGCCAGACGTCGCCGGGATAGCCGTCGGAAGCGCCGACGTTCTTGTTGGTGACGCCCATCGAGGCCGAGAAGTCGCCCATGCCGAAGACCAGGCATTCCAGGCGCGGCGTGCACTTGGCGATGGCGTCGACATTCTGCATGCCCTCGACCTCCTCGATCAGGGCTTCGAGGCCGATGCGGCGGGTGAGCTTCAGCTTCTTCTCGAGCTGGTGCAGCAGCTTGTCGGCGAACAGCACGTCGGCCGGCGTCATGACCTTGGTCATCATGATGGTGTCGAGATGGTCGCCCGCGCCCTCGACGACCTCGATGATGTCCTCGAAGGCATACTCGGTGGTGAGGTCGTTGATGCGCACGCATCGCGTCTTGCCGGTCCAGTTGAGCGTCTTCAGCGCCTGGACGATCTTCTTGCGCGCCTCGCGCTTCTGGCTGGGGGCGACGGCGTCCTCAAGATCAAGGAAGACATGGTCGGCCTTTGATTCGGAGGCTTTCTGCATCATCTTCTCGCTGGAACCGGGCGTGGAAAGCTGGACGCGGCGGCGGCGGGTGGGGCGGTCGGTCATGTCTGTCTCCTCAAGCGACGATCTTTTCAGCCTTGAGACGGGCAATTTCCGCGCCGCCGAGGCCAAGGGAAGCGAGATATTTTTCGGTATGCTCGCCGAGCAACGGCGCGCGATGGCGCACGCGGCCCGGCGTTTCGGTCATCTTCACGGCGACGCCGGCGATCTGGACCTCATGGTCGAGACCGGGATGCGACACCCAGGGCAGCATGTCGCGCGCCTTAAAATGCGGGTCGGCCACGATGTCACGCACGTTGTAGACCGGCGAGAAAGGCACCTGGCCGCCGAGATATTCCAGCAATTCGTGCTTGGTCCGCTGGCGCGTGAAGTCCGAGACGGCGGCGACGATCACGTCCTGGTTGGCGCGGCGGTCCTGCACGGTGATGAAGCGCGGGTCGGTCGCCATCTCGGGCTTGCCGATCAGGCGGCAGAGGATGGGGAAATGGGTGTCGGCGTGCGCGGCGATGGTGACGAAGCCATCCTTGGCCGGAAACATGCCGAAGGGGCAGAGCAGAGGATGGTGATTGCCCTCCGGCACCGGCAGCGAGCCGAGATAGGAATGCTGGTGCATGACGCGCTCGCAGAGCGCCAGAATGGCGTCGACCATGCCGACATCGACGAACTGGCCCTTGCCGGTCTTGTGGGCACGGAAGATGGCCGAGACGATGCCGAAGGCACAGGTGATGGCGGGCACGAGGTCGCCGACGCCGGGGCCGACCTTCATCGGCGTGTCCTTGTCCGGTCCGGTGATCGCCATGATGCCGCCCATGGCCTGGGAAATGACGTCGTAGGCGGGCCAGTCGGAATAGGGGCTCTTGCCGGTGCGCGCGTCGCCGAAACCGCGGAGGGTGGCGTAGACGAGCTTCGGATTGCGCTCATGCAGTGCCTCGTAGGAGAGGCCGAGCCGGTCCATGACACCGCCGCGGTAGTTCTCGACCACGGCGTCGGCGTTATCGCAAAGCTTCATCACAAGGTCGCGGCCCTCGGGTCGCTTGAGGTCGATGGCGATGGAGTGCTTGTTGCGGTTGACCGAGGCGAAGTAACCGCCGAAGGCACGGAGTCTGTCGTCGACGTGGTAGGGTCCGATGATGCGCGTATGGTCGCCGTCGAGCGGCTCGACCTTGATGATCTCCGCACCCTGGTCGGCCAGCAGCATGGTGCAGTAGGGGCCCGCCAGCATCTGTGTCAGGTCGACGATGCGAACCCCGTCGAGCGCTCCGTCGGGCGCCTTGTCGCTCACTTATCCGCCCAGTGACTGCGCCGCTTGATGAGCACGATGCGCTCGCCTTCGAAGACGTGCTTGTCGTCCTGGTTCACGCCGTAATGCTTGAAACGCACGATGCCGGCATCGGGCTTGTCGGAATCCTTCTTCTCCAGCACCTCGGAGTAGCAATAGAGTGTGTCGCCGTGAAACACCGGCGACTTCAGTCGGATCTTGTCGAGGCCGAGCTCCATCAGCGCGTTTTCGGCGGTGTCCTCGGCGGCAAGGCCGATGCACATCGAGATGGTGACACCGCCGAAGCCAAGCCGCTTGCCCCACGGGCTCGACTTCATCAGGTGCTCGTTGAAATGGCCTTCGGCCGTATTCATCGTGACGTTGGTGATCCAGACCTGCTCGAGCGGCTCCACCGTCTTGCCGCGCGCATGTTTCAGCACTTCACCAACCTTGAAGTCCTCGAAGTAGTTGTTCTTCCCGGTCAGGGCGGAAACCTTCATCAATTTCTCCCGCGGCCGAGCAGGCGGTCGGAGATAATGCGCTTCTGAATCTCCGAGGTGCCTTCGAAGATCTTGGTCAGGCGCGCGTCGCGCCAGTGACGCTCGACAGCATGCAGCGTGGTGTAACCGGCACCGCCATGGATCTGCAGGCCCTCGCTGCAGACGCGTTCGGCCATCTCGGAGGCGAAGAGCTTGGCCATCGAGGCTTCCTTGTCGCAGCGCTGGCCGGTGTCGATCTGCTCGCAGACGAAGTAGTTGAGCTGGCGTGCCGCCTCGATCTGCGTCGCCATGTCGGCGATCTTGAAGCGGATCGCCTGGAACTCCGAGATCGACTGGCCGAACTGCCGGCGCTCGCCGGCATAGCGGATCGAATCGTCCAGGGCGCCCTGGGCAAGACCGATGGCGCGGGCCGCCGTGTGGGCGCGCGCGGTTTCGAGACCGGCCGTGGCGTAATAGAAGGCCTGGCCTTCCTCGCCGATCATGTCCTCGGCCTTGACCCGGCAATTGTCGAAGGCGAGTTCCCAGGTCTTCCAGCCGAAATAGCCGATCTTGGGAATGGGCGAGCCGCTGCAGCCCGGCATCAGCTCGCCGCGCTTCTTCTCGACGAAGAACATTGAGAGGCCGAGATGGCGCTTGCCCGGCGGCGCATCTGAAGTGCGTGCGATGATGATCATGAAATCGGCGCCGTCGGCAAAGGTGCACCAGTATTTGTTGCCGGTGATCAGGTAGCTGTCGCCATCCTTCTTGGCGCGGCAGGAGATGTTGGAGATGTCGGAGCCGGCGTTGGGTTCCGACATGGAGAAGGCGCCCAGAAACTCGCCCTTGGCCATGCGCGGCAGGTAACGCTTGCGCTGCTCCTCGCTCATCATGTGCGAGCCGATCAGCAAATTGCCGCGCGCGATGATCGAAGCGACGCTCATCCAGCCGCGCGACAGTTCCTCGGTGACAATGCAGTATTCCGAGCAGCCGAGACCCAGGCCGCCGTAGGTCTCCGGAATCAGGATGCCGAAGTATCCGAGCTCCGCCATCTTATCGCGCAGGTCCATCGGAATGTCGCCCTTCTCGGGGTCGAGCTTGTTGGCGACGGGCAGCACCTCGTTCAGGGTGAACTCGCGCGCCTGCTCCTGGATCATGCGGCGTTCTTCGGTGAGAAAAGTCATTTCATGGATTCCTGAGACGCACGAGGTTGGTACGCTTGAAGTCGATGGCGAGTTCGTCGCGCTGGTTGAAGCCCCTGGTGTGCCAGGTGACGATGCCGAACCCCTTGTGCGAGTCCGAGACACGCCGGTCGAGCACCACCGATTCGGCGCGCAGCGAATCGTTGGGGTAGACGGGTTGGTGGAAGGTGAGCTCGTTGACGCCAAGGAACGGGCCGCCGCCTTCGCTCAGATCCTCGACCGTCATGCCGAACACCGTCGTGAATACGAGCATCGGGTTGGCGACCAGGCCGGGATGGCCGTGGGCGCGGGCATAGGCAGCGTTGAAGTAGTGCGGATTGAAGTGAAGCGTCAGGGTCGAGAAGAGGGTGCTCTCCGACTCGGTGATGGTGCGGCCCCAGTGATGCTGGAAGACGCGCCCCGGCTCGAAGTCCTCGTAGCGATTGCCTTTGGGAACGAGGCGGGAGCGTGTCCTGAAATCGTCTGACATTCGCTCTCCGTTAGGCCTTTGCCGAGGCGCGAGCGAGTTCGCCGACGTCCGCCAATGTCTCGATGCGCTCGATCATGTCGCGCAGGCGCTTGGCGCCGACGGCACCCAGCACGGGAACCGCGAGGCTCTCGTACTTGGTCTCGATCGCCTGGCGCTGCTTGGCGAGATCGGGCCAGGGAATGCCCGAATCGTGCTTGGCCTCGACCGTGGTGCCGTCGTCGAGCTGGATCGCCATCTCCGAGAGCGAATGCGCCCAGTTGGGCACGAACTCGATCTCGACCTTGTCGCGCAGCGTCTTGATGCGCGGGTCCTGCGTCACGGCGACGTTGTAGGAGTCAAGGTTGGCGGTATCGACGCCGGTCAAGGCCATGGCGATGGTCTGGCGCAACGAGAACTTGGCTTCGAGGCCCGTCGTCGGATGGGGAATGTTGCAGACCTTGTCGGAACCCGCATCGATGCGCAGCATGATCTTCTTCACGCGCTCCGGCGGAAAATTGCTCTTGAGCCGGATCTCCTTGGCGCACTCGATGGGGGCGTGCGTCAGGTAGCAGGCGGCGTGGTATTTGAAGAGGTTGTTGCGCAGATGCCAGCCCTGCGGCGGCTCGCCGAGGGCGGCCTCGGCGTTGAAGTGGTCGCTCTGCGAGGACGCAAAGCCCTGATCGCACTCCAGGACGTCCGCCCGCGCGGTGAAGCCCTTCGCCGCGAGCTTGGCAGCGCGCAGGCCGTGTTCTGACGCCGTGCCGGCATGCAGCGGCTTGCACATGGTGCCGAAGTTGGACTTTAGGCCGGCGGCCTGCGTCGCAGCGATGCCGAAGGCCACGGCGAGCTGACGGGCGTCGAGACCGAGCATGCGACCAGCGGCGGCGGTAGCCGAGAACGAGCCGACCGTGCCGGTGACGTGGAAGCCTTTTTGGTAATGACTCGGCGAGACCAGACGCCCAACGCGGCCCGAGGTTTCGTAGCCGGCGACGAAGCTTTCGACGAACAGGCGGCCCGAGGCCTTTTTCTGTTCGCCGAGAGCGAGCAGGGCCGGCACGACGGTTACTGTCGGATGACCGCCCATGGCGAAGTTCACGTCGTCGTAGTCGAGTGCGTGGCTGGCGGCGCCGTTGATCAGGGTCGCAGCCGACGGAAAGACCGTCTCCCGGCGGCCGACCAGCGTCGCCGGTCCCTTGCCGCCGTCCTCCAGCGTCTCCTGGATCAGGATTTCGGTCAGTTCGTCCTGGGCGCCGGCCAGGGTGACGGCAAACCAGTCGAGCAGGCACTGCTTGGTGCGCTCCAGAAGGTCGTCGGGCAGGTCGCGCCAGCCGAGAACGGCGGCACGTTGGGCGATTTCGGCTGTGACAGGAACGGCGGCCATGCTGCCTCCTCCAGGGTTCGGGCAAAGTGTCGGCCACCCGGCCGCGCCTTGTCTACACCAAGGGCTTCCGCGCAACGATATGGAAGATGTGCCAATGCTTGGCGTTTCCGCGCGGCGTCGTGCCGTCGGTCTCTTCCTCGTCGAACAGCTCGACGTCGAGGCCGTCGAGCAAGGCGCGCGCCGCATCGCCAGTAAGGAAGGTTATGCCCGGCCGGCCGACCCAACTATCGCGTTCTCCGTACCATTGACCGCTGAAGCGGCCACCCGGCGGCAGGCGATCGCGGATAGCCGACCACAGCCGGTGAAAGTCGTCAGGGGCGCAAAGCGGCATGGCGAAGCTGGAATTGATAAGCAGCGCGTCATCGGGAAGGGAAATCTTCTCGAACCGGGAGACGATCGGCGTGATGTTGGCGTCGGGCGGCAGGTCGGGGCGTCCTCGCAGTCGCTCGAGCGCCAGCGGTTCGGCGTCGACGGCGTCCACGCGCCAGCCGCGACGCAGCATCTCGATGACATCGCGGCCGTCGCCACAGCCGAGATCGACCGCTAGTCGTCCTTTTGGTGTCGGCCCGAAAGCCTCGAGCGCTGTCAACATCGTTTTACGCGGCGGCCGCTCGCGCAATTTCTCATAGTAAGCGCCCCAGCTGGCGCTCTTGTCGCCCTCGGTCATGTGTGGTCGACTTTGCTCAACAAGAACGTCATCGCAAAAGGGAGGAAACCATGGCGCGATTGCCAAGTCTCGCTGCTATTGCGGCGATGGCGCTGATGCCATTTGCTGCCCACGCCGACATCAAGGCGCTGGCGGAGGCCGCCAAGAAGGAAGGCGAGATCACCTGGTATGTCGCACACTACACGTCCGAGGGCGCCGAAGAGCTGGGGGCCGGCTTCACCAAGACCTACGGTATCAAGGTCAATGTCGTGCGCACCACGGCGCAGGTCGCCTATCAGCGCCTGCTCCAGGACATCAAGAACAACCAGACCAATTGCGACGTCTTTTCGTCGACCGATCTCGGCCACTTTGCCCGCCTGAAGGCCGAGGGGCGTCTCGACAAGTACGTGCCGGAAACCACACCCAAGATATCCGAGGCATTCCGCAGCTACGATCCCGACGGCTTCTATCACACGACGGCGGCCGGCCAGGTCGTGCTCACCTACAATTCGTCCAAGGTGAAGGCCGAGGACGCACCCAAGAAATGGACGGACCTTCTCGAGCCGAAATGGAAGGGCAAGGTCTCGACCGGTCACCCGGCCTTCTCGGGCTATGTCGGCACCTGGGTCTATACGATGACCAAGCTCTACGGCTGGAAGTATTTCGAGCAGCTCGAAAAGAACAAGCCGCAGATCGGCCGATCGATCAACGACACGGTGACGGTCCTGAACGCCGGAGAGCGGCTGGTCGCCGCCGGCGCTGACGGCTCGACGCTGTTCAGCGCCGCGCGTGGCAATCCGCTGGCCGTGACCTATCCGAGCGACGGCTCGGTGTTGATGATCTCGCCCTCGGCCATCGTAAAGGGCACCAAGCGTCCCAACACGGCGCGGCTGTTCATGGAGTACCTCTATTCGGTGGAGGCCTCCGAGATCAACGCCAAGCATTTCGGCATTCCGCTCCGGCCCGAAGTGCCCGGCCCGCCCGGCACGCAGCCCATCGACAAGATCAAGATCATCCGCTCGACCGTGGTCGAGATCGAGAAGGGCATTCCTGAGGTGATCGAGCAATGGCGCGATACCTTCGGGAACTGATGTGACAGCGGCGACCTCCACCACGACTTTGCCGGTGCGCGTCTCGCGCATCGGCGGCTGGGATTCGACATGGCTGCTGTGGATCGGGATCATCGCGGTCCTGCTGTTCCTGGTGGTGAGCCCGTTCGTCTATCTCGTGCTCACCAGCTTCCAGGCCGAACGCACCGGCGATTTCACCTTCGCCAACTACGCCACGGCCTACGGGCGCGCCCGCTACATCGATGCGCTGTTTAACTCGCTGAAGCTCGGTGCGGCAGCGGCAGCTCTGGCCGGCCTGTTCGCGATACCGCTCGCCTGGGGCGTCGCGCGCACCGACATGCCGGGGCGAGGATTCGTGCGCATGATCGTGCTCGCGACCTTCATAACTCCGCCCTACACCGGTGCCGTCGCCTGGATCCTGCTGGCCGGCCCCAATGCCGGCTGGCTCAACCGCTTCTATGTGTTCGCCACGGGTGCCGAGGCCGGGCCGTTCAACATCTACAGCTTCACCGGCCTTGCTGTCGTCATCGCGCTCTATTCCTTTCCCTACATCTTCATCTTCACCACGGCGGCGCTCGAACTGGTGTCGTCGGAGATGGAGGACGCCGCCAATATCCTGGGGGCTGGCACCTGGCGGACCATGCGGCGCGTGACCCTGCCACTCGCCCTGCCGGCCATCATGGGCGGCCTCATCATCTGCTTCCTCGAAGCGATCGCGCTGTTCGGCTCACCCGCCATGATCGCCATCCCGGCGCGCTTCAACGTGGTGACGACACAGCTCTTCCAATTCTTCGGCAATCCCGTGCGCGTCGAGGTGGCGGCGGCCTACGCCATGCCGCTGCTCGGCATCACCGTCATGCTGGTGCTGGTCCAGCGGCTGATGACGCACCGCAAGGGTTTCGTCTCGTTGACCGGCAAGGGCGGCGAACGCCGGCCGATCCTGCTCGGGCCGTGGCGCTGGGCGGTGTTCGGCTATGCCATGTTTGTGGCGGCCCTTTCGGTCTTCCTGCCCTACATCTTTTTGCTGCAGGCGGCCTTCGCTAAGGCGTGGGGCAGGGGCTTCCTGCTCGACAACATTACCTGGCGCAATTTCGACTTCGTGCTGTTTGAGCATGCGACGGCGGCGCGCTCGGTGGTCAACAGCTTCCTCTATGCCGGCGCCAGCGCTACGGCGGCCGTGATCATCACGCTGCTGATCGCTTATATCGTGACGCGCAAGCTGGTGCCGTTCGGCGAGGCACTGGGATTTCTCTGCGTGGCGCCGTTTGTCATCCCGGGTGTGGTGCTGGCCATCGGCTTCTATGCCGCCTATGCGCCACCGCCGCTCGCCCTCTACGGCACGGCGCTGATCCTCATTCTCGCCTTCACGACGCGCTTCCTGCCCATCGGCTACGTCAACGCCAGCGCGGCCCTGCGCAGCCTCAATCCCGAGATGGAGGAGGCGGTGCGCGTGCTAGGCGGCAGCCGGCTGACGGCGCTGCGCCGCGTCGTGGCGCCACTGCTCAAGCGCAACCTCTTGGGCGCCTGGCTGCTGATCTTCATCCCGGCGACGCGCGAGCTGTCGTCGGCGATCTTCCTCTACGGCCCCGGCACCAAGGTGGCGTCGGTGATGATCTTCGACATGAGCGAGGAGGGGAACTTCG
>CAMDQJ010000038.1 GCA_945905835.1 Asaia bogorensis
CTCGTTGCCGACGAAGCTGATGCGCTTGATGCCGGTGACGTCGCCCTCGTCGATCTCGAACACGAGGTCGACGCGGCCCTGCTCGAGCCGGATGATCTTGGGCTCGACGACGGCGTTGTAGCGGCCTCCGCGGCGATAGATCGTGAGGATTCGCTCGACATCGGACTGCACGCGGGCACGGGTGAAGACCTGGCGTGCCTTCGACTGCACTTCGTCGCGCAGTTTGTCGTCGTCGATCTTCTTGTTTCCCTCGAAGGCCACCCTGTTGAGGATCGGGTTCTCGGTCAGCCGCACCACTAGGGTAGTGCCCTGCATGTCAATGACGACATCGGAGAACAGGCCGGTGGCGAACAGGGCCTTGAACGAACGGTCGGCCGCCGCCGGATCGTAGGGCTGGCCTTCCTTGAGCTGCAGGTACGAGCGGATCGTCTCGACTTCGGAACGGACGTTGCCGGAGATCTGGACGCCGGTGATCGTTCCGCCCGCCGCGGCGCCACGCTGAGCGTGGGCCGGCAAGCCGAAGGCCATAAGGACGGCAGCTATGGCCAGGACGGCCCAACGAAATTTCAAACTCACCCCCGGCACCTTCCAGACCTGCCGATGGCCACGATTCGGAACGCAGCTTTCATAGACCGGCATCAAGGAGTTAGCCACTCCTTTTGTCCCCCAGCGTCAGGCCTCGCTACGCGACGTCAAATCAGCGCAGCAACAGGCTGATGTCGTTGAAAGTCGCGATCAAGGCCACGCCGATTACGAGAGCAAATCCGACCTTGAGACCGTACTCCTGGACCTTGAGGCTGAGCGCCTTTCCGCGCACCGCCTCGATAAAATACATCGCAAGATGGCCGCCATCGAGCATCGGCACCGGTAGCAGATTGAACACGCCGAGCACCACCGAGAGTACAATCACCAGATTGAGGATGCCCTTCCATCCGCCATGCGACGCCTCACCCGCCGCCTTGGCGATGCGAATCGGCCCGCCGAGTTCGTCGACCGGACGGGTCGCGGTCACGATCTGCGCCAACGACGTGTAGAACATCGTGGTCATGCTCCACACCTGGCGCACGCCGGCGCCCATCGCGCCGATCACGCCATGGCTACGGAATTCGGTCACGCCCGCCGGCCGGATACGCAGACGGCCGATCGGATGCTCCTTGCCGGTGCAGTCGGTCACTTTGTCGCTTTCCGGAGTGACGCTTGCCTCGTGACGCTGGCCCTCGCGGTCGTATTTGATCGTCACCGGTTGGCCCGCGCGCGCGCCGATCAACTCCGGAATGCGCGCGAAGTGATCGACCGGCTTGCCGTCGATCTCAAGCAGCAAATCGCCGACCTTGAGGCCCGCCGCCTCGGCCGGACTGTTCGCCGTGAACCCGCCGACCACGGGGCGCACCAGTTGGTCGATGCCGAGCTCGCCGTAGCGAATGGTGTTGTTGTAGCGATCGGTGCGCTCGCAGTATTGCGAATTGATGATCGCGCTCATGACCCTGCCGCCGCGGCGATACTCGACCGCCATCGGCTTGGCCCAGTAGAGAAACTGCGCTTCCTGGATGTCCTCATAACGATCGACCGGCTTGTCGGACAGGCGGATGATCTCGTCGCCGGTCCGCAGGCCCGCTTGCGCGGCCGGACCTGTCGGCTGCACCGCGACGGTGGCGGGCGAATAGGGTTCGCCGGCGACGAAAAACACGCCGGTCAGCAGGATGAAGGCGAAGATCAGGTTGGAGGCCGGACCACCCAGCACGACGGCGGCGCGGGCGTAAAGCGGTGCCGCGAAGAATGCCTTGCGGCGCTGGTCGGAACTGAGCGGCGCATCGGAGGGCGTGGCGCTCGTTTCATCGCTGTCACCGAGGAACTTCACATAGCCGCCAAGCGGGATGGCCGAAACCTTCCAGCGCGTGCCGTTGCGGTCGTTCCAGCCGAACAGTTCCGGACCGAAGCCGATGGAGAAAACCTCGGCGTGAATGCCGAAGCGCCTGGCCACCCAGTAGTGGCCGTACTCGTGGACGAACACGAGAAGCGTCAGCACCAGCAGAAAGTACGGTAGGTAGATCGTGAACAGATTGATGAAAGATTGCATTGCCTTAATACACCACAAATCTCATTTTTTATCAATTACTTAGGGCATAGTTCTGACAAGCTACCTCGGCCCGGGCGCGGGCCTCCAGATCGGCTGTTTCAACCTGTTGCAATCCCTCGATGGGTGCCCCGATCGACGCCGTTCTATCCACCACATCCTCTACGACACGGGCGATATCGAGAAAGCCGATGCGGCGACCAAGGAAGGCCGCGACAGCCGCCTCATTGGCAGCATTCAGCACGATGGGTGCGTGACCGCCTGTCGCCAGTGCCTCTCGGGCGAGGCGCAGTGCGGGAAAACGGACCGTGTCGGGCATCTCGAAAGTAAGCGCCGATAATGTGGCAAAATCGAGTTTGGCCGCGTGGCTATCGATTCGTCCCGGCCAGCCCAGCGTGTAGGAGAGCGGCACACGCATGTCCGGCGTGCCAAGCTGCGCCAGCACCGATCCGTCGCGATAGGCGACCATCGAATGGATCACCGACTGCGGGTGAATAACGATATCGATCTTCTCCGCCGGCAGGTCGAACAGCAGGTGCGCCTCGATCAGTTCGAGTCCTTTGTTCATCATGGTTGCCGAATCGACCGAGATCTTGGCGCCCATGTCCCAGTTGGGATGGGCGACGGCCTGCGCCGGCGTCGCCTCGGCCATGTCGACCAGCGACCAGTTACGGAACGGTCCGCCCGAGGCGGTCAGGATCAGCCTGTCGACGGCATCGCGCTGCCCGGGCTCGAACACCTGGAAGATGGCGTTGTGCTCGGAATCGGCCGGCAGCAAGACGCCGCCCGATGCCTCGATCGCCTCGAGCAACAGGCGGCCGGCGCAGACCAGCGCCTCCTTGTTGGCAAGCGCCACGATGGCGCCGCGGCGCGCCGCCACCAGCGTCGGCGCCAGGCCGGCGTAGCCCACGATCGCGGCCATCACCCATTCCGCCGGTCGACCCGCCGCCTCGATCACCGCTTCGGGACCGGCCGCGACTTCGACCGACGTGCCAGCCAACGCGTCCTTCAACGCGCGATAGCGCTCGGGCGCTGCGACCACGGCGCATTTCGCGTGCAGCCGGCGCGCCTGATCGGCCAGCAGCTCGACCGACTTGCCGGCAACCAGGGCATCGACGCGATAACTCTGCGGATCGCGGGCGATCAGGTCGACGGTGCTCTGTCCCACCGACCCGGTCGAACCGAGAATGGTGACTGTGCGTGGACGATCGTGCGACGGCGCGGGCCAGGTCTTCACAACCACGGCCAGTCTCCGCCGAGAGCCAGTCGTGCCAGCGCCACCACGACGAGGACGGCGATCAGTCCATCGACCCGGTCGAGCAGGCCGCCATGGCCGGGAATGAGGTTGCCACTGTCCTTCACGCCGGCGCGCCGCTTGGCATGCGACTCCAGAAGGTCCCCGGCCTGGTCGACCACGGCGAGCGCGGCACCGAACACCGCCAGCGCCCAGGTTTCGCCGTGGCCAAAGGCCAGGCCGCAGGCAGCACTGGCGACCGCCGCCCCGCACATGCCGCCGATCAGGCCCGACCAGGTCTTGCCCGGGCTGATCGAGGGCGCGAGCTTGGCGCCGCCGACCGACCGGCCCACGAAATAGCCGCCGATATCGGTGGCCCACACGCAGGCCACAAGCCAGATGACCGTCTCGCGGCCGAGCACCGGATGGTGACGCAGCCACAGCAGCGACACCGCCGCCGACAGGACATAGGCCAGACCCAGAACTCGCGCGACCGGCCGGCCGCGCGTGAGGCGAATCCATTCCGCCGCCATCAACGGCGCGGCGAAGGCTGCCAGAAAATCGACCCAGGGAAAGCCGTACCAAAGAGCTGCGAGCGCCAGCGGGGCCAGCACGAGCGCCGACAACACCCGGGGCAAGAGACCGCGAAAGCGCGAGCCGCCCTTGGCTGGGGTGTCAGCCGCCGACGCCTCCATACCGCCGCTCGCGCTTGCGGAACTCGGCGATGGCCTGCTCGAGATGTTCCTTGCCGAAATCCGGCCACAGCGTGTCGACGAACACCAGTTCGGCGTACGCGGCCTGCCAAAGCAGGAAGTTACTGATGCGCTGCTCGCCGCTGGTACGGATTAGCAGATCGGGGTCGGGAATGCCTGCAGTCAGGAGCTCGCGTTCGAAACGGGCCTCATCGATGCGGTCGGCCGACAGCTCGCCCGCCGCGACCTGGGCCGCCAGCCGGCGTGTCGCGCGCAGGATCTCGTCACGCGCGCCGTAGTTGATGCAGATGTTGACGTCGATACGCGTGTTGGCGCGCGTGACCGCCTCGGCATCGGCGATGTCGCGCACGATGTCGGCCGCAAGCCCGTCGCGATTTCCGACAACGTGCAGCTTGGCGCCGTTCTTGCGCAGCTCTTCCAGCTCATGCCGCAGATAGTGTCGCAGCAAGCCCATCAGGTCGCTGACCTCGTCGGCCGGCCGCGTCCAATTCTCGGTCGAGAAGGCAAACAGCGTAAGACAGGGAATGCCGAGCTCGCCTGCTCCCCTCACCACCCGCTTGACCGCATCGGCGCCGCGGCGGTGGCCCGCGACGCGGGGCAGGCCGCGCGCCTTCGCCCAGCGCCCGTTGCCGTCCATGATGATGGCGACATGGCGCGGACTTGGCGACGGGTCTGGCTGAGCAGGGAGCGACGCTGTCGACATCAGACCGTCTTGATCTCTTTTTCCTTGGCGGTGAGCGCATCGTCGACCGACTTCACGTAGCGATCGGTAAGCTTCTGGATATCGTCGGACTTCCCGCGAATCTCGTCCTCCGACATTTTCTTGTCTTTCTTAACCGCTTCGTTGCCATCGCGGCGGACATTGCGCACGGCGATGCGCGCGCCTTCGGCATATTTGTGGGCGAGCTTGGCCAGTTCGGCGCGACGCTCCGTCGAGAGTTCGGGCAGCGGGATGCGGATGGTCTGGCCATCGGGCTGCGGATTGAGGCCAAGGCCGGCATCGCGGATCGCCTTGGCGGTCACGACGACCAAGCCTTTGTCCCAGACATTGACGGCCAGCAGCCGCGCTTCCGGCGCACTCACCGTGCCGACCTGGTTCAGCGGCATGCGCTGGCCATAGGCCTCGACCATGATCGGGTCGAGCAGGTTCACGGAGGCGCGCCCTGTCCGCAGGCCGCCGAATTCCTTCTTCAGAGCATCCATGGCGCCCTGCATGCGCTTTTCGAGCTCCTTGATGTCGGTGCTCATCGTCAGCCCTCGTCCTTGATGATGGTAAAGGTACCCTCGCCGCGCATCGTCTCCGCGAACGCGCCGGCCTTGTGGATATCGAACACGATGATCGGGATGCGGTTCTCACGGGCAAGCGAGATCGCCGCTGCGTCCATCACCTGGAGATCCTGTGACAGCACGTCCATGTAGGTGAGCGTGTCGTAGCGCTTGGCCTGCTTGTCCTTGCGCGGGTCGGCCGAGTAGACGCCGTCGACCTGAGTGCCCTTGAGCATGGCATCGACGCTCATCTCGGCGGCACGGAGCGCCGCCGCAGTGTCGGTCGTGAAGAACGGGTTGCCGGTGCCGGCGGCGAAGATCACGACGCGGCCCTTTTCCATATGGCGCGAGGCGCGGCGGCGGATGTAGGGCTCACACACTGTGGTCATGGGAATGGCCGACAGCACGCGCGTCGGCAGGCCTTGGCGCTCGAGTGCGCTCTGCATGGCCAATGAATTGATGACGGTGGCCAGCATGCCCATGTAGTCGCCGCTGGCGCGGTCCATGCCGGAGGCCGCGGCCGAGACGCCACGGAAGATGTTGCCGCCACCGATCACCAGGCAGACCTGCACGCCCATATCGTGCACGGTCTTCACTTCCTGTGCGACCATGGCGACCATGGCGGGGTCGAGGCCATACTCGCGCCCGCCCATGAGTCCCTCGCCCGAGAGTTTTAGCAGGACACGGCGATAGCGGGGACCCGTCGGCATCTACTGCCTCTTCAAGCGTGTTTCTTGGGCGTCGCGGGCCAGAAGCCCGCGCGCCGGCGCAACTTTCATACTACTTCTTGAGCTGGGCGGCCACTTCGGCCGCGAAATCTTCCTGCTTCTTCTCGATGCCTTCGCCCAGGGCGAAGCGCAGGAAGCCGACCAGCCGGACCGGGCCGCCGACCTGCTTGGCCGCGTCCTCGACGACCTTGGAGACCTTGGTCTTGCCGTCGATCACGAAGGCCTGCTCGAGCAGGACGACTTCCTGGTGGAACTTGCGCAACCCGCCTTCGACCATCTTGGCGATGATGTCGGCGGCCTTGCCGGCCTGCCCGGCCTTCTCGGCCAGCACGGCGCGCTCGCGTTCGATGGCGGCCTGGTCGAGATCCGCGATCGTGAGCGACTGCGGATTGGTAGCAGCGACGTGCATGGCAAGCTGCTTGGCGAGTGCGGCGAGCTTGCTCTTGTCGCCGGTCGATTCGAGCGCCACCAGCACGCCGATCTTGCCGAGGTCCGGCGCCACGGCGTTGTGGGTATAGGCCACGACCACGCCGTCGGACACCGACAACATGGCGGCGCGGCGCACCGACATGTTTTCACCGATGGTGGCGATCAGGTGCGTGAGTTCGCCCTGCACGTCGCGGCTGCTGCCGGGGAACGGCGCGGCGACAATCTTGGTCATGTCGCCGCTCTGGTCGAGCGCGATGCGGGCCGTCGCAGCCACGAACTTCTGGAATGTTTCATTGCGGCCGACGAAGTCGGTCTCGGCATTGATCTCCACGACGGCGCCGCGGGTGCCATTGGCAACGACGCCGACCAGGCCTTCGGCGGCGATACGGCCGGCCTTCTTGGCGGCGGCCGACAGGCCCTTGGTGCGCAGCCAGTCGACGGCCTTCTCGAGGTCGCCCGCGACTTCGCCCAGTGCCTTCTTGCAATCCATCATGCCCGCGCCGGTCTTCTCGCGCAGTTCCTTGACCAGGGAAGCGGTGATCTCAGCCATGTCTTGCTCCATTTGGTGCAAATGGGGCCGGTCTTGCGACCGGCCCCGGTAGTTCAATTCGCCGAAGGGCCGGCTACTCGGCCGGCGTTGCCTCGGCGCCCGGGGCGTCGGGAGCGACGGCGGGAACTTCTTCGACCGGCGGCTCGGTCAGCTCACCGACGTCGCCGCCCGAGGCGGTGATCTCGGCGCGGATGCCGTCGAGGCAGGCCACCGCAACCAGGTCGCAGTACAGCGACACGGCGCGGATGGCGTCATCGTTACCCGGGATCGGGAAGTCGATGCCGTCGGGATCGGAGTTGCTGTCGAGGATCGCGGCGATCGGGATGTTGCGCTTGCGCGCCTCTTGCACCGCAATCGCTTCCTTGTTGGTGTCGATGATGAACAGCATGTTGGGCGTGCCGCCCATTTCCTTGATGCCGCCCAGCGAGCGCTCGTGCTTGTCACGCTCGCGGGTGAGATCAAGCTGTTCCTTCTTCGTCAGGCCGACGACCTCGCCCTTGAGGCGCTCGTCGAGCTCGCGCAGGCGCTTGATCGAGGCCGAGATGGTCTGCCAGTTGGTGATCATGCCGCCCAGCCAGCGGTGGTTCACGTAGTACTGGCCGCAGCGCTTGGCGGCGTCGGCGACGCGCTCGGCGGCAGCCGCCTTGGTGCCGACGAACAGCACGCGGCCGCCGTTGGACACGACCTGACGGACCTGCAACAGCGCCGCCTCGAGCAGCGGCACTGATTTGGTGAGATCGATAATGTGGACCCCGTTGCGCACCCCGAACAGGTACGGCTTCATCTTGGGGTTCCAGCGGCGCGTGTGATGGCCGAAATGGACGCCAGCTTCGAGCAACTGGCGCATCGTGAACTGCGGCATAGCCATGCCGTATCTCCTCTTCTCCGGTTGGGCCTCCGCGGGCGTCGTCCCTTTGGCGAAAGAAGCCTTGGGACACCGGAGCGAACGGCGGGATGTCTCCCCGTCGGCCGCAAACCCGCGTGCGAATTGGGCGCCGTTCTAGTCGGTCGGGCCGCCCTTTGCAAGCACCCTTATGGATCAAGGACTTAGCCGAGGATTTTGGCGATTTCCTCGGCTAATTTGAGGAGCGTGAGCGGTGCACTCCCCTCAGCCTTGTTGTTGGCCGTGATCCAGACCCTGCGCTTGGCCCTGAAGGCCTCAGCAGCCATCCGGGCGAGAATCCGGCGGGTTTCGAGGTCCTCGTCGATCAGCTTGTCGAACGGCTCGTAGCGCTGCTTGGCGGCCTGGTAGAGGAAGCCGCGATGGAGGTTCCAGCGCACGATCAGGTCGCCGGGGGCGGCGGCATCGAGCACCTTGAGCGCCATCTCCTGGCGCTCGACCTCGGGCATGCGGTCGTGCAGGCCGACGCAGTAGCGGACGCCGGTGGCAGCCAGCATGCGCATGAGGCGCGGCGTCAAAAGCTCCGAATTACGCAGTTCCAGGGCGTAGAGCGGCGTCTGACGGCCGAGCTGCCTGGGCAGCGCCTCGAAGAATGCCGCCAGCCGGTCGATGAGCGCCGGCGCCTCCTCGACCAGGCCGCGCGGCAGCGGCGAGATCTGGAACACCAGGGGGCCTGATTTGGAACCAAGCCCTTCGAGGCACGGCACGACGAACTCGCGCGCGGCGATCGACGGGTCGAGGAAATGCGGATTGGCGACACGGCCCCGCCCGTCCTCGTCGCGCATGACGGCGTCGCAGACCATCGCCGGTGCCTTGACGACAAAACTGAAATCGTCCGGCGCCTGCGTGGTGTAGCGCGCATACTCGGCAGTCGTGAGAGCAGCGTAGAAGGTGCGATCGAGACTGACGGTGCGCAGCAACGGAATGCCGCCGTAGGCGATCAGGCCCTTCTTGCCGAGCGCGGTTTGCGGATGAACGCCCTCGTAAACCAGACCGCGCCAGCCGGGAAAGAACCACGACGACGTACCGAGGCGGATCTCCGGCGGCAGGACCGGGGCGGCGAGCAATGGCGATTTGGTGGACGGCAGGACATCGCCGGCTGTCGGCGCACGGCGCTTGGGTGGAGGCGGCGTCGCCTCAAAGAGCCCGGCCTGCTGGCTCAAATCTCCTCCACCTGGGTGACGCCCAGCAGGCTGCCGATGACGTCGCGCAGGCCGCCGGCGATCGAATAGGTGCCGGCCAATGTCACCTCGGCCTCCGACTCGTCAGGCATTGGTACGACCAGCGTGACGCGGCCGCGCCCGCGCTTGCCTTCGAGTGACTTGCGCAGCGCCTCCAGCGCCATCGGGTCGGACACCACGATACGCAGGCCGGCCGCCGAGTTGGCGACGGCGTCATCGAGCTTCTCGATCGACTGCGCCGTCAGCTTGACCTGCTCGCCGTCGAGCCGGCCGTCGACCGAGACCAACACCGCCTGGGCGGGCTCGAGCAGGTTGCGCTTGCTGCCCAAAAGCTCGCTGAAGATGGTGAGCTCGAAGGTGCCGGATTGGTCGGAGCACTGCACGAAGGCGAAGCGGTTGCCCTTGGCCGAGGTCCGCTCCTGGCGATCGATGACGGTGCCTGCGAGCTTGATGCGCCCCGGCGCACCGCGTGCCAGCAGAGCCGGCAGGTCGGCCGAGCGGCAGACACCGAGCCGCAGCAGGCTCTTCTCGTAGGCCGCCAGCGGATGGGAGGAGAGATAAAAGCCGATGGCGGCGAACTCGTTCTGCAGCCGCTCCATTGGCGCCCAGTCGGGCAGCTTGGGCAGTTGCGGGCGGCGCTGCTGACTGTCGTCGCCGAACAGGCTGTTCTGGTTGCTGCCCTTGGCCTCGTGCGTCGCCTGCGAATGGCGGATCAGCCCCTCGATGGTGGCGAAGGTTTGCGCGCGGTTGGGATTGATCGAGTCGAAGGCGCCGGCCTTCCCCAGGCTTTCGACCAGGCGTTTGTTCAGCACGCGCGAGTTGAGACGTTCGGCGAAGTCGAAGAGATCCTTGAACGGGCCGTTCTCGGCGCGCTCCTCGGCCAGCCGCAGCATGGCTTCGCGGCCAACGCCCTTGATGGCCGACAGCGCATAGCGCACGCCCTTCTTGCCATCTTTAGTCGCCTCGACGGCGAACTCGGCCATCGACCTGTTCACATCGGGCCCGAGCAGGGGAATGCCCAGCCGCTCGAGCTGGCGGCGGAAATTGCCGAGCTTGTCGGTGTTGCCCATGTCGAGCGTCATCGATGCAGCGAAGAACTCGACCGCGTAGTTCGCCTTCAGGAAGGCCGTCTGATAGGCGACCAGGGCGTAGGGCGCCGAATGGCACTTGTTGAAGCCGTAGCCCGCGAACTTCGCCACCTTGTCGAAGATCATCGAGGCACGCGCTTCCTCGACCTTGTTCTTGGCGGCACCCTCGACGAAGGTCGTGCGCTGTGCGTCCATCTCGGACTGGATCTTCTTGCCCATGGCGCGTCGCAGCAGGTCGGCGCCGCCCAGCGAGTAACCGCTCAGCACCTGGGCGATCTGCATTACCTGTTCCTGGTAGACCATGATGCCGTAGGTCTCTTCCAGGATGCCCTTGAGCGACTGATGCAGGTAGTCCGGCTTCTCCTGGCCGTTCTTGACGCTGATATAGGTCGGGATGTCGTCCATCGGACCGGGCCGGTAGAGCGCCACCAGAGCGATCAGGTCCTCGAAGCGGTTGGGCTTCAGTTTGCTCAGGATGTCGCGCATGCCGCTGCCTTCCATCTGGAAGACCCCGTAGGCATCGCCTTTGGCCAGCATCCTGAAGGTCGGCTCGTCGCCGAGCGGTATCTTGGTGATGTCGATCTTGTCGTGACCGATCAGGCCGCACGCCTTCTCGATCACCGTCAGCGTCTTCAACCCGAGGAAGTCGAACTTCACCAGCCCCGCCGTCTCGACCCACTTCATGTTGAACTGGGTGGCCGGCAGCGACTCCTTGTTGTCGGTATCGCGATAGAGCGGCACCAGCTCCTCAAGTGGCCGATCGCCGATCACCACGCCGGCGGCGTGCGTCGAGGCGTTGCGGTTCAGACCTTCAAGCTGCAAGGCGAGGTCGATCAGACGCTTGATCTCCTCGTCGGCCGTGTACTGCTCCTTCAGGAGCTGCTCGCTCTCCAGCGCCTGCGCCAGCGTCACCGGCTTGGCGGGGTTATTGGGCACCAGCTTGCAGATGCGGTCGACTTGGCCATAGGGCATGCCGAGCACGCGGCCGACGTCGCGCAGCACCGCGCGGGCCTGCAGCTTGCCGAAGGTGATGATGGCGGCAACGCGGTCGTGGCCGTATTCGTCGCGCACGTAGCGGATGACGCGGTCGCGCTTGTCCTGGCAGAAATCGATGTCGAAGTCCGGCATCGACACGCGCTCGGGATTGAGGAAGCGCTCGAACAGCAGCCCCCAGCGCAGCGGATCGAGATCGGTGATTTTCAGCGACCACGCGACCAGCGAGCCTGCGCCCGAGCCGCGGCCCGGGCCGACCGGAACGCCGTTATCCTTGGCCCACTGGATGAAGTCGGCGACGATCAGGAAGTAGCCGGAAAAGCCCATCCGCTCGATCATGTCGAGCTCGTAACGCAGGCGGTCCTGGTACTTCTTGAGCTCGATATCGTCGGCCAGCCGGCCATTCGTCTTCAGCGCCGCCAGGCCCGCGTCGGCCATGTCCTTCAGCGCGTCCTTCTCGGTGCGGCCGCCGAGCTTGTTGTAGCGCGGCAGGATCGGCTTGCGCGGCTCGGGCATGTAGGCGCAACGCTGGGCGATCGCCAGCGTATTGTCGCAGGCCTCCGGCAGGCCGGCGAAGACCCGGCGCATCTCGGCCGCCGACTTAAAATAATGCTCTGGCGTCAGGCGGCGGCGGTTGGGATCGTCGATATGCGCGCCCTGCTCGATGCACAACAGCACGTCGTGCGCCTCGTACATCGACTCCTTGGGGAAATGTGCGTCGTTGACCGCCACCAGCGGCAGGCCACGCTTGTAGGCGAGGTCGAGCAACGGCGCCTCGATGCGCCGCTCGATGTCCTCGCCATGGCGCTGCAGCTCGATGTAGAGCCGGTCACCGAACAGCGCCTGCAGACGGTCGAGCATATGCCCGGCAGCCGGCCCCTGCCCCGCGGCCAGCAGACGACCCAGCGCGCCGGCCGGGCCGCCGGTGAGCGCTATAAGGCCTTCGGTGTAGCCTTCGAGTTCGGACAGCGGCAGGACTGCGGTTTTGAATTCGAGATGGGTGCGACTCACCAGTCGCATCAGGTTGAGATAGCCCTTCTCGTTCTGCACCAGCAGCGTCAGCCAGTCGGAGCTGGCGAGCTTCTGGGCCGTGGCGATGCCGCCCTCCTCCTCTCGGCGGATGCCGAGATCGCAGCCGACGATCGGCTGGATGCCGGCGTTGGTGGCGTATTGCGAGAACTCCAGGGCGCCGAACAGGTTGTTGCGGTCTGTGACGGCGACCGCCGGCATCATCTCGGCCTTGGCCAGTGCCACGACCTTGTCGAGCTTGATCGCCCCCTCGGTGAGCGAGTAGGCGGAACGGACTTTGAGATGGATGAAATCAGCGATGGCCACGGGCCATTGTCGCGCTTCTGGTTGTGGACAGTCTCAACCGGTCAGGATGCCATCCCGCAGCGTCACCGTGCGGTCCATGCGCCCCGCCAGCTCGGGATTGTGCGTGGCGAACAGCGCCGCCATGCCGGTTACCCGCACCAAAGAGAGCAATTGCTTGAAAACGGTATCCGCAGTCTCCGTGTCGAGATTGCCGGTCGGTTCGTCTGCCAGCAGGACACGAGGCGCATTGGCGACGGCACGCGCGATGGCCACCCGCTGCTGCTCGCCGCCGGAAAGCCGCCCCGGACGGTGATCGCCCCGGTCATTGAGACGGACCATGGCCAGCAGTTCGGCGGCGCGCTTCTTGGCCTCGCCGCGGCCAAGGCCGTTCAGCATCTGCGGCAGCATGACATTTTCCAGCGCCGAGAATTCCGGCAGCAGGTGATGATACTGGTAGACGAAGCCGAGAAAGCGACGCCGCAGCGCCGTGCGCTCGCGGTCGGACAGCGCGCCGGCGCCGCGACCATCGAGGATGACGTCTCCGCCGTCCGGCTTCTCCAGCAGGCCCGCGATATGCAGCAGGGTCGACTTGCCGCTGCCCGACGGGCCGACCAGGGCCACGATCTCGCCGGCCTTGAGGTCAAGATTCACGCCGCGCAGGACGGCCAGCTTGCGGTCGCCTTGCACGAAAGTGCGCTGGACGTCGCGCAGCGCCAGCGATGTGGCGGCGTCACTCATTGCGCAGCCCCTCGACCGGTTCCACGCGCGCAGCCCGCCACGCCGGGTAGGCGGCAGCGACCAGCGACAGCACGAGGGCGACGGCAACGATCAGGATCACTTCAGTGGTTTGCACGCGTACCGGCAAGGTTGCAACGAAATCGACCTCGGCCGAGCGCCCGCCGCCCGATTGGCCGCTGACCGCCGAAATCAGCCGGCCAACGGTCTGTAGATTGGCGCAGATAAATAGGCCAAGCCCCGCGCCGATCGCGGTGCCGACAAGGCCGACACCGGCGGCGGCCATGAAGAAGGCACGTACCACGGTGCCCGAGCCCGCGCCCATGGTCCGCAGGATGGCGATGCTGCCGCGCTTCACGCGTACCAGCATGGTGAAGCTCGCCACCACATTCATCGCCGCCACGGCCACGATCAGGGTCAGAATGATGAACATCATCACACGCTCGACCTGCAGGGCGCCGACGAAGCGCGCGTTGAGGCCGAGCCAGTGCGAAATGCGGAGATCGTCGCGCCCCAGGCTTTTGCGGATCGCGTCGGCGACGGTGGGCGCATTGGCGGGGTCGGCAAGCTCGAGATCGACCGAGGTCACGCTGTCGACTGAGACCTCGAGGTCTTCCTGCAGGAGCTCCAGCGGCACGAAAACCAGCGAGGCGTCGAACTCGTAGCGATTGGTATAAAAGCTCGCCAACAGCTCGTAGTCGGCATAGCGCGGCGCGATCGTGCCGCTGGCGTTGAGCCGGTGTGTGACCAGGGTCACATTTTCCCCAATACGCGTCCCGAGCGCCTGGCGCAGGCGGTCGCCGATAACCACGCCGCCGCGGATTTCGAACGCGCCGGGATCGCCCATGACGATGCTGCCGATCACGATGTCGCGCGACAGCAGATCTTCTGCGCGCACGCCACGCAGGGAAACGCCGCGGGTCTGTCCGTTGGTCGTCACCAGCGCCTGCCGCTCGAGCGTCAGCCGCACCGATTTTACCTCCGGCGTCGCTTTGAGCTTGGCCAGCAGCACGCCATCGGCCTTCAACATGCCCTCACGCGCCGCAACGATGACATGACCGTTCATGCCGATGATGCGGCCGACCAGCTGCTCGCGGAAACCACCCATGACCGACAGCACGACGATTAGCGTCGCCACGCCCAGCGCCACGCCGATCAGCGAAAAGATGGCAATGAACGACACGAAGCCCTCGCGCTGGCGGGTGGCGAGATAGCGCCAGGCCAGCCAGCGTTCGATGGCGCCCGAGCCTGGCGAGGCGTCACTCACGGCGCAGGCCCTCCACCGGGTCGAGGCGGGAGGCACGCCACGCCGGATAAAGCGAGGCCACGGCCGCAAAGAAGATCGCCATGCCGGCGATGCTCGCCACCTCCATCGGCTCGATATGGGAAGGCATCTCGGCAAGCAGGTAGAGCGTCTCGTCGAACAGCACGATATCGAAGATGCTCTGCAGCCATTGGCGGATCGCCTCGATGTTGCGGGCGAAGGCAAGCCCCAGCACGACGCCGATCAGGGTACCAATGCCGCCGATGGCCAGGCCATCGAGCAGGAACATGCGCATGACCGCGCCACGGGTGGCACCCATGGTGCGCAGGATGGCGATATCGGCGGTCTTGGTACGCACCAGCATGACCAGGCTCGAAACAATATTAAAGGCCGCCACCAGCACGATCAGCGTCAGCACGAGGAACATCACGTTGGTCTGCGCCTGCACCGCCGAGAAGAAGCCGATATTGGCCTGGAACCAGTCGTACACCCAACCCTGCAGTCCGGCGGCCTGTGAAACGTCCCGCCGTATAGTCGCGGCGGGCGCGCCATCGCTCAAGAATATCTCGATCGTGTTCACGCGACTGCCGACATCGAGCAGCCGCTGGGCGTCAGCGAGCGGCGCGTAGACGAAGTTGGCGTCGTAGTCGTACATGCCGGCGCAGAAGATCGCGCCGATCCGCGCCTGTGCCGAGCGTGGCATGACGCCGAGCGGCGTCGAAATCGACAGCGGCGACACGAGCTGCACCCGATCGCCGACCTTCAGTCCCAGCAGATCGGCGAGACGCCGACCGACGGCCAGCGAGAAGCCGTTGCCGAAATCCTTCAGCGTTCCCCACTCGCTCGCAGGGTCGTCGCCGCCACGGCAGAGCGCGCGGTGGCGGTCGCGCAAGGCGGGTTCGCCGTCGATGGCCGCGGCCAGAGGCTCGCGGGCGCGGATATCGTCGGCCCGGATGCCGCGCAGCAGCACGCCCCTCACTTTTTCACCGGCAACAAGAATGATCTGGCCCTCGACGACCGGCGTCGCCGATACGACGCCCGGAACCGCCTTGAGGCGCACCAGCAGGTCGCCGCCGATATCGAGGCCCTCGCGACCGCCCTGCACACCGAGCTGGCCGCTGATGCTCGACATCTGGCGCAGCATCTCGATCTGAAAACCATTCATCACCGACATGACGACAATCAGCGTGCCGACGCCAAGTGCGATGCCGATCAGCGAGAAACCGGCAATGACCGAGATGAAGCCCTCCTCGCGACGGGCGCGGAGGTAGCGGAGCGCGATCAGGCGTTCGACGGCGGCGACGGCCATGGGCGTCGGTGTTCCCCTCAGCCGAACCGGGAGATTGCCTGGTCGATCGGCACTTCTTCGCGCTGGCCCGTCTTGCGGTTCTTGAGCTCGATCTTGCCGGCGGCGAGACCCTTCGGTCCAACGATGAGCTGCCAGGGAATACCGATCAGGTCCATGTCGGCGAATTTGGTGCCGGCCCGAAGGTCGCGGTCGTCGTACAGCGTCTCGACACCCTTGGCGTTGAGTGCGTCATAGAGCTTCACGCAGGCGCCCAACACGGCGCCATCGTCCGGCTTGAGGTTGAGCACCGCGACCTTGAACGGCGCCACCGATTCCGGCCAGACGATACCATTGGCATCGTGGCTCGCCTCGATGATGCCGCCCGCCAGGCGCGACACGCCGATGCCGTAGGAGCCCATCTCGACCGTGATCTGTTCGCCGCCCGGACCGGCCACCACTGCGTTCATCGGTTTTGAATACTTGGTGCCGAAGTTGAAAATATGGCCGACTTCGATCCCTCGCGCGGCAAGACGCTCGCTTTCCGGGATCTTCTCGAACGCCGCCGCGTCGTGTTTCTCGTCGGTCGCCGCGTAAAGCGACGTCCATTCGTTCACGATCGGCTGCAGGTCGGCGGCATAGTCGATGGTGCGGCCGAGGATGTCTTTATCGATCAGGCCCTTATGGCAGAACACGGCACTCTCGCCGGTTTCGGCCAGGATGATGAACTCATGGCTGAGATCGCCGCCGATCGGGCCGGTGTCGGCGCGCATCGGGATCGCCTTCAGGCCCATGCGCGCGAAGGTGCGCAGATAGGCCACGAACATCTTGTTGTAGGAGTGGATGGCGCCCGCCCGGTCGATGTCGAAGGAATAATTGTCCTTCATCAGGAATTCGCGCCCGCGCATCACGCCGAAGCGCGGCCGCACCTCGTCACGGAACTTCCACTGGATGTGATAGAGGTTCTTGGGCAGGTCGCGGTAGCTCTTCACGCCGTCGCGGAAGATGACCGTGATCATTTCCTCGTTGGTCGGACCGAACAGCATGTCGCGGTCGTGGCGGTCCTTGATACGCAGCATCTCGGGACCGTAGGCGTCGTAGCGCCCGCTCTCGCGCCACAGATCGGCCGCCTGGATGGTCGGCATCAGCACTTCCTGGGCGCCCGAGGCGTCCTGCTCCTCGCGTACGATACGTTCGATGTTACGCAGCACACGAAGGCCGAGCGGAAGCCAGGCGTAGATGCCGGCGCTAGTTTGCCGGACCAGCCCGGCGCGCAGCATCAAACGATGGGAAACGATCTGCGCTTCGGCCGGATTCTCCTTCAGGGTCGGCAGGAAATACTGGCTCATACGCATGCGTTCGTTCGTCCTTGGACAGCGGTCAGTGGGGCGCGGCGGACTGTAGGGAACGCTACTTGCAATGGCAAACCAGCCCGTTCGCGGCTGGTTTTGCACAGGCTGATCCCCCAGACTTGGCCCTGAAAAACCGGGGGGATCAAAATGCTCGAGCAAGTCTTCAAGCTCAGCGAAAACAAGACGAACGTTCGTGCCGAGATCGTGGCGGGGATCACGACCTTCCTCACCATGGCCTATATCATCTTCGTCAATCCCGACATCCTGGCAGCGGCCAAGATGCCGTTCGACGCGGTGTTCGCCGCGACCTGCATCGCTGCCGCCATCGGCTGCCTGCTCATGGCCTTCCTCGCCAATTACCCGATCGCGCTCGCTCCGGGCATGGGCCTCAACGCCTACTTCGCCTTCGGCGTGGTCGGCGGCATGGGGCATACCTGCAGGTGGCGCTGGGCTGCGTGTTCCTCTCCGGCGTGATCTTCTTCATCATCAGCGTGCTGCCGATCCGGGAATGGATCGTCAATGCCATCCCCAAGTCGCTCAAGATGGCGATCGCCGCCGGCATCGGGCTTTTCCTCGCGCTGATCGCGCTCAAGAACGCCGGCATCGTCAGCGCCCATCCCGCGACGCTGGTGACGCACGGCAAGCTCACCTCCTTTCCCGTGATCATGGCGTCCCTCGGCTTCGCGCTGATCGTGGTGCTGGAGTACCGCAAGGTGCTGGGCGGGGTGATCATCGGTATCCTCGCCGTCACGCTTGTGGCCGTGCTGACCGGCAACCAGAAGTTCGAGGGCATCGTCGACACGCCGCCGTCGGTGGCGCCGGTGTTCCTGCAGATGGACCTCGCCGGGGCGATGAGCGTCGGCCTGGTGACCGTGGTCTTCGCCTTCCTGTTCGTCGACCTGTTCGACAATACCGGCACGCTGATCGCCCTCGCCCATCGCGGCGGCTTCATGCGCAAGGACGGCACCGTTCCCCGCCTGCGTGGCGCGCTGATTTCCGACAGCGCCGCCGCCATGCTCGGCGCCGCCGCCGGCACCTCGACCACCACGAGCTACATCGAGAGTGCGTCGGGCATAAATGCCGGCGGCCGCACCGGACTCACGGCGTTCACGGTGGCGGTGCTGTTCCTGCTGGCGCTGTTCTTCGCGCCGCTGGCCAAGACCATCCCGGCCTACGCCAGGGCGCCGGCGCTGCTCTACGTGGCCTGCCTGATGGCGCGGGGACTGACCGAAGTCGATTGGGACGACATCACCGAAGCCGCACCCGCGGTAATCACCGCGCTCGCCATGCCATTCACCTTCTCGATCGCCGACGGCATCGCCTTCGGCTTCATCTCCTACGTCGCCATCAAGCTTGCGGCGGGACGCTACAGCGACATTCATCCGGCAGTCGGAATTCTCGCTGTGCTGTTCGTGATCAAATATGTGGTGATCGGCTGAGCACGTTGCCTCTACGGAAATTTGTCAGTTGTCGAACGATCCCTGAGCATAACAATCGTTCGGAGAGGTGCATTCAGTCGAAAGAGAAGGTCTTGGCAACGGCCAAAACCCGGGTTAAACAGCCTCCGCCTTAAGCAAGGTCGGCGAAAGCCGGATCGGTCCGGGTTTAGGGAAGAAGCGGCGAAAAGCCGTAAGAGACAACGAGTTTCGGGAGTAGCAGGACGGCGGGCTTCAAGGCTCGCCGTTCTTGTTTTCAGGAGGTCGGCGGGCTTTCCTGATATTTCACTTTAGGTCAACGGAAGCTGAAGACGTCCGCCTGGTGCAGGAAATAGAAGCCCAGCCACAGGACGGCGGCGACCACGGTAGTAATGATCGCTTTGCGCACGAGGTCGGGCCGTTCCGGCGCCCCGCGATCCTCACCCGGACCGGGATTTTCCACCCGGCGCACGCCCAGAGGCAGGGCGATAAACAGCACGGTCCACCAGATCACCAGATAGACCATGAGGCCGGTCGCCCAGCTCATGGTGCGGCTCCTAGACCTGCTCGAGTTCGATCAGGGTGCCGGTGAAGTCCTTGGGATGCAGGAACAGCACAGGCTTGTCATGGGCGCCGATCTTGGGCTCGCCGTCGCCCAGCACGCGCGCGCCCTGGGCCTTGAGCTTGTCGCGGGCGGCATAGATGTCCTCGACCTCGTAGCAGACATGGTGAATACCGCCGTCGGCGTTGCGGCCGAGGAAGTTGGCGATCGGCGACTTCTCGCCCAAGGGGTGCAGCAACTCGATCTTGGTGTTGACCAACTCGACGAACACCACCGTGACACCGTGCGCCGGCTGCGGCTTGGGGGCGCTCACCTTGGCGCCCATGACGTCGCGATAAAGCGCCGAGGCCTTTGCAAGGTCCGGCACGGCGATGGCGATATGGTTCAGACGTCCGATCATGGTCCCTAGATGCGGACGATGTGAACGTCCGTCAACGGCTTCTTGCCGAGCTGCGTGCGGATGACGCGCCGCACGGCCTGGCGGGCCGCCTCCTCGATCCGCTTGTCGTCGCGCCTGTCGTTGGCGCTAAGCTTGGCCACCATCTCCTGCAGGGCCTCGACGATGTCCTCGGCAAGCTCGCCATCCTCATCGTCAATGCCGCGCAGGGAGACCTTGGGCGGGGCGAGCGCCCTGCCCTTGCCGTCCAGCACCAGGGTGGCGGCGGCTGCGCCCTGCCATAAAAGCTTGCGGCGTTCGCGGAAGGAAGCTGCATCGACCGGGACCACCGGGCCGCCATCGCCGTCGCGCGCCAGTCGGCCGGTCGGGAGGTGGTCGATGATCTGGGCCGGCCCCGGCGCCAGACGCACCAGCGTGCCGTTGGGCGCCACGATCGTCTCCGGCACCTGGCAGGCGCGCGCCAAGGCGGCGTGCTCAATCATGTGGCGGACCTCGCCGTGCACCGGCAGGGCGATTTTGGGCCGCACCCACTGATAGACCCGAACCAGCTCGTCGCGCGCCGGATGGCCGGAGACGTGGATGTCGGCCTCGCGGTCGGTGATGACCTTCACGCCCTTTGACATCAGGGCGTTATGCATGCGGCCGACCGAGCGTTCGTTGCCCGGGATGATGCGCGAGGAGAAGATCGCGGTGTCGCCGTCCTCCAGCACGAGATCGCGGTGCTCGCCGTTGGCCAGCTTGGCCATCGAAGCGCGTGGCTCGCCCTGGCTGCCGGTGCAGATGAACAGCACCTTTTCGCGCGGCAAGTAGCCGGCTTCCGGCTCCTCGATGCGGGGCGGGAAATCAAGCAGGTAGCCGCATTCCTGTGCCGCCTCGATCATGCGGTGCAGGGCGCGGCCCGACATCACGGGATGGCGGCCGGCCGCGACGGCTGCCACGGCGATGCTTTCGACGCGAGCCAGGTTTGAGGCAAAGCAGGTCACGGCGACCCGGCCCTTCTGCTTGCGCACCAGCTTCTTGAGGTTCTCGCGTACCATGGCCTCGGAGCCGGCCTCGCCCTCGACGAAGACATTGGTGCTGTCGCAGACCATGGCGAGCGCACCCTCGTCGCCGATGCGCTTCAGCATGGCCTCGTCGGTGACCTCGCCGATCAGCGGCTCGGGGTCGATCTTCCAGTCGCCGGTATGGAAGATCGTGCCGAACTTGGTGCGGATGGCCAACGCATTCGGCTCGGGGATCGAATGCGTCATGGTGATCATCTCGAGGTCGAACGGCCCGACGCTGAACTTGCCGCGCAGCGGGATCTCGGTGACCGGCACCTCGTCGACCAGGCCGGCATCGATCAGCTTGCGCCGCAGCACCGAGGCGGCGAAGGGCGTGGCGTAGACCGGCGCCCGCAGGCCCGGCCACAGGTCGGCGACGGCGCCGAGATGGTCCTCATGGGCATGCGTCAGCACGATGCCGACCAGGGCGTCGCGGCGCTCCTCGATGAAGGCGGGATCGGGCATCACGACCTCGATGCCGGGCGTCGAATCGTCGCCGAAGGCGATGCCGAGATCGACCATCAGCCACTTGCCGGCATGGCCGTAGAGATTGAGGTTCATGCCGATCTCGCCGGCACCGCCCAGCGCCAGGAAGAGCAGCTCGTCGTCCGAGGGAATTGTCATCCGCGGTTGCGCCGCCAGATCTCCAGCAGGCCGAGCGACATCAGGTCGGGCTCGATGGCGTCGAACAGGCCGATCTCGTCCTTGAACACGTTGGCGAGGCCGCCGGTCGCCACGACCTTCATCGGTTCGCCGTACTCGGCGCGGATGCGCTTGATCAGGCTTTCGATCAGCCCGACATAGCCCCAGAAGATGCCCGACTGCATGGCCGGCACCGTCGCCTTGCCGATGACATGCGCCGGCTTCTCGACCCGAATGCGCGGCAGGCGTGCCGTCATCAGATAGAAGGATTCGATGGTGAGCTCGACGCCCGGCGCCAGCACGCCGCCGACGAAATTGCCGTCCTTGTCGACGAGATCGAAGGTCGTGGCACTGCCGAAGTCGACGGTGATCAGCGGGCCGCCGTATTTCTTGTAGCCCGCGATCACGCCGACCAGCCGGTCGGCACCGGCATCCTGCGGCCGGTCGATCAGCACCTTTATGCCGAGCTCGCAGTCCGGCTCGCCGACGATCAGAAGCCTGGTCTTGAAATAGGTCTCGCAGAGGCGGCGGATGTGCAGGTTCACTGGCGGCACGACGCTAGCCAAAATCGCGCCGGTGATCGAATGCGGGTCGAAATCCTGCAGCCGCATGAGCTGTGTCACCCACGCCGCGTATTCGTCGGCCGTGCGCTTGGCCTCGGTGCGCAGACGCCACTGCGCGACAAGCTTTTCGCCGTCGAACAGGGCGAACTTGGAGTTGGTGTTGCCGACATCGATGGCGAGCAGCATGGCTCGTTCTCCTCAGGCCGCGCGGCCCAGAATTTCGCCCGACACGATGCGGCGCGGGCCGCCGGCGGTATCCAGCAGCAAGGCGCCCTCGCGGTCCATCCCGGCGAAGCGGCCGCGAACCAGTTCTTTACCCAGCTTTACATCGACGCCGGCACCCAGGGGACCCGCCTTGGCGAGCCAAGCGGTGCGGATAGGCTCGAAGCCACGGGTCCGCCAGAGGGTGAGCCAGCGGGCCAAGGCCGCCGTCAGGCGCTCCAGGGCCATCTCGACCGAGCCGCCGAGGGCGGCGCCAGGGTAGCGCATTTCAGGCAGCTGGGGGGCGAAGGCGACGTTGACGCCGATGCCGAGGACGACGTGGTCGGCCAGGCCACCCTCGCGGATCGAACTTTCAGGCAGGATACCGGCGATCTTGCCGCCGTCGACCAGCACATCGTTCGGCCATTTGACGCGGACGTCGCGGCCGCGCGGTACCATGTCGGCCACGGCCAGCGCGGCGACGAAGCTGAGTTCGGCGGCCTGCGCGGCCAGGCAATGGGGGCGCAGGATGGTCGAGCAGTAGAGGTTGCCGACGGGCGAGGCCCAGAGACGGCCGCGGCGGCCACGACCGCCGGTCTGTTCGAGCGCCCAGACGACGGTGCCCTCTGACGCGCCGGCTTCGGCGAGGCGAGCGGCTTCATCGTTGGTGCTGCCGACGCTTTTAAGAGCGTGCAGCGTCCACCCGTCCGGCAGGACGGGCATCCTGTTCACCGGAAGAGGCCCTTGGCGGCGGCGGTGGCGACCAGGCTGAGCGGCTGCGGGGCGAGCGAGAACAGCGCGATCAGGATTGCGGTCGCGAAGGCCACGACGCGGCTGACGCCCATCTGCGCACCGTCGAGCGCCTCCTTGCCTTCGTCGAAGTACATGACCTTGACGATGCGCAGGTAGTAGTAGGACGCCACGACCGAGGCGAGCACGCCCAGCACCGCGGGCCACACGAGCTTCGCTTCCACGGCGGCGATGAAGATGTAGAGCTTGCCCCAGAAACCGGCGAGCGGCGGGATGCCGGCCATCGAGAACATGAAGATCAGCATGGCGAGGGCCAGCATGGGGTGGCTCTTGCCCAACCCGGCGAGATCGTCGACGCCCTCGACCATGATGTTGCGCCGCTTCATCAGCAGGATGACGGCGAACACGCCCAGCGTCATGACGAGGTAGATCGCAAGATAAAAGACGACGCTCTGGATGCCCTTCTCGCTGCCGCTGGCGAGCCCCAGCAGAACGTAGCCAACATTGCCGATCGACGAATAGGCCATCAGTCGCTTGATGTTCTGCTGGCGCAGTGCCGCGAACGCGCCCAGCGCCATCGACAGCACCGAGGCCACGACGATGATCTGCTGCCACTGCTCGAACAGCGGCTTGAACGGACCCATCAGGACCGAGACCAGCAGCGAGACCGCCGCGATCTTGGGCGCCACGGCGAACAGCGCCGTCACCGGCGTTGGCGCGCCCTCATAGACGTCGGGCGTCCACATATGGAACGGCACGGCCGAGACCTTGAAAGCGAGGCCCGCGACAACGAATACCAGACCGATGATGGTGCCGATCTCGTGGCTCCTGCCGGCGAGCAGGGCCTGCGAGATCTGCACGAAGGCGGTGCCGCCGCAGAAGCCGTAGATCAGCGAGGAGCCGAACAGCAGCATGCCGGAGGCGACCGAGCCCAGGACGAAATACTTCACGCCGGCCTCGGTCGAGCGCACCGAATCGCGCTGGAAGGCGGCCACGACATAGAGCGCCAGCGACTGCAGTTCGAGCCCGACATAGAGCGCCATCAAATCATTGGCCGAGATCATCAGCATCATGCCGAGCGTCGCCAGCGCCACCAGCAGCGGATACTCGAAGCGCCAGGCGCGCACGCGCTCGAAATAGTCGCGCGACAACAGGATGGTGATCGCCGAACCGACCAGCACCAGCGCCTTCATGGTCGTGGTGAGGCGATCGGTGATGAACAGCGAGGCGAAGGCCGTACCCTCGCGATAGGGCGCGAACAACAGGATCGCCGTGATCAGCAACGCGCCGACGGTGCCGATCGACACGAAGACCGTCGAGTTCTCGCCGCGCACCACGCCATAGACCAGCAGCAGCGTCGTCGCCGCCGCTAGGAACAGCTCAGGCCGCGCCAGCGTCCAGGATTCGAGACCGAGCATCATGTCAGTTCCCTCCCGTCACGAGAGGCAGCGCGGCGGTGCGCGCCAGCTTGAGGGCGGCCTGATAGTCGCCGATCAGCTTGTCGACCGACGGCGCGATCGGATCGAGGAAGGAATTGGGATAGATGCCCATCCAGACGGTGATCAGGACCAGCGGCAGGAACACCGCGATCTCGCGGCCGTTCATGTCGAGAATGCCCTTGAGTTCGGGCTTGGCGAGCTCGCCGAACATCACCTTGCGGTAGAGCCAGAGCGCGTAGGCGGCGCCCAGGATCAGACCAGTCGACGCAAGTGTGGCGACCCAGGTATTGGCCTTGAAGGCGCCGACGAGGACCAAAAACTCGCCGACGAAGCCCGACAGGCCCGGCAGACCGACGCTTGCCAGGGTGAAGAACATGAAGGTGAAGGCGTAGCGCGGCATGCGATGGACGAGGCCGCCATAGGCCGCGATCTCGCGCGTGTGCATGCGGTCGTAAACCACGCCGACGCAGAGGAAGAGTGCCGCCGAGACGATGCCGTGGCTCAGCATCTGGAAGATCGAGCCTTGGACGCCCTGAATGTTCATGACGAAGATGCCGATGGTCACGAAGCCCATATGGGCGACCGACGAATAGGCGATCAGCTTCTTCATGTCCTCCTGCACCAGCGCCACCAGCGAGGTGTAGATGACGGCGACGATGGAGAGCCCGAACACCAGCGGCGCGAAATACTGCGTCGCCTCGGGCATCAGCGGCACCGAGAAGCGCAGGAAGCCGTATCCGCCCATCTTCAGCAGCACGCCGGCCAGGATCACCGAGCCCGCCGTCGGCGCCTCGACGTGGGCGTCAGGCAACCAGGTATGGACCGGCCACATCGGGACCTTGACGGCGAACGAGGCGAAAAAAGCCAGCCACAGCCAGAACTGCCACTGGAACGGCAGGTTGAGCTTTTCCATCGCCGTCGGCAGGTCCGTGGTGCCGACCTGCCAGTAGATGGCGATGATGGCCAGCAGCATCAGGACGGAGCCGAGCAGCGTGTAGAGGAAGAACTTGAAGGCGGCATAGACGCGGCGCTTGCCGCCCCACACGCCGATGATCAGGAACATCGGGATCAGCACGCCTTCGAAGAAGACATAGAACAGCGCAAGATCCAGCGCGCAGAACATACCGACCATGAAGGTCTCGAGTACGAGGAACGCAATCATGTATTCCTTGACCCGCACTTGCACCGAATCCCAGCTCGCCAGGATGCAGATCGGCGTCAGCAGCGTCGACAGCAGCACGAAGAACATCGAGATGCCATCGATGCCGACGTGGTAGCCGATGTTGAGGGCCGGCACCCAGTCCATCTTCTCGACGAACTGAAAGGTGGCCTTGGTCGAGTCGAACTTGATCCAGAGGGCCAGCGACAGCAGGAAGGTCGCGACAGAAGTGATCAGCGCCGCACTTCGGCAGTTGCGGTCGACGGCCTCCTTGGGGCCCTGGACGACGAGGCAGAACAGCGCGCCCACCAGCGGCAGGAACGTGACAAGCGAAAGGATCGGCCAGCTCGACATCGCGCCTACCTCAAGGTCAGCATGAAGTAGGTCACCAGCCCCGCCACGCCGATCAGCATCACGAAGGCGTAGTGGTAGAGGTAGCCGCTCTGGAAGCGCACCAGTGCGCCGGCGACGTTGAGCGCCCGCGCCGCGATGCCATCGGGACCGAGCCCATCGATGGTCGCCATGTCGCCCTTGCGCCAGAAGAAGCGGCCGATCGCCAGCGCCGGGCGCACGAAGATCGCGTCATAGAGCTCGTCGAAGTACCACTTGTTGTAGAAGAATTTGTGCAGCGCCGGGAACATCGCCACCGTCTTGCCCGGCAGGTCGGGCCGCACGACATAGTAGACGTAGCTCAGCGCAATGCCCGACACCGCCATGACCAGCGGCAGCACCTTCACCCAGGCCGGCACTTCGTGGGCGTGATGCAGGATCTCCTCGGTCGACTTCACGGCGATCGAATGGCCCCAGAAGGCATGCCAGCCGTCGCCGACGAACCAGTTGTAGGCGACCAGGCCCGCCAATACGGCGCCGGTGGCCAGGACGTAGAGCGGGATCAGGATGACCGGCGGCGATTCGTGGGCGTGGTCCCAGGTGTGATGGTCGCCGCGATACTTGCCGTAAAAGGTCATGAACATCAGGCGCGCCGAGTAAAACGCCGTCATGAAGGCGCCGGCGATACCCAGCCAGAAGGCGATGAAGCCGACCGTCGAATGCGCGCCGAAGGTCGATTCGAGGATGATGTCCTTGGAGTAAAAGCCGGCGAAGCCGATGCCGTGACCCATGATGAAGGGAACGCCGATGCCGGCCAGCGCCAGCGTGCCGATCCACATCAGGACGAAGGTCTGCGGCACCTTCTCCTTCATGCCGCCCATCTGGCGCATGTCCTGCTCGTGATGCAGGGCGTGGATCACCGAACCCGAACCGAGGAACAGCAGCGCCTTGAAGAAGGCGTGGGTCATGAGATGGAACATCGCCGCCGAGTAGGCACCGACGCCGGCGGCAAAGAACATGTAGCCGAGCTGGCTGCAGGTCGAATAGGCGACCACCCGCTTGATGTCGTATTGCGTGAGGCCGATCGTGGCGGCGAAGAACGCCGTCGCGGCGCCAACCAGGGTCACGACCTGCAGCGCAATCGGCGACAGCTCGAACAGCGGCGACAGGCGGCAGACCATGAACACGCCCGCCGTCACCATGGTCGCGGCATGGATCAAGGCCGAGACCGGTGTCGGGCCTTCCATGGCGTCAGGCAGCCACGTGTGCAGACCGAGCTGAGCCGACTTGCCCATGGCGCCGACGAACAGCAGCAGGCAGGCGGTCTCGAGCGCCGGCAGGTCGAGGCCGAGGAACATGAGGCGCAACTTCGCCATGTCGGGGCCCTTGGCGAAGATGTCCTCAAAGGCGATCGAGCCCGACAGCATGAAGATGGCGAAGATGCCGAGAGCGAAGCCAAAATCGCCGACGCGGTTGACGATGAAGGCCTTGATGGCGGCGGCATTGGCCGACGGCCGGTCGTACCAGAAGCCGATCAGCAGGTAGGACGCCAGCCCCACGCCTTCCCAGCCGAAGAACATCTGCACCAGGTTGTCGGCCGTCACCAGCATCAGCATGAAGAAGGTGAACAGGCTGAGATAAGCCATGAAGCGCGGAATGGACCTGTCTTCGGCCATGTAGCCGACCGAATAGACATGGACCATCGACGACACGCCGGTGACCACGATCAGCATGACGGCAGTGAGCGTATCGACGCGCAGCGACCAGTCGATGCTGAGCGTGCCCGAATCGATCCAGCTGAAGAGCTTCACCACCACCAGCTTGCCGTTCTCGGGCCCGAAGCCTATGCGCACGAAGATGAAGATCGACAGCGCGGCGGCAAACAGCAACGCCGCGCAGGTGACGATCTGCGCCGGACGGTCGCCGATGACGCGGCTGAACAGGCCGGCGATGGCGGCGGCCAGCAGCGGCAGGAAGACGATGAGCTTGACGGCAAGATCCATGGTGGCGCGCGCTAGCCCTTCATCGCGTTGATGTCTTCGACTTCGATGGTGCCGCGGATGCGGAAATAGACCACCAGGATGGCGAGCCCGATCGCCGCTTCGGCGGCGGCCACGGTCAGCACCAGCATGGCGAAGACCTGGCCCACGATGTTGCCCTGGAAGACTGAGAAGGCCACGAGGTTGATGTTGACCGCGAGCAGCATCAGCTCAACGCACATCAAGATGACGATGACGTTCTTGCGGTTGAGGAAGATGCCAAGGACGCCCAGCGTGAACAGCACCGAGGCGACGGCGAGATAGTGGCCAAGACCGATCGTCAGCATCACACCCCTCCCCGCGTCGGAACCTTGATCACGGCGATACTGTCTTCCTTGGTGCGGTTGATCTGCTCGCTCGCCTTCTGGCGGCGCACGCCCGGCCGGGTCCGCAGGGTCAGTACGATGGCGCCGATCATGGCCACCAGCAGCACCAGGCCCGCGACCTGAAAGAGGTAGAAATACTGCGTGTAGAGCACGCGGCCGATCGCTCGCGTGTTGTCGACGGTCGCCACCGGCACGATGTGATCGGCAAAGCCCTTCATGGTGACCGACTGGGTGCCCAGCACGCCCAGGCCGAGCAGGATCTCGGCCAGCAGCACGATGCCGATGATGGCGCCGATCGGCAGGTATTTCAGGAAGCCCTCGCGCAACTCGGTGAGGTTGATGTCGAGCATCATGACGACGAACAGGAACAGCACCGCAACAGCGCCGACATAGACGATGACCAGGATCATCGCGATGAACTCGGCGCCGATCAGCAGGAACAGCGCCGCGGCGTTGAAGAACGCGAGGATAAGGAACAGCACCGAATAGACGGGATTGCGCGACACCACGACCATGGTGGCCGACGCGATCACGACGGCGGCAAAGACGTAGAAGGCCAGGGCCTGGAGCAGCATGTCCGGTCTCTTTTCCCCGATCCGGCCTAGCGGAACGCCGCGTCGGCACGGAGATTGGCGGCGATCTCTTGTTCCCAGCGGTCGCCGTTCGCGAGCAGCTTGTCCTTGTTGTACATCAGCTCCTCGCGGGTCTCGGTCGAGAATTCGAAATTGGGGCCTTCGACGATGGCGTCGACCGGACAGGCTTCCTGGCAGAAGCCGCAGTAGATGCACTTGGTCATGTCGATGTCGTAACGCGTCGTGCGCCGGCTGCCGTCTTCGCGCGGCTCTGATTCGATGGTGATGGCCTGGGCGGGGCAGATCGCCTCGCAGAGCTTGCAGGCGATGCAGCGTTCCTCGCCGTTAGGATAGCGGCGCAGCGCATGCTCGCCACGGAAGCGCGGGCCGAGCGGTCCCTTTTCGTAGGGATAGTTCACCGTCACCTTGGGCTTGAACATGTACTTGAAGGTGAGCAGGAAGCCCGTCACCAGTTCGGAGAGCAGGAAGGAGCGCGCGGTACGGTCGAGAGAGGCCATGACGCGTTCTCCCTAGGACTTCGGAACCAGGCCGGCGAACTGCAGCACGGCGGCGGTGAGGACGACCCAGCCGAGCGACACCGGCAGGAAGACTTTCCAGCCCAGCCGCATCAACTGGTCGTAGCGGTAGCGAGGCAGCGTGCCCTTGGTCCACGAGAAGACGAACAGCAGGAACGCGATCTTGCCGCAGAACCAAATGATGCCGGGAACCCAGGTGAAGGGCGGATATGGAATCGGCGACAGCCAGCCGCCGAGGAACAGCACCGCGCCCATTGCCGACAGCAGGATCATATTGGCGTATTCGCCGAGGAAGAACAGGCCGAAGGCCATCGCTGAGTATTCAGTGTGGAAGCCCGCCACCAGCTCGGCTTCCGACATCGGCAGGTCGAACGGCGTGCGGTTGGTCTCGGCCAACGACGAGATGAAGAAGATCACGAACATCGGCAGCAGCGGCAGCCACAGCCAGTTCCAGAACCAGCCCTGCTGGGCGAGCACGACCTGGGTCAGGTTGAGCGAACCGACGCAGAGCAGGACGGTGACCAGCACGAAGCCGATGGAGACTTCGTAGGAGACCATCTGCGCCGCCGAACGCAGGGCGCCGAGGAAGGCGTATTTCGAGTTCGACGCCCAGCCGGCGATGATGATGCCATAGACGCCGAGCGAGGAGATGGCGAAGAGGTAGAGGATGCCGACATTGATGTTGGCGATCACCCAGCCGTCGTCGAACGGCACCACCGCCCAGGCGACCAGCGCCGTCATGAAGGTGATCATCGGCGCGATGATGAACAGGATGCGGTTGGCGCTCGACGGGATGATGGTTTCCTTGAGCATCAGCTTCAGCCCGTCGGCGAAGGGCTGCAGCAGGCCGAACGGGCCCACGACGTTGGGGCCGCGGCGGAGCTGGATCGAGGCCCAGACCTTGCGGTCGACATAGGTCATGTAGGCCACCGCCACGAGCAGCGGGCCCGTGACCAGCAGACACTGCGCCACGATGACCAGCGCCTGGCCCAGCCAGTTGGTCGTGAAGAACAGAATCAGGTCGGCGATCATGCCCCTACTCCGCCGCCATGAGCTGGCCACGCGATGACATGCAGTCGGCCATGGTCTTCGACGCGCGGCTGATCGGGCAGGTCATGTAGAAATTGGCGATCGGCGAGGTGAACGGCGCGTCGGTCACGTCACCGGCCTTGCCGAAGGCGCCCCAGGCGCCGGGCGATTGCTGGTCGAGGGCGGCGAAGGTCTTGTTCACGGCGACGAGGCGCGCCCGCACCTGTTCGATGGTGTCGTAGGGCAGCGTATGGCCGAGCTGCTCGGAGAGCGCGCGGATGATCGCCCAGTCCTCGCGGGCATCGCCCGGCGGATAAGCGGCGCGCTGGCCAAGCTGCACCCGGCCTTCGGTGTTCACATAGGTGCCGGGCTTCTCGGTGTAGGCGGCACCCGGCAGGATCACGTCGGCGCGATGGGCGCCGGCATCGCCGTGGTGGCCCTGATAGATCACGAAGGCCTTGCCCAGCCGCTTGGTGTCGAACTCGTCGGCGGCCAGCAGATAGACGACATCGATCTCGCGCTTCTCGCAACCCTCGAGGATGCCGGCGACGTCGCGACCGCCTTCACCCGGCACCAGGCCGAGATCGAGGCCGCCGACACGCGCTGCCGCGGTGTGCAGGATGGCGAGACCCTTCTGGGCATTGTTGCTCTCGGCAAGCTGGCGGACCAGCGCCAGCACTGCGGCGCCATCGGCGCCCACGAACGCACCCTGACCGACGACGATCAGTGGGGTCTTGGCCGCCTTGAACTTCTCGGCGAATGAATGCTTGCCGTCGACCAGCTCGCGCAGGGTTGCGGCACCCGCGCCCAGACGCTCGACCGGATAAGTGAGATCGACCGCAGGACCGATGCTGGCAATCGTGCACTTGCCCGAGAGGTAGCGCTTGCGGATGCGGGCGTTCAGCACCGGCGATTCCCAGCGCGGATTGGTCCCGACCAGCAGGATCGCATCGGCGTTGTCGATGCCGGCGACGCCGGGATTGAAGATATAGCCGCCGCGCGCGCCGGCCTCGAGCTTGGTACCATCCTGGCGGCAGTCGATGTTGGGCGAGCCCAAGGCCGTCATCAGGTCCTTCAGGGCCACCATGGCTTCGGCATCGCACTGGTCGCCGGCAATAGCGGCGATCTTCTTGCCGTCGACGCCCTTCACCTTGGCCGCGATAGCGGCAAAGGCTTCACCCCAGGTCGCCTCGGCGAGCTTGCCGTCCTTGCCGCGCACATAGGCGCGGTCGAGGCGCTGGCGCTTGAGGCCATCGATGGCGTGGCGCGTCTTGTCGGAGATCCACTCCTCGTTCACGTCGTCGTTGAGGCGCGGCAGGATGCGCATGACCTCGGCGCCGCGCGTGTCGACGCGGATGTTGGAGCCCAGCGCATCCATGACGTCGATCGATTCGGTCTTGGTCAGTTCCCAGGAACGCGCCTCGAAGGCGTAAGGCTTCGAGGTCAGCGCACCCACGGGGCAGAGATCGACCAGGTTGCCGGCGAGCTCCGTGGTCAGCGCATGCTCGATATAGGTCGTGACTTCCATGCCCTCGCCGCGGCCGGTGGCGCCCAACTCCTCGACGCCGGCCACTTCGGCGGCGAAGCGGATGCAGCGCGTACACTGGATGCAGCGGTTCATCGAGGTCGCGACCAGCGGCCCCAGATTCTTGTCCGGCACCGCGCGCTTGTTCTCGTGGAAACGGCTGCGGTCGAAGCCGTAGGCCATCGCCTGGTCCTGCAGGTCGCACTCGCCGCCCTGATCGCAGATCGGACAGTCGAGCGGATGGTTTATAAGCAGGAATTCCATCACGCCGTTGCGCGCTTTCAACACCATCGGCGTGTTGGTGAAGATTTCCTGCTTATCGGCGATGGGCAGTGCGCAGCTCGCCTGCGGCTTGGGCGGACCCGGCTTCACTTCGACGAGGCACATACGGCAGTTGCCGGCGATCGACAGGCGCTCGTGGTAGCAGAAGCGCGGAATTTCTATGCCGGCCATCTCGCAGGCCTGCAGGATAGTGATGCCGGCCGGCACCTCCATCTCCTTACCGTCGATCTTGATCGTGGGCATGCGCTACTCCGCTGCCATGCGTCGCGCCGGCTGGCTGCGCTCGCGGATGCGGCGCTCCATCTCGGGGCGGAAATGCTTGATCAGGCCCTGGATCGGCCAGGCCGCGGCGTCGCCCAGGGCGCAGATCGTGTGACCCTCGACCTGCTTGGTGACGTCCTGCAACGCGTCGATCTCTTCCACGCGAGCGTTGCCCAGAACCATGCGTTCCATGACGCGCCACATCCAGCCGGTGCCTTCGCGGCACGGCGTGCACTGGCCGCAGCTCTCGTGCTTGTAGAAGTAGGAAAGCCGCGCGATCGCCTTCACGATGTCGGTCGACTTGTCCATGACGATGACCGCCGCCGTACCGAGGCCGGTGCCTTCGTTCTTGAGCGAATCGAAATCCATCAGGATGGTGTCGCAAACCGACTTCGGGATCAGCGGCACCGAGGCGCCACCCGGGATCACCGCCAGAAGATTGTCCCAGCCGCCGCGCACGCCGCCGGCGTGGCGGTCGATCAGCTCGCGCAGCGGGATGCCCATCTCCTCCTCGACGTTGCACGGCTTGTTCACGTGCCCGGAGATGCAGAAGAGCTTTGTACCGGTGTTATTCGGACGGCCAATACCCGCGAACCAGGGCGCACCCTTGCGCAGGATGGTTGGCGCCACGGCAATCGATTCGACGTTGTTCACGGTCGAGGGACAGCCATAGAGGCCGGAGCCGGCCGGGAACGGTGGCTTCAGCCGCGGCATGCCCTTCTTGCCTTCGAGGCTTTCGAGCAGAGCGGTTTCCTCGCCACAGATATAGGCGCCGGCGCCGCGATGGACGTAGAGATTGAATTTCCAGCCCGAGCCGCAGGCGTTGTCGCCCAAAAGGCCTTCGGCGTAGGCTTCCTTGATCGCCTCGATCAGGTTCTGCGCTTCGTTGTAGAACTCGCCGCGCACGTAGATGTAGCCGGCGTTGGCGCGCATGGCGAAGCCCGCGATCAGGCAGCCTTCGACCAGCAGATGCGGGTCGTGGCGCATGATGTCGCGATCCTTGCAGGTGCCCGGCTCCGACTCGTCGGCGTTGACGATCAGGTAGTGCGGACGGTCCTTCACTTCCTTGGGCATGAACGACCACTTGAGCCCGGTCGGAAATCCCGCGCCGCCACGGCCGCGCAGGCCCGACTTCTTCATCTCGTCGATGATGCCGTCGGGGCCCTTGTCGAGGATCGCCTTGGTGTTGTCCCAGGCGCCGCGCGCACGCGCGCCGGCCAGCCGCCAGTCGTGGAAGCCGTAGAGGTTGGTGAAGATGCGGTCTTTGTCGGTCAGCATGGCCCTACTCGCTCTTCAACGTCGTCGGCCCGCCCACCGGGGCGGAGGTCTGACGGTCGACCTGCGGTCCCGGCTTGGGTGTCTCGCCGCGCTTGAACGCGTCGAGCACCTTGGCGATCGAGACCTCGTCGAGGTCCTCGTAGAAATCGTCGTTGATCTGCACCACCGGCGCGTTCACGCAGCCGCCGAGGCACTCGACCTCCTGCACGCTGAACGTCTCGCCGTCGGCCGCGTGCTGGCAGGCCTTCATGATGGCTTCCGATCCACGCAGCCAGCACGGCGTCGTGGTGCAAACCTGCAGCAGGTACTTTCCACGCGGCTTGAGCTGAAACATCGTATAAAAAGTCGCGATCTCGTAGACGCGGATCGGTGCCATATCGAGGAGCTTGGCCACCTCATTCATGGCGATGCGCGGCAGCCAACCCTGCTGGCGCTGCGCGAGATCGAGTATGGCGATCACGGCGCTGCCCTGCCGGCCGGCAGGATAGTTCGCCATCAGCGCCTTGGCCGTCGCCATATTCTCCGGTGTGAAGGCGAAGCTCGCGACGTGCGGTACGTCTTTCGGGTCGGCGGTTATCATGGCCATGGCAGCGTCCTAGCGGTCGATCTCGCCGAACACGATGTCCAGCGAGCCGATGTTCGCCGACATGTCGGCGAGCTGATGGCCCCTGGTCATCATGTCGAGCGCCTGCAGATGCGCGAAACCGGGTGCGCGGATCTTGCAGCGATAAGGTTTGTTGGTGCCGTCGGCGATCAGATAGACGCCGAACTCGCCCTTGGGCGCCTCGACGGCGGTGTAGGTCTCGCCGGCCGGCACCTTGTAGCCCTCGGTGTAGAGCTTGAAATGGTGGATGAGGGCTTCCATCGAGTCCTTCATCTCGCCACGGCGCGGCGGTGCGATCTTGCGGTCGTCGACGCGCACCGGGCCGCCGACCTTGCGGAGAGCCGCGATGCACTGCTCCATGATGCGCACGCTTTGGTACATTTCCTCGATGCGCACGAGGTAGCGCGCGTAGCAGTCGCCGGTCTTGCCGATCGGGATGTCGAAATCCATGCGCTCGTAGACGTCGTAGGGCTGCGACTTGCGCAGGTCCCAGGGAATGCCGGAGCCGCGGATCATCGGCCCGGTGAAGCCCCAGTCGAGCGCCTGCTGGCCGCTCACGAAGCCGATATCGACGGTGCGCTGGCGGAAGATGCGGTTGTCGTTCAGCAGCTTCTCGATGTCCTTGAGGAAGGGGATGAACTGCTTGATCCAGGCGTCCATCGAATCGAGCATGCCCTCGGGCAGGTCCTGATGGACGCCGCCGGGACGGAAATAGGCCGCATGCATGCGCGAGCCGCTCACACCCTCGTAGTATTCCATCAGCAGCTCGCGCTGCTCGAAGCCCCACAGCGGCGGGGTCAGCGCGCCCACGTCCATCGCGAAGGTGGTGACGTTCAGGAGATGATTGAGGATGCGGGTGATCTCGGAGAACAGCACGCGGATGTATTGGCCGCGCTCGGGCGCGACGATGCCGAGCAGCTTTTCGACGCCCAGCGCGAAGGCATGCTCCTGGTTCATCGGCGAGACGTAGTCGAGGCGGTCGAAGTACGGCACGGCCTGCAGGTAGGTCTTGTACTCGATCAGCTTCTCGGTGCCGCGATGGAGCAGGCCGATATGCGGATCGCAGCGCTCGACGATCTCGCCGTCCATCTCGACGACCAGGCGCAGCACGCCATGAGCCGCCGGATGCTGCGGCCCGAAATTCATCGTCAGCGTTTTGATCTCGACGTCGGACATCTCAGCTCGTCCCCGCCGGCTTAACTTGGGCTTTCTCGTCGCCGGGCAACACCTGCTTCACGCCTTCCCACGGACTGAGGAAGTCGAAGCGGCGGAATTCCTGGGTGAGTTTCACCGGTTCATAGACCACGCGCTTCTGTTCGTCGTCCCAGCGAACCTCGACAAACCCGGTAAGCGGGAAATCCTTGCGCAGCGGGTGACCCTCGAAGCCGTAGTCGGTGAGGATGCGACGGAGATCGGGATGGTCGGCGAACCACACGCCGTAGAGATCGTAGGCCTCGCGCTCGAACCAGCCGGCGGCGCTGTAGACCGCGGCGGCCGACGGCACCGGCGTCGCCTCGTCGGTCGCGACCTTCAGCCGAATGCGCTGGTTGAGCTTCAGGCTCAGCAGATTGTAGACGACGTCGAAGCGCTTGGGCCTCTCCGGCCAGTCGACGCCGCAGATGTCTATAAGCTGCTTGAACAGGCACTTGGGGTCGTCGCGCAGGAAGGCGAGCAGGCCGATCAGCTTGTCGCCCGGCACCTCGAGCATCAGCTCGCCCAGTGCCACCTTCGACGCCGACACCGCGCCCGGCACGCTCTTGCCGATATGCTCGGCGAGCTGGGTGAGGTCGTCGGCCATCAGCGGACCCCCCTCATCGGACAAGCGTTCCGGTACGGCGGATCTTCTTCTGCAGCTGCAGGATGCCGTAGAGCAGCGCCTCGGCGGTCGGCGGGCAGCCCGGGACGTAGACGTCGACCGGCACGATGCGGTCGCAACCGCGCACGACGGAGTAGCTGTAGTGATAGTAGCCGCCGCCGTTGGCACAGGAGCCCATCGAGATGACGTAACGCGGCTCGGCCATCTGGTCGTAAACCTTGCGCAGCGCCGGGGCCATCTTGTTGGTGAGCGTACCGGCCACGATCATGACATCGGCCGAGCGCGGGCTCGGCATTGGTGCAAAGCCAA
>CAMDQJ010000039.1 GCA_945905835.1 Asaia bogorensis
TCGCGTCGTCTCGGCCGGCCGCGTGCGCCAGTTGGCGGGCGCCACGATCGACGCCACCGTGCCTTGTGCAGGTTGCGTGTTGCCGTCGCGCACCGGCAGGCTGACGAGGTTGGACGGCGGCGGCTCGAACGCCGTGTCGGGAACCGCCGGCGACGGTGCCGCGGGCGCGTCGCCGACCCAGGGTACTTCCGGCGCCGCGCGATCGTCGGTGAACGAAACCAGCGTGGCGGCACCGCCGTCGTTGAACATTTCCTGCTGCGAGGGCTCGGCTGCCGCCGGTGGCGCGGCGCGGCGCGCACGGCTGTGCAGCTCGAGCAGCTCGATTACGAGACGGCGCAACTCATAGCTCGTCAGGGTGACGCCGCGGGTGCGGAAATAATTGTGCAGGGTTTCGCCGATGGCATAGGCGCATTCTTATGCATTGGACATGCATGATTATATATCAATGCGATTGGCCCCCGTTCTTAATGCATTATCTTAAGTTCGCTCTTGTCTCGTTAGTCCCACGCCGTTTAATGTCGTGCCGGTCACTTTCTTCGTGTGACGACAAACGAGGACCCGCGATGCGCTTTGGACTGCTGTCCTCCCTCGCGGCCGCCCTCCTCATGTTCGCAGGAGCTGCGGTCGCCATGGATAAGGAAAACACCCTCTACATCGATCTCAGGGACGGTCGTTTCGTCATCGAGATGCTGCCCAAGGTCGCGCCCACCCACGTGGCGCAGATCAAGAAGCTGGCACGCGCCGGCAAGTACGACGGCGTCGTCTTCCATCGCGTGATCGACGGCTTCATGGCGCAGACCGGCGATCCCGACGGCACCGGCACCGGCGGCATGGGCGATCTGCTGAAGGCGGAGTTCTCGAAAGAGGCGCACACGCGCGGCGCGGTGTCGATGGCGCGCACCAGCGATCCCAACAGCGCACGCAGCCAGTTCTTCATCGTCTTCAAGGACTCGAGCTTCCTCGACGGCCAGTACACCGTGTGGGGGCGAGTGACCTCCGGCATGGAGTTCGTCGACAAGATCAAGAAGGGCGCCGGCCAGTCGGGCAGCGTCCAGAACCCCGACAAGATGATCAAGGTTCAAGTCGCCGCCGACGTGAAGTAGTCGCCGACACGACCTGGAAAATCAGAGGGGAGCGAAAGCTCCCCTCTTTTCGTTTCAACTTTCCTTCATGACCGTGTGGAAGGCCTTGGCGATGACCTGCCAGCGGCCGTCGGTCTTCAAGAGCGTCAGGTAGTCGGTGAAGTAGCGCGGCGGGATCTGGCATTCGACCTTGGCGAAGGCGGTGCCCGGTCCGGAGAAGTCGATCGACACGATGCGGTCGCGCCGCTCGCTGCCGTTGGCCTTGGCCGACTTGCGGCCCTCGACCATCTTGAACCAGTCGGCGCGCGGCATGTCGGCCGCCTTGCCGTCGCCGCCGACGCTGTAGAGATGCGAGACGGGATGGAAGGCCTCACCCAGCTTCTTGGTATCGCCCTCGTAGAGGCCGTCGAAATAGACCTGCAGGACTTTCTGGATCGCGTCGACGTCGGACATTCTTTTCTCCCTGACTGCTGGGCTGGAATTATTCAGATCGGTCCGTTGGGCGCCACCAGGATTTTGCCGTTGCGCCCACCCTTGTCGGCATGCGCCAGCGCCTCCTTGATGTTCTCGATCGGATAGACGGTGTCGACCGGCGCCGAAAGCGTGCCGGTCAGCACCTGGCGCGCAATATCGGCATAGATCGCGCGGATCTCCGCCGCACTTCGACGGCTGAGGAAGCGGCCCAGCATGAAACCGGTGAGATGGACGCCGCGATAGATGAAATTGTTGCGCCCCACTTCGGGATTGATGCCGCTCATCGAGCCGTAGTGAACCACCGTGCCGTCGGTCGCCACGCAATCGGTGATCCGGCCCGTCGCCGCACCGCCGATCGCCTCGACGCCGAGCCGGATCGGGGCGTCGCTCACCGCCGTGGCGACGCGCGCCGCAAGGTCGGGGCCGTCGACGATCACGACGTCGGCGCCGAGCCCCTTCAGCTGATCGGCAAGATCAGCGCGGCGCACAACGTTCACCGTGCGCAGGCCCTGCTGGTGCGCCAGCACGATCAGCAGACGGCCGACGGCGGAGTTGGCGACGTTCTGGATGACCCAGTCGCCACCCTTGAGCTTCACGAAGTCCGACAGCATCAGCAGCGCCGTCGGCGGGTTGATGCGCACCATCGCCGCCTGCTTGAGATCCATGCCGGCCGGCAGCGGAATGGCATCGTCGCCAGCGACGCGGCGTTTCTGCGCCCAGTTCTCGCGCTGCAGGTTGATGACGAGGTCGCCCCTCCTCACGTGCTTGACGTTGCCACCGACCGCCGTCACGCGCCCCACGCACTCGGCGCCGGGCGTGGCCGGCAGCGGCGGCTTCAGCCGGTAGGTGCCGCGGCAGAAGCCCATGTCGGCGGGATTGATCGGGAAGGCCAGCACGTCGAACACGACCTCGTCGGGGCCGGGATCTCCGACATCCGGCACATCGGCGCAGCGCGCCACTTCCCAGGGCGTGCCGTACTGGTCGAGCAGCACCTTCTTCATGGTTCCCTCACCCTTTGGCTTTGTTGGCCCGTCGATTGCTTATATTGTGAATCGACCACGGGCGAAATGCTGGGGGACGAAACGCCGGATGGCGCGACAGGCGTTCGATGAGATGAAATCCGGTGCGGACGGCGCGGTGCGCGCCCCGTATCGCGGCGTTGCACGCTGGCTCGATCGCACCTCACCCGAACGCGTCGCCTCGACACGGCGCGAGGTCGACGTCTTCTACCGCCGCCACGGCATCACCTTCGGCGCCTATGGCGCGGTCGACGGTCACGAGACGACGATCCCCTTCGACATCATTCCCCGCGTCATCGCCTGGGACGAGTGGCAGTTCCTGCACAAGGGACTGGTCCCCGGCCTGCCTTGCGAAAAAGGCCCGTCACAAGTAGTTTCGCGCGCCCTCAAACGCTGAAAGGAAGCGCCGCATTATGGCTTTCATTGCCGACCGTCTCAGCCGCATCAAGCCCTCTCCGACCAATGCCGCTCAAGGCAAGTTCCTGGAGATGAAAGCGGCGGGCAAAGACGTGATCGGCCTGGCCGCCGGCGAACCCGACTTCCCGACTCCCGACCACATCAAGGAAGCCGGCATCAAGGCCATCCGCGACAACGACACCAGGTACACCGCCGTGCCCGGCACGCCGGCGCTGCGCCAGGCGATCTGCGCCAAAATGAAGCGCGACCATGGCCTCGACTACAAGCCGTCGCAGACCGTCGTCACCTCGGGCGGCAAGCAGATCATCTTCAACGCCATGCTGGCGACGCTGAACCCCGGCGACGAAGTCATCGTGCCGGCGCCCTACTGGGTCTCGTATCCGGAGATGGTGATGTTCGGCGACGGCACGCCGGTGATCGTGCAGTGCACGGAAGCCAACGGCTTCAAGCTTCAGCCCGAGGATCTCGAGCGCGCCATCACGCCCAAGACCAAGTGGCTGATCATGAACTCGCCCAGCAATCCGACCGGCGCTGCCTACAGTCGCGCCGATCTGCGCGCGCTGTGCGACGTGCTGCTGCGCCATCCGCAGGTCCACATCCTGACCGACGACATGTACGAGAAGCTCGTCTACGACGACTTTGTGTTTGCCACGCCGGCCGAGGTCGAGCCGAGGCTCTACGACCGTACGCTCACCATGAACGGCGTGTCGAAGGCCTACAACATGACGGGCTGGCGCATCGGCTATGCCGCCGGACCGCAGAAGCTGATCGACTCGATGATCACCGTGCAGTCGCAGAGCACCTCCAACGCCAGCTCGATCAGCCAGGCGGCGTCGGTGGCGGCGCTCAACGGCCCGACGGATTTCATCCCCAAGAACGTCGCCATCTTCAAGCAGCGCCGCGACCTCATCGTGTCGATGCTGAACCAGACCAAGGGTCTCAGGTGCCCGAGGCCGGAAGGCGCCTTCTATGTCTACCCGTCGTGCGCCGGCACGATCGGCAAGAAGACGCCCGACGGCAAGACGATCACCAGCGACACCGATTTCGTGAACTACCTGCTCGAATCAGAGGGCTTGTCGGTCGTCCAGGGCTCGGCGTTCGGCAGCGGACCCGCCTTCCGCATCTCCTACGCCACGGCGACCGATCTCCTCGAAGAGGCCGGCCGGCGCATCCAGCGGGCCTGCGGGGCGCTCAGCTAGGCTTCGCCGAGGAATCTCAGGGCATTGCCGGCCAACAGAAGGTCGCGCTCGCGCGCGTCGAGGCCGAGCGCCTCGACGGCACCGACGGGGTCGGCTTCCTGGATCTGAAACGGACGATCGGTGCCGACACAAAGCTGCGTGACGCCGAAGCGTTCGATCAGGAAGGCAAGCGTCGCCCTGTCGTAGACCAGCGTGTCGTAGAACAGCTTGCGCGCCTGGTCAGCCGGCGACTGGCTCATGAGTTTGCCTACCGCCGGCACCGTCTTCCAGCCGTGCATCAAGCGGGGCAGCACCTGCCCGAACACACCGCCGCCATGGCTGAAGGCGATCCTGAGCTTCGAATGCCGGGCCAGGATCCCGCCGGTCATCAGCGAGGCGATGGCAAAGGCAGTCTCGCAGGGGAACGCCACCAGCGGCGCCAGCCCCGGAGGCCCGACCAGCCGGTCGGTGCCGGCGGGATGAAGCGCGTGCACGAAGACGGCGGCGCCCAGTTCCTCGGCCTTGTGGAAGAACGCCTCGAAGCGCGCATCGCCGATGGAAACGCCGTTGACGTTGGTGCCGATCTCGACGCCGCGGAATTTGCCCGACTGCATCAGCCGTTCGAGCTCGCGTGTCGCCATGTCGGGATCCTGCAGCGGCACGGGGCCGAGGCCCGCAAAGCGGCCGCCGCCCGCTCCGACCATGTCGGCGATGGCCCGAGGCGCTGATGGTGGCGCTCGGCACGTCGTCGACCGTGGTTGCCTTCGCCGTGCTGTTCATCGGCGGCTGGGTGCTGCAGTTCCTCGGCCACCACTACGAGGGCAAGCGGCCCGCCCTGCTCGACAACATCTTCCAGGCCTTCATCGGGCCGATGTTCCTGGTCGCCGAGACCATGGTCGTCATGGGCCTGCGCCGCGACCCCGCACCGTTCATGACAAAACACGTCACGGTCCGGTGAGCCGATCTTGATTTGCCCGCACCGGCCGGCTGCGCCATGTAAGGCCCTAGAGAATCGGGCGGCGTGACAGGAGTTCGACAATGCTGATCAAGCGAACGCGCGGCTGGGAATTGCCGGAACGGCAGGCGACACCGGAGGCCACCTATCTCAACCGGCGCGAACTGGTTCGCGCAATGGGCTTCGGCGCCGTGAGCCTCGCGGCCCCGGCGACGGCCTTCGCGCAGGGCCCGTCCGACGTCGATCCGTCGGCCGGCCTCTACCCCGCCAAGCGCAACACCAAGTACGGCGAGCCCGGCCCGATCACCGCCGAGAAGCAGGCCACGACCTACAACAACTACTACGAGTTCGCCGGCGACAAGAACATCTGGCGCGAGGCGCAGAAGCTCAAGATCCGGCCGTGGACCATCAAATTCAGCGGCCTGCTGGAAAAGCCCTTCGAGATCGCCATCGACGATCTTCTGGCCAAGATGCAGATCGAGGAGCGCGTCTACCGCCACCGCTGCGTCGAGGCCTGGTCGATGATCGTGCCGTGGAGCGGCTTCCCGCTGCGCTCGATGGTCGCGCTCGCCAAGCCGCTCGGCAGCGCCAAGTACATCGTCATGAAGACGGTGCTGCGGCCCTCCGAGATGCCCGGCCAGAAAGAGGTGCTCTATCCCTGGCCCTACACCGAGGGCCTGGCGATCGACGAGGCGATGAACGACCTCGCTTTCATCGCCACCGGCCTCTACGGCAAGCCGATCCACAAGCAGAACGGCGCACCGCTGCGCCTCGTGGCGCCGTGGAAATACGGCTTCAAGAATGTGAAGGCGATCGCCAGCGTCGAGTTCACCGAGAAGCGGCCGAAATCCTATTGGGAAGCCCTGCAGGACAGCGAATACGGTTTCTGGGCCAACGTGAACCCGGCGGTGCCGCATCCGCGCTGGAGCCAGGCGACGGAAAAGCCGCTGGGCAGCAACGAGCGCATCCCGACCCAGCTTTACAACGGCTACGCCGAGTTCGTGGCCGGGCTCTACGCCGACCGCAAAGCGGAAAAGCTATTTATGTAGGCGCCGCGTTAGCGCAGCGCGGTGCAGAATAGACACAAGCGCTTCCCCCTCACCTAGCCTCTCCCCCTAGCGGGGGAGAGGAACATGAGGCTACAACGGCTTCAGTTGTAGAGGGAGAAAGCGTGTGAAGATCAATCGCCGCACGGCCATCGCCGGCGCCGCTGCCCTGTCGGCCGCCTCCCCGGCGCGCGCCCAGGAGTTCCCGACCAAGGCGATCAAGATCGTCGTACCCTTCGCCGCCGGCAGCGCCACCGACCTGACGGCGCGCGGGCTGGGCGCCAAGTTGCAGGACATCCTCAAGCAAGCCATCGTCATCGACAACAAGCCGGGCGCCTCGGGCCAACTCGGCGCCTCGGCCGTGGCGACCGCGCCGGCCGACGGCTACACGCTGCTGATGGGCACCAACTCGACCAACGCCGCCAACACGGCGCTGTTCAAGAAGCTCTCCTACGACATGGAAAAGGATTTCGCGCCGATCGCCAACTGCGTGTCCGGCGTCAACGCGCTGGTCGTGAACAACGACCTTCCCTTCAAGACCATCACCGAGCTGATCGACTACGCCAAGAAAAATCCCGGCAAGCTCAACTACTCCGAGGCCAGCGCCTCGCAGCGCCTGTCGGCCGAGATGTTCAACAGCCTGGCTGGCGTGAAGATCGAGCGCGTGCCCTACAAGGCGAGCCCGCAGGCGCTGGGCGATGTCGCCACGGGCCAGGTCCAGCTCATGTTTCCCGACCTGCCGCAGGCGCTGACCCAGATCCAGGCCGGCCGCGTGCGCGGTCTTGGCGTCACCGGTCCCAAGCGCACCTCGGTGGCGCCCGACCTGCCGGCGATCGCCGAGGCGGTGCCGGGCTATTCGCTGGTCTATTGGCTGGCCGTATTCGCGCCTGCCGCAACACCCAGGCCGATCCAGCAGAAGCTCTATGATGCCATCGCCGAGGCGATGAAGGACCCGGCGACGGTCAAGGCGATGACCCAGGGCCGCATGGAAGCCACGGTGATCGGCCTCGACGAATTCGCGACCTTCGTGAAGAAGGAAACCGTGTGGTGGACGACGCAGATCAAGGCCGCAGGTATCGAGTCGGAGTGAGCAACGCCATGAGCAAAGTCATCGTCGAGAAGAACGGCCCGGTCAGAACCGTCTGGATGAACCGGCCAGAGAAGCGCAATGCCCTCGACAGCGAACTGCTGGGCAACATGATCGAGGCGCTGCAGGCGCCGGTCGCGGCCGAAGACCGCGTGCTGGTGATCCGCGGCAAGGGCGATGTCTTCTGCGCCGGCCTCGACATGGCCGAGCGTAGCAAGAGCGCCGGCGCCGGCCATGCGAGCGGCATCGAGGTCATGCTGCGCGCCATCGAACTCTGTCCGCTGCCGGTCGTGGCCGTGGTGCAGGGCGACGCCATCGCCGGCGGCAACGAGCTGGCGCTGCATTGCGACCTCGTGGTGGCCAGCCAAAAGGCGCGCTTCGGTATGTCGCTGGCCCAGGTCGGCCTCGCGCCCAACTGGTTCCTCGCCAAGAAGCTGATGGAAGTGCTGGGCCCGGTGACGACGCGCGAGATGCTGCTGCTGGGCGATCCCCTGCCCTCGACCAAGCTCTTCGCGCTGGGCCTGATCGCCCGTTGCGTGCCGGCCGACCAGCTCGAGGCCGAAGCGAAGAAAGTGATCGATCGCCTTGCCGCCAATGCGCCGTTGTCGCTCAAGGCGATGAAGGCGCTAACGGTGAGGCAGATGGAATTCCGCGACGGCATCCCGCACGACGACGTCGATGCGGCGGTGCGCGCGGCGATGCAGAGCCAGGACGCGCAGGAGGGCATGAAAGCCCGCCTGGAAAAGCGCACGGCGAAGTTCCAAGGCAAGTAGGGGGCAAGCAGCCGATGCCGCTCAAGCTGCGCCTCGACAAGCCGTGGCGGCCGCTCACGGTCGAGGAAGCCACGCGCCTGCCGGGCCAGCTCGGCGTCTATCAGGTGGCCGATGCCAAGGGCACGGTCCTCTATATCGGCCACGCTGGCGGACGTTCGCCCTTCGGCCTGCGCAGCGAGTTGCAGCGCGAAGCCAATGAGCGCGGCGCCGGATGCCAGTTTCGCGTCGAGGTGAACATGCAGTACCGCTCGCGCTGGTTCGAGCTGCTGATGGTCCACAAGGCCGATTACGGCAGCCTGCCGTCCGACAACGCCAAGAACCCGCCACCCAATCTGGGACGTTTAAGCCCCGCTTAAGAGGCACGCGATGGATTTCGAGCCCAACTCCGAGCAGCAGATGCTGATCGACCAGGTTCGCCGCTTCGTGCGGGAGGAGATCATCCCGCTCGAATCGAAGCTCGATCCCGACGCGGCGGAGCTCGATCCCGCCGACCATGCGCGGCTGGTCGAGAAGACCAAGGCGATGGGTCTGTTCGGCATCGACATTCCGAAGGAATATGGCGGCCCCGATATCGATATCGTCACACGCGTGCTGCTCGCCATCGAAATGGCCCAGCATCGCGCCGGGCTTTATGTGCCCTGCTACGGCACCTTCGGCGGCGCCGGCCTCGCGCAGATCTTCGAGGCCAATGCCGACCAGAAGGAGCGCTACCTCTATCCGACCCTGCGCGGCGAGAAGAAGGCCTTCTTCGGCCTCACCGAGCCGTCGGGCGGCAGCGATCCGGCGCGCGCCATCCAGACCAAGGCGGAGCGCAAGGACAATGGCTGGGTGCTGAACGGCGCCAAGATCTTCATCTCCAACGCCGACCGCGCGCAGTACGGCATCGTCTTCGCCCGCACCGACGCCTCCAAGGGGCGCGCCGGCATCACCTGCTTCATCATCGACTCAGACACGCCAGGCTTCCATGTGCGCCGCGTCGTGCACACGCTGCGCTCCTCGCACTACGCGACGGAACTGGAATTCAAGGATTGCTGGGTGTCGGACCATCAGGTGCTGGGTGAGGTCAACAAGGGCTTCGCCGTCGCCAACGACCGCCTGACGCGCCAGCGCATCCCCTACGCCGCAGGCTGCATCGGCGTCGCCATCGCCGCCCACGAAATGGCGATCGAATGGTGCAAAATACGCTCGACCTTCGGCGAGAAGCTGGCCAACCGCCAGGCCGTGCAATGGATGCTGGTCGACAACGAGATCGACATCCGCACCGCTCGGCACTTCACCCTGGAAGCGGCCGAGAAGGCGCGCCGCGGCCTGCCGTTCCGCATCGAGGCCTCCATCGCCAAGCTCACGGCGTCGGAAGGTGGCGGCAGGGTCGTCGACCGCTCGATGCAGATTCACGGTGGCATGGGCATGACCAAGGATTTGCCGCTCGAGCGCTGGTACCGCGAGATGCGCATCCGCCGCGTCGGCGAAGGCCCGAGCGAAGTGCAGCGCATGGTGATCGCGCGCGAGATTCTCGGTAGCAATCTGCGATGACTGCCGGACCGCTCGCCGGACTCAAGGTCGTCGAGTTCGGCCAGAACCTCGCTGGTCCCTATTGCGGCCAGATCCTGGCCTTTCTCGGCGCCGAGGTCGTGAAGGTCGAGCGGCCCGAGGGCGACGACGCGCGCAAATGGGGACCGCCCTTCATCGAGGGCGATGCGGTCGGCTTCATCGCACTCAACCGCGGCAAGAAATCAATCACTTGTGACCTCGCCAGCAAGGCCGACCGCGACGCCCTGATCGAGCGCATCGGCGGGGCCGACATCTTCGTGCACAATCTGCGCGCCGACGTGCCGGCCAAGTTCGGCATCGACGGCCCCACGCTGACCAAGCGCTTCCCGCGCCTGATCTATGCCGACCTCGGCGCCTTCGGCCATCTCGGGCCGTGGAAGGAACGGCCGGGCTACGAGCCGATCATCCAGGCGATGGCCGGCCTGATCTCGCTCAACGGCGACCCGTCGGGGCCGGAGGCGCGCATCGGCGTATCCATCATCGATCTCTCCACCGGCATGTGGACGGCGATCGGCGTGCTGGCAGCACTCGCCAAGCGCACCGCGACCGGCCAGGGCAGCCTGGTAAACACCTCGCTGTTCGAATCAGGGCTGATGTGGGCGTCGAACCACATCGCGTCCTACTCGGTGACCGGCAAGATGGCGGCACGCCAGGGCACCGGCCATCCCTCGCTCACTCCCTATCAGGCCTTCGACTGCAGCGACGGGCCGCTGATGATCTGCCCCGGCAACGACCGCCTGTGGCGCAAGTTCGCCGAGGTGCTCGGCCATCCCGAATGGCCGGACGAGCCGCGCTTCAAGACCAACGTCGACCGCGCGCAGCGCCGCGAGCTGCTGCTCGGCATGATCGCCGACATCATGAAGCACGAGAGCCGCGCCCATTGGTCGGCCAAGCTCGACGCGCTGGGCGTGCCCAACGGGCCGATCAATTCAGTGCCGCAGGTGCTCGAGCTCGCCCAGGTGGCCGCCTTGGGCATGTTCGCCAGGCCCTACGACGCAGCAGCGGCAATCTTCCACGGCCTGCCCCTCAGCATCGATGGCGAGCGCGCCGGCGGCACCGAACGGGCGCCGAAGATCGGCGAGGACAACGGGAAAGCGTGACGGCAGAGCCGTCACGTCCTGAGGCGAAGCCGAAGGATCCCTCGCTTCAGCGCGGGGGTTACCCCGCGCGACTCGGGATGACACTCGCGGGCGGAGCCCGCTCCTGTCAGCCTGCGAAGCTCAGGCAATACTCGCGCACGCGCTCGATCGGGATGCGCGCAAAGCTCTGCACGATGATGAACTTGCCGCCGGGGTCGGTGCCGTGCGCCAGCGCGGCCATGCGCTCGAAATCGTCGGCGCCCCACACGCACGAGCGCTCCGAGAACAGGTGCACGTCCGAATCGTAGCAATTGCTGAAATCGAGGTGATAGTCGTAGAGATTGCCCTTGATCTCGGCGACGGTGGTGTAGAGCGAGTATTCCGTCCACGGCACGCCGGCGCCCAAATTGCGCAACAGCCAGAAGCCTAGCCGGGTGATGGCATCGAGGGGGCCTTTGTCGAAATAGGCCAGCGTCTGCCGGGCGAGGTCGCCGTGCAGGATGTTCGGCGTCACCGACAGGCCATGGCCTTCGGGATCGTAGGTTACGCCGGCGACCCTGGCGACCTGGGACCACCAGGGGTGATGCTTCTTGGGCTCCCAGCGCGATACGGCGCGCCCATTCTCGAGGAAGGTCTGACCGTCGAAATCGCCGACGCACACCACGTCCGAATCGAGCGTCAGATAGCCACCCCAGCCGAGCATGGCCGGGACCTGCAACTTCACGATCTGCTGCCGGTACCAACCGGTCATTGCGTGGAAGCAACTGAACAGCGGGAAGAAGTCGCTCTCCGGCCGCACCGTGACCTTGATGTTGGGCATCTGAGGCAGGCCGGCGCGCAGGAGCTTGACGTCGCGGTGCGGCGTCACGATCAGCAGTTCGAACGGCTCCGCACCGCGCCAATGGCGCCCGAGCGACTCGATCAGCAGGCCCGCCCGCTGCAAGTCGCCCCTGCGCTTAATATGGCGCAAAGCCAAGGGGAGAATGGCGTGGCGAACTTCTGAAATCATGTTTGGCGGCGTCCGTGCGTATATCTGGGTCCCGCTGCCTTGCCTATCAATTAGTACCCACCCCGGGGGCGGGTTCTTCCCCCGGTAACATTCACGCGGCCCGCTGCAAAAAAACACGGCCGGACCCGTGGGTCCGGCCGAGTCAAACAGGGAGGCTTCACGTCTGGGAGACGTGGGATCAAAGAGATCCCGAGTTTCGAACGCGACCGGCGCAAACCGCTCGTGGCCGAGGACCTATTTACAGTTTAAGCGGCGCTGATTGCGTTGGTACGGGTGAAGTTTAAACGACTGGCATGCGGTGCAAGCATGCCTTCACACCTTCTGCAATGCAGCACAAAAAGCGCTCAGAAGCGTGCTTCTGTCACTTTCCGCAGCAGAAAATCGCGGAACACGGCGATGCGCTTGGAGTGCCGCAGCTCCTCCGGATAGGTGAAATAGACGTCCGTGGTGCGCACGTTGAGGTCGGTCAGGACGGTCTCGAGCTTGGTCGATTCGCGCGCCAGATAGTCCGGAAGCGAGGCGATGCCGAGGCCCGATTCGACGGCGCGGAAGATGCCGTAGACGTTGTTCACCCGCAGCACGACGGTGCGCGACATGTCGGCATTGCCTTCCTTCAGCAGCCAATTGACGTCCTGGACGGGCGCGCGCGCGTCCTCGCCGAAGATGATCAGGCGGTGCTTGTCGAGCTCGTCGACGGTTTTCGGCTTGCCGTACTTCTGGATGTAGCTCGGACTGGCGTAGACGTGGCTGCGCACGGTCAGCAGATGGCGCTGGATGAGGCCCGGCTGGCGCGGCATGACCATGCGGATGGCGACATCGGCCTCGCGCATGCCGAGATCGAGCTCGTTGTCCGACAGCACGAGGCTGACATCGATGTCGGGATACATCTCGATGAATTCGTGGATCTGCACGGTCAGCCAGGTCGAGCCGAAGCCTACCGTGGTGTGGACCTTGAGGCGACCAGCCGGCTTGTCCTGGTTGGCGCGCAGCAGCGCCTCGGCGGTGTTGACCTTGGCCGCCATGTCGCGCGCGGTGCGATAGAGCAACTCGCCCTGCTCGGTGAGGATCAGGCCGCGGGCATGGCGATGGAACAGCATGACGCCGAGCTGCTCCTCGAGCGCGCCGATCTGGCGCGAGATGGCAGACTGGCTGAGCTTCAGGCCTTCGCCGGCATGCGTGAAGCTGCCGGCATCCGCCACGGCCTGAAAGATCCGCAGCTTGTCCCAGTCCATGATGACGCTTCTCCTCCCACGCTTTCGCCCGGTTCTCCGGACGCCGCTTATCTTGTTCCGCGGTCCCTACTCAGCAGCCTGCGCGACCCGCGATTCCTGCGCCGCCAGCCATTTCTCCGCTTCCAGCGCCGCCATGCAGCCGGTGCCGGCAGCTGTGACGGCCTGGCGGAAGATCTTGTCCTGCACGTCGCCCGCTGCGTAGACGCCCTCGATGTCGGTCGCCGTCGAAGCGGGCCGGGTCAGCAGGTAACCCTCGCTGTCCATGGCGAGCTTGCCCTTGAACAGCTCCGTGTTGGGCGAGTGGCCGATGGCGATGAACACGCCGTCGGTCGCGATCTCGCGCTCGGCGCCCGACTTGACGTTGCGCACGCGCACACCCTTGACCAGCGGTGCCGGCGTCTTCTCACCCGTGATCTCCTGCACCGCGTGATCCCATAGCACCGAGACCTTGGGGTTCTTGAACAGACGGTCCTGCAGGATCTTCTCGGCGCGGAACGCATCGCGGCGATGGATCAACGTCACCTTCGAGGCATGGTGCGTGAGGTAGAGCGCTTCCTCGACGGCGGTGTTGCCGCCGCCGACCACGACCACTTCCTTGTTGCGGAAGAAAAAGCCGTCGCACGTCGCGCAGGCCGAAACGCCGCCGCCGCGAAACAACTCTTCCGTGGGCAGCCCCAGCCATTTTGCCGTGGCGCCGGTGGAAATGATCAGCGCGTCGGCCTCATAGCGATCGCCCGAGTCGCCGGTGCAGACGAACGGCCGGCGGCCGAGATCGACTTCCACGATAGTGTCGAAGAAAAGCTGGGTGCCGACATGCTCGGCCTGTTTCTGCATCTGCTCCATCAGCCAGGGACCCTGGATGACGTCGGCGAAGCCTGGATAGTTCTCGACGTCGGTGGTGATGGTGAGCTGGCCGCCGGGCTGGATGCCCTGCACCAGCATCGGCTTGAGGCTCGCGCGGGCGGCATAGATCGCCGCCGTGTAGCCGGCCGGACCCGACCCGAGGATGAGAACCTTGCTCCTGTGAACTGCTGCCATGACCTTCCCGCATCCCGTCTTCCGCATATCTATCACATATATGCAGGCCTCCCCGTCGTTGCACGCGGTGTTATTCACATCGGGCGCAATTGTTCTCGGATGTTAGCAAAATTCTCGCAACTTTATTGCGCGAGTGGCATGGTTCTGGCATAGAGCGCCGCCACGGGAGGAAACAAAATGGCTCGCGCAAAGCTCGACCGAATCGACCGGCGCATCCTGAGCGACCTGCAAGCAAGCGGACGCATGACCAACGTCGATCTGGCCAAGCGCGCCGCCATATCGGCGCCGCCCTGCCTGCGCCGCGTGCGCGCACTGGAGCGCGCCGGGATCATCAAGGGCTATCACGCCGATCTCAGCGCCGAGGCGCTAGGCTACAGCGTGTCGGTGTTCGCGCTGGTCGGCCTAAACAGCCAGGCCGAATCAGACCTCAAGGCGTTCGAGGATCTGATAGCCGGCTGGCCGGAGGTGCGCGAGTGCCACATGCTGGCGGGCGAAGCCGACTTCCTGCTGAAGATCGTTGCCGAGACCTGGGACGAGTACCAGAAATTCCTGACCACGCGGCTGACCTCGGCGCCCAATGTCAGCCACGTGAAGTCGATGATGGTGTTCCGCACCGCCAAGCAGCTGCCGGGCGTGCCGATTACTGTCGAGTAGCACCGTCGAGTAGGAGGCGGACATGGACGGATCGGCCACGCCTGACGTCACCCTAGAGCGCCTGCACGAGATCGCCGACGCTTTTGCCCGCCGCGACGTCGACGGCATCGTCAATGCCTTCGCCGAAGACGGCGAGTTCCGCAACGCCAAGGGGCCCGACTTCTGGGGCCAGGGCTACAAGGGCAAGGCCGCGATCCGCAGCTATTTCGAGCCGCTGTTCGCCACGGCGTCCGACGTCGCGTGGAAGCACACCAGCGAATTCATCCACGGCAACCGCGCCGTCACCGAATGGCACCGCACGGCAACGCTGAAGAATGGCACGCGCCAGTCGTGGCTGGGCTGCGATCTCTACACCTTCCGTCGCGGCCTGATCGTCATGAAGGACACCTACATCAAGGCGGTCGGCTGAGGCTTTGAATCCTCTTGCGGGGAACAGCGTGTATGGATAACCTGCCTTAAATACACGGCGTTACCATCTTGGAGGCCGCATGACCAACCTCTTCCAAGCTGCCCGAGTCCTGATGCTCGACCTCGCGTCGACATTGCTCTTCCTTGCCGTTTACCTGCTGACCGACAACCTGTTCCTCGCCGTCGGGCTTGGCATGGCGCTCGGCGTGACACAGATCGGCTGGCAGCTGGCGCAGAAGAAGCCGGTCGAGACGCTGCAGTGGCTGAGCGTGATCCTGATCGTGACCTCGGGTACGGCGACTTTTTTACCCACGATCCGCGCTTCGTGATGGCCAAGCCCAGCGTCATCTACGCCATCGTCGGCGTGGTCATGCTGAAGCGCGGCTGGATGAACCGCTACCTGCCGCCGCGCGCCACACCGGTCGCCGACATCGGCACGCTGTTCGGCTACGCCTGGGCGGGGATGATGTTCGGTTCGGCAGCGCTCAACATCGCGCCGGCGCTCAGCCTTGATGCCAAGACCTGGGCCGCCGTCATATCGGCCTGGGGCATCGCCAGCAAGATCGCCCTGTTCCTGGTGCAGTACGCCGCGATGACCGTGATCGGCCGCCGTCGTAGTCGCCTGGCATCCGCTATTTGAAGGCCCCTATTTGAAGGCCACGCCCACGACCTCGTACATCTTGGCGCCGCGCGGCGTCTGGACTTCGACGCTGTCGCCCACGGTCTTGCCGATCAGCGCGCGGCCGAGCGGCGAGGTGGTCGAGATACGGCCCTTGGCGAGATCGGCCTCGTAGGGGCCGACGATCTGGTACTTCGCCTTCTCGTCGGTATCCTGGTCGGACAGCCGCACGATGGCGCCGAACTTCACGATCTTGCCCGAGAGCTTGCTGAGGTCGATCACGTCGGCGCGCGAAACGATGTCCTCGAGCTCGCCGATACGGCCCTCGACGAAGCTCTGGCGCTCGCGCGCGGCGGTATATTCGGCGTTCTCCGAGAGATCCCCGTGCTCGCGCGCGGCGGCGATCGCCTTGATGATGGCGGGGCGCTCCGTGCTCTTCAGCAGCTTCAACTCGTCCTCGAGGGTTTTTAGACCCGCAGAGGTCATCGGGACCTTTTCCATGGTCGGATCGTCCTTCGTCGCTCGCGCGGCGTCAACGGCCAACCCGCGTCTGTCGCGGACTGACGGTTGTGGGCCCCGGTATGTTCCCGAAGCGGCCGCCTAGAATGTGCTCTTGAAGTAGGATTGCAGCGGAGCCACGTCCAGCGCCCCGGCCCGCAGCGCGGCGATGCCCTCGACCGACGCCTTGGCGCCGGCAACCGTGGTGTAATAGGCGATCTTGTGCATCAGTGCGGCGCGGCGCAGCGTATAGCTGTCGGTCAGCGCGCCGGCGCCGTCGACGGTGTTGAACACCAGCTGGACCTTGCCGTCCTTCATGAAATCAACGATGTGCGGGCGGCCTTCCAGCACCTTGTTGACCCGGTGCGTCGCAACGCCGTGCTTGCGCAGGAAGTCCGAGGTGCCGCCGGTCGCCACGATAGTGAAGCCGAGCTCGACCAGCCGCTTGACCGGCTTTACCAGAGCGGCCTTGTCGGAATCCTTGACCGAGACGAAGACCACGCCCTCGACCGGCACCTTGGCGCCGCTGCCGAGTTGCGACTTGGCGAAGGCGCGGCCGAAATTCGAGTCAAGCCCCATGACCTCGCCGGTCGAACGCATCTCGGGACCAAGGATGACATCGACGCCAGGGAAGCGGGCGAACGGGAACACCGCTTCCTTGACCGCGATGTGCTTGCCCTTGTTCTTCTTGATGGCGAGGCTCTTCAGCGACTCACCCACCATCAGGCGGGCGGCGAACTTGGCGATCGGCTGGCCGGTCGCCTTGGCCACGAACGGTACGGTACGACTGGCGCGCGGATTGACCTCGAGCACGTAGACGTCGCCGTCCTTCACCGCATATTGCACGTTCATCAGGCCGACGACCTGCAGGGCCTTGGCCATCGCCCCGGTCTGGCGCTCGATCTCGGCGATGATCTTGGCGGGCAGGGAATAAGGTGGCAGCGAGCAGGCCGAATCGCCGGAATGGATCCCGGCCTCCTCGATATGCTCCATGATGCCGGCGACGAAGACGTTCTGGTCCTTGTCGGCCAGGGCATCGACATCGACCTCTATGGCGTCGCGCAGGTAGGAATCGATCAGCACCGGATTGGCGCCGGAGACCTTCACGGCGTCGCGCATGTAGCGCTGCAGCGCCTCGAGGTCATAGACGATCTGCATGGCGCGGCCGCCCAGCACATAGGACGGGCGGATAACCACGGGATAGCCGATCTTCTCGGCGATCTTGACCGCCTGCTCTTCCGACGTTGCGGTGGCGTTGTTGGGCTGGCGCAGCTTCAGCTTGTGGATGAGCTTCTGGAAACGTTCGCGGTCCTCGGCGAGGTCGATGGCATCGGGCGAGGTGCCGAGAATGGGAATGCCCGCGGCCTCGAGCGGCTTGGCGAGCTTGAGCGGCGTCTGACCGCCGAACTGCACGATCAGGCCCAACAGTTCGCCGTTGCGGCGCTCGACCTCGACCAGCTCGATCACGTCCTCGGCCGTCAGCGGCTCGAAGTAGAGGCGGTCGGCGGTGTCGTAGTCGGTCGAGACGGTTTCCGGGTTGCAGTTGACCATGATGGTCTCGTAGCCGGCTTCGCTGAGCGCGTAGGCGGCGTGCACACAGCAATAGTCGAACTCGATGCCCTGGCCGATGCGGTTGGGACCGCCGCCCAGAATGATGACCTTGCGTTTGTCGGTCGGTGCGGCCTCGCACTCGGCCTGGTTGACGCCGTCGCCCTCGTAGCAGGAGTAGAGGTAGGGCGTGCGCGAGACGAACTCGGCGGCGCAGGTGTCGATGCGCTTGAACACCGGCCGCACGCCGACCGCACGGCGCAGGCGCGCCACTTCGGCCGCCCCGAGGCCGGACAGCTCGCCCAGGCGCTCGTCTGAAAAGCCCATCTTTTTGAGATCGAGCAGGCCCTTGGTGTCCTTGGGCAGCCCTTCGCCGCGCAGCCGCGTCTCGACCTTCACCAGCTGCTCGATCTGTCTCAGGAACCACGGCTCGTACTTGCAGGCCTGGGCGACCTCCTCGACCGAGAGGCCGTGGCGGAACGCCTGGGCGATCACAAGGATACGGTCGGGCGTCGGGCGCGACAGCGCTCCGACGATCACGGCCTTGTCGGGTGCGCCCTTGATTTCCATCTCGTTGAGACCGGTCAGGCCGGTCTCCATCGAGCGCAGCGCCTTTTGCAGCGACTCCTGGAAGGTGCGGCCGATCGACATCGCTTCGCCCACACTCTTCATCGACGTGGTGAGCAGCGGCTCGGCGCCGGGGAACTTCTCGAAGGCAAAGCGCGGCATCTTGGTGACGACATAGTCGATCGTCGGTTCGAACGAAGCAGGCGTCGAACCGGTGATGTCGTTCAGCAGCTCGTCGAGCGTGTAGCCGACCGCCAGGCGCGCGGCGACCTTGGCGATCGGAAAACCCGTGGCCTTCGACGCCAGCGCCGAGGAACGCGAGACGCGCGGGTTCATCTCGATGATGACCATGCGGCCGGTCTGTGGATCGACGGCGAACTGCACGTTCGAGCCGCCGGTATCGACGCCGATCTCGCGCAGGCACGCGATCGAGGCGTCGCGCATGATCTGGTATTCCTTGTCGGTGAGCGTCAGCGCCGGCGCCACGGTGACAGAGTCGCCCGTATGGATGCCCATCGGATCGACGTTCTCGATCGAGCAGATGATGATGCAGTTGTCGTTCTTGTCGCGAACGACCTCCATCTCGTACTCTTTCCAGCCGAGCACAGATTCCTCGACCAGCACCTCGGTCGTGGGCGAAGCTTCCAGGCCACCCTGCACGATGTCGAAGAATTCGTCGCGATTGTAGGCAATGCCGCCGCCGGTGCCGCCGAGCGTAAAGGACGGCCGGATGATCGCGGGCAGGCCGACGAGCTCCAGCGCCTTGGCTGCTTCATCGCGATTGTGCACGGCCTCGCTCTTGGGCGACTCGAGACCGATCTTGGTCATGGCATCGCGGAACAACAGCCGGTCCTCGGCCTTGTCGATCGCCTCGGCATTGGCGCCGATCAACTCGACGCCGTATTTCTTCAAACGCCCGTCGCGGTGCAGCGACATCGCCGTGTTGAGCGCGGTCTGGCCGCCCATGGTCGGCAGGATGGCGTCGGGCTTTTCCTTCTCGATGATGCGCGCCACGAAGTCGGGCGTGATCGGCTCGATGTAGGTCGCATCGACCAGGCCCGGATCGGTCATGATCGTGGCCGGGTTGGAATTGATCAGGATGACGCGATAGCCCTCGTCCTTCAGCGCCTTGCACGCCTGCACGCCCGAATAGTCGAACTCGCAGGCCTGACCGATCACGATCGGGCCGGCGCCTATGACCAGGATACTCTTGATGTCGGTACGCTTGGGCATGGCTACACGTCGTCCTGAGCGCAGCGAAGGACCTCACGCCCGCTCAAAAGAAGGCCTCCGCAGCTGGCGCTAGATCCTTCGCTGAAGCGCGGGTCTGACCCGCGCGACTCAGGATGACAGTGCCGCTTTTTCTTTTGGGTTTTGATGTGCACTGTCACTTACCCTTGCTCTTGCTCTTGTCGATCATCTCGACGAAGCGATCGAAGAGGTAATGACTGTCGGTCGGGCCGGGCGAAGCCTCGGGATGGTACTGCACCGAGAAGGCTGCCTTGTCGGTGCTGCGGATGCCCTCGTTCGTGCCGTCGAACAGCGAGACGTGCGTCACCTCGACATTCTTGGGCAGCGACTCGGGGATCACGCAGAAGCCGTGGTTCTGCGAGGTGATCTCGACCTTGCCGGTCGTGAGATCCTTCACCGGCTGGTTGGCGCCGCGGTGGCCGCGATCCATTTTCTTGGTCTGGCCGCCCAGCGTCAGCGCCAGAAGCTGATGACCGAGGCAGATGCCGAAGATCGGCACCTTCTTGTCGAGCACGGCCTGGATCGCCGGCACAGTGTAGCCAACCGTCGCCGCCGGATCGCCGGGACCGTTGGACAGGAACACGCCGTCGGGCCTGTGGCGCAGGATGTCTTCGCCGGTCGCGGTCGCGGGAACCACCGTCACCTTGCAGCCGGTATTGGCGAGGCAGCGCAGGATGTTGCGCTTGGCGCCGTAGTCGACGGCGACCACGTGATACCTGGGCTTGGCGAGCTTGCCGTAGCCCTTGCCCAGCGCCCACTGCGTCTCGTCCCAGGAATAGGTCTGCTTGGTCGTGACTTCGATGGCGAGGTCCATGCCGTCGAGGCCCGGCCAGTCGACGGCGATCTTGCGCAGCTTGGCGATGTCGAACTTGCCGTCGGGCGCATGGACGACCACACCGTTGGGCGCACCGCCGTCGCGGATGCGCCGCGTGATGGCGCGGGTGTCGACGCCGCAGACGCCCGGCAGATTGTGGCTGCGCAGCCAGTCGTCGAGCGGCTTGGCGGCGCGCCAGTTGGCGGGATCGGTGATCTCGCCGCGCATGACGATGCCGCGGGCGACCGGCGTCAGGCTCTCGATGTCCTCGAGATTGGTGCCGACATTGCCGATATGCGGGAAAGTGAAATTGATGATTTGACCGGCGTAGGACGGGTCGGTGATGATCTCCTGGTAGCCGGTCATCGAGGTGTTGAAGCAGACCTCGCCCACGGCGTGGCGGGCCGCCCCGATTCCCTTGCCCCAGAAAACCGCGCCATCGGCCAATACGAGCGCGGCCGTGGCCCAACGCGGCGCGGCGGTCTCGGCGCCGGCGGTTTTTGGTGAAGTCATGAAAAATTGCGTCCGTTCCGGCCCGCCCGGCGTCACCCCTTCCCTGATATGGGCGAGGCAACCTGCGAACCGCGCGGGTTGTAACGAAGCGGTCGCATAGGGTCAAGACGCGGCCGGCAGCCAATTCACAAGCTATTTCAATAACTTATTTGCTTTGCCAACAGCCGAATGGACGATTAATTTCGTCCGATGCTACGGGAAAAACTGAACGAAGCCATGAAGGATGCCATGCGCGCCCGCGATGCGGCCGCGCTGAGCACCATTCGCCTGATGCTGGCCAAGCTGAAGGACGTCGATATCGCCGCCCGGACCGAGAGCAACCGCGAGGGCGTGGCTGACGACAAGATTCTGTCGATGCTCCAGGGCATGATCAAGCAGCGAAACGAATCAATCACGCTCTACGAAAAAGGCGTCCGCCAGGACCTCGCCGACAAGGAAAAGGCCGAGATCGTCGTGATCGAGCGTTTCCTGCCGCAGCAGATGGACGAAGCAGCCGTTCAGGCCGCGGTGAAAGAGGCGATCGCCGCCTCGGGCGCCAGCTCGATCAAGGACATGGGCGGCGTGATGGCCGCGCTGAAGGCCAAGTACGCCGGCCAGATGGATTTCGCCAAGGCGTCGGCCGCGGTGAAGAAGACGCTGGCGGGCTAGGAATTCTTCAGCGAGAAAATATTTTCGCCGACGGGAATGAAATCGCGGTCGTAGCCCGCAATCGACTTCAGGAAATTTCCCGACGTGCCCTTGCTCGGCAGCAGCCAATCGTGAAGCTCGATGATCAGGATGGGTATCTCACTCACCCACTCCGTCGACTCGCGGAACAAATCTTCTTCTCCGCCTTCGATGTCTATCTTGACCAGGAAGGGCGTGTAGCCCGCTGCCAATTTCTCGCCAAACAACCGGCTCATCGAGACGAGATTGCAACTGCCCGTCGGGTCGAGGACCGTTCGATAGCCCCATTCGCCTTCGCCCGGATCCAAAACAGAGACTTTGCCATCGACGCTTCCGACGGCTGCCTTGCGAAGATCGACATCGAGGCCGGCAGTGTTGGCCCGGAGCAGTTCATAGTTCTCCGGATCCGGCTCGAAGGCCACGATGTGACTTCCCGGAAAGACGGTCGCGAACCAGACGACGCTCGCGCCGATATTGGCGCCGGCATCGACGATGAAAGGCTTCCTGCCACTGCCCAGCAGATCGTGAAATTTCGCCTGAAATTCATCGCGGCGTTTGAGGCGGTGCAGCGAGTAGTCCCGTTGATCGAAGACCTGTCCCACCACGCCGACATCGGCGCTTGAGCCACGATGATGGAACTGTCGGATCGTCCCATCGGGCAACGCGACTATAACGGATTGCACTTTGTTGGCGCTCATGAGCGCACCAACCCTACCACTACGAGGACCCGTTAACCTCTTGATAGAGCCGACCTATCCAGTTTTCCCTGTTTTTAACAGGACGGTCGTGATCGCCGCTGGCCCTCAACCCGGCCGGGAGCCATCTTAAGACGATGGCTTTCCCCCCCGGCTTCCTCGACGAACTGCGCGCGCGGCTGAGCCTGTCCGACATCGTTGGCCGCAAGGTGTCGCTCAAACGCCGCTCCGGTTCGGAGTACGCGGGACTGTGTCCGTTCCACAACGAGAAGACTCCGTCCTTCACGGTGAACGACAAGAAGGGTTTTTATCACTGCTTCGGCTGCGGCGAGCACGGCGATGCCGTGGGCTTCGTCATGAAGACCGAAGGTCTCTCCTTCCCCGAATCGGTCGAGAAGCTGGCGCGCGAGGTCGGCCTGCCGGTGCCGCGCGCCACGCCGGCCGAGCGCGAGTTCGCCGCACGCGCCTCGACCCTGCAGCAGGTCGTCGAGGAAGCCGCCCGTTGGTTCCAGAAGCAGCTGCGCCTGCCGGTCGGCCGCCAGGCCCTCGACTATCTGCGCGGCCGCGGTCTCGAAGACGCCGCCATCGACGATTTCCGCCTGGGCTTCTCGCCCGATTCGCGCGACGGACTGATCGCGGCGCTGAAGCGCGAAGGCGCCACGATGGACAAGATCGTCGAGGCGGGCCTTGCCATCCAGCCGGAAGATGCCGGCCGCGACGCCTACGACCGCTTCCGCGGCCGCGTCATGTTCACCATCAACGACCGCCGCGGCCGCGCCATCGCCTTCGGCGGACGCGTCATGGGCGTTGGTGAACCCAAGTACTTGAACTCCCCGGAAACGCCGCTGTTCCACAAGGGCGGCAACCTCTACTGCCTCGACCGCGCGCGCGTCGCTGCGACCAAGGACCAGCCGGTCATCGTGTCCGAAGGCTACATGGACGTGATCGCGCTGCACGGCGCGGGCTTCACCGGCGCGGTGGCGCCGCTCGGCACGGCGCTGACCGAGGCGCAGCTCGGCGAGTTGTGGAAGCTCGCCGACGAACCGTATCTCTGCTTCGACGGCGACAATGCCGGACGCCGCGCCGCGCAACGCGCCGCCGAGCGCGCGCTGCCGCTGCTGCGGCCGGGCAAGAGCCTGCGCTTTGTCGCCCTGCCGGCCGGCGAAGATCCTGACAGCCTGCTGCGCACGCGCAGCGCCGAGGCGATCCATCGCGTCCTTGGGCAGGCGCGTCCGCTGGCCGACATGGTTTGGGAGATCGAGACCGAGGGCAAGCCGACCGACACGCCCGAGCGCAGCGCCAGCATCCAGCGCGCCATCAGAAAGCGGGTCGACGAGATCGCCGATCCCACGGTGCGCGACTACTACTGGGAAAACATGCGCAACCGGCTCTATCGCCTGCGCCGCCCCGAGCGGCCGGCATGGAAGCCAGGCGAGCGCCGACCCTTCCGCCGGCCCGGTGATCCCGAGCCCGCGCCCTTCGCCGCCGGTGCCGCCTCCCGCCGGGCGGGTGCGGATCTCGACACGTCGCGCCAGGAGCGCGCCCTGCTTGGCGCCATGATCGAGCGTCCGGCCATGTTGCATCAACTGGCCGAGGATCTCGGAAAGCTGGATTTGTCGAACCCGGAACTTAAGCGTCTGCAAAGCGCTTTATTGGATGCGCTTTCCATGGCGCCGTCGGGACTGGATCCGGCGGCCGATTCGGCGGTTTCCGGAGACGATTCCGGGGCTCCCTCCCTTGAAGCGCAGTTGATCGAGGAACATCTCTTACGCTCCGGACTGGCCGCGATCGCAGAGGCGGCCAAAGCCAAGGCCCGGGAACTGTTCCGCGACGATCCGGCCGATGCCAATAGCTGGGTCGGCCAGTGGCAACGGATGGCCCGTCATCATATGCAGATGACGACGGGTCCGGAGGAGCTAAAACGGGCCGAACAGGCTCTGGCAGAGAATATGAACGAGGAAAACCTGCGCCATCTGCAGGCAGTTCTCGACCGGATGCGCCGGGATAATGTGGAATCCGGCGCCGGATAACAGGGCTGCAAGGACAAAGGACCACGTGTCCTATGGCTCCTTGAAGTGAAGCCCCATATAGTAGAGGGAGTTGTTTGTGGGACCGCCCGCCCGCTTTCTCCCTCTGAGAGAACCGATTCCCGGCCTTTTTGGCCGTTTGGACCCATTTGTCGAATTTAAGGAACAATAAATGGCGACTAAAGCCGCTGCCGTAGCTCAGCCCGAAGCCGCCGAGACCCAGGAAGGTCCCGACGCGCCCTTGCTCGATACCTTGGGCGCCGAGTTGAAAAAGCTCGTCCAGAAGGGTAGGGAGCGCGGCTACGTCACCTATGACGAGCTGAACGCTGCCCTGCCACCCGACGAAGTGTCCTCCGAGCAGATCGAGGACACGATGGCGATGCTGTCGGAAGCCGGCGTCAATGTGGTCGAGGCCGAGGAGCAGGAAGAAGCCCCCGCCGCGGCCACCCCCACCGAACCGGCCAAGACCGCCGTAGTGGCAGCCGAGGCGACCGGCGAGGACGAGGAACTCGGCCGCACCGACGATCCCGTGCGCATGTACCTGCGCGAGATGGGCAGCGTCGAGCTGTTGAGCCGCGAGGGCGAGATCGAGATCGCCAAGCGGATCGAAGCCGGCCAGGACAAGATGATCGGTGGTATCTGCGAGAGCCCGATGACGATCACGGCGCTGCTGGCTTGGCGCGACGCGATCAACGAGGGCCGCATCCTGCTGCGCGACGTCATCGACCTCGAAGCAACGCAAGGCGGCGTGCCCGGCATGGGCAAGGCCTCCGAAGCGCCGATGCCCGCGCCGCCGGCACCGCGTCCTCCGGTGATGCCGCGGCCGGCCCTCGTGCGTCCGGCGGCGCCCGTCAACGTCGAGGGCGGCGAGACCGCGGCCGATGCCGGTGACGGCGAGGACGAGGAGAACGCGCTGTCGCTGTCGGCGCTGGAAGAAAAGCTGAAGCCCGAGGTGCTGCGCACGCTGACGCGCATCGCCCGGGTCTATCTCGACATGTCCAAGGTGCAGAACCGCCGTCTGTCGACGCTCAACCGCGGCCAGAAGCCGTCGCCGGAGTTCGAGAAGAGCTACGAGAAGCACCGCAAGAAGATCGTCGAGCTGGTGCGCACGGTGCATATCAACGCCCACCGCATCGAGCAGCTCAAACTCGCGCTCTACGACCTCAACCGCAAGCTGATGCAGACCGAAGGCAAGCTGCTCCGCATGGCCGAGAGCTTCCGCATCCCGCGCCAGGACTTCCTCGACAACTATCTCGGCCACGAAATCGATCCGAACTGGCTTGAGAAGGTCGGCAAGATGTCGGGCAAGGGCTGGAAAGACTTCGTCAAGAAGAAGGGCCCCGAGGTCGAGAAGATGCGCGAGGAGATCCGCGTCATCTCCGATCACGCCGGTGCGCCGATCTTCGAATACCGCCGCATGGTCAAGCACGTGCAGGACGGCGAGCGCGAAATGATGCGCGCCAAGAAGGAGATGATCGAGGCCAACCTGCGCCTCGTGATCTCGATCGCCAAGAAGTACACCAACCGCGGTCTGCAGTTCCTCGATCTCATCCAGGAAGGCAATATCGGCCTGATGAAGGCGGTCGATAAGTTCGAGTATCGCCGCGGCTACAAGTTCTCGACTTACGCCACGTGGTGGATTCGCCAGGCCATCACGCGCTCGATCGCCGACCAGGCACGCACCATCCGCATCCCGGTGCATATGATCGAGACCATCAACAAGCTGGTCCGCACCAGCCGCCAGATGCTGCACGAGATCGGCCGCGAGCCGCAGCCCGAGGAGCTGGCCGAGAAGCTCGGCATGCCGCTCGAGAAGGTCCGCAAGGTCCTGAAGATCGCCAAGGAGCCGATCAGCCTCGAGACGCCGATCGGCGACGAGGAAGATTCGCATCTCGGCGACTTCATCGAGGACAAGAACGCGGTCATCCCGCTGGAAGCCGCCATCCAGGGCAACCTGCGCGAAAGCACGACGCGGGTGCTGGCGACGCTGACGCCGCGCGAGGAGCGCGTGCTGCGCATGCGTTTCGGCATCGGCATGAACACCGACCACACGCTCGAGGAGGTTGGCCAGCAGTTCTCGGTGACCCGCGAACGCATCCGCCAGATCGAGGCCAAGGCACTGCGCAAGCTGAAGCACCCCAGCCGCTCGCGGATGCTCAGAAGCTTCCTCGATCAGGGCTGATCCAGCCGAATTTATGCAAAAGGCCGAGGGCAACCCCTCGGCCTTTTTGTTTGTCCGGAAACAGACTGCGTGACCAAACGTTGTCGGCGGCGATTTGCGGGAGGAACCGCGTGGCCGGCGCGACCAGATTGAAACTAAGCAAGAAGATGCTCTACGGCATTGCCGGTGCGGTCTGCATCGTCGCCGCCGCAGGCGCCTTCTATGCATTCAACGGCTCGCCCGAGGCCGCGACCGCCGGCGCCGATGCCGCGACCGCCGCCTCGCGTCGGGCGGCCGCGCCGCCTGCGGATGCGATCAAGGAAGACCGCATCGCATCGCTGCTGGCGAAGATGCGCGCCGCGGTCGCACGCCAGGATTTCGCCGCCGCCAACAGCGCCCTCAACGAGGCAGAACGCCTCGACGTCCAGAGCCCGACCGTCCAGCAGGCCCGCGTCGAGCTGCATAGGGCGCGGGACCCGGAAAGACGTCCGCCGCCGAAAGAGTGACCCGGCCTTCTTGCCGGCGCTGTTTGGCCTCTTTTCGCCCACCGCAACCCTTGGCGCTATCCGGCGTTTAGTGGGCACCAATACACATCAGGAGGCGAAGATGAAGTATCTCATGTTGATCGTTGCCGTCGGCCTGATCGGCATCACCGCGGCCGGCTGCACCGAAGACAGCAGCTACTCCGGCCGCTCGCAGTACGGCTACAACAACGACCGCAATCGCGACGGCATTCCCGACAATCGCCAGCGCGACACCGATAGTGACGGCGTGCCGAACTCTCGCGACCGCGCTCCGAACAACCCGTACTACCGCTAATCGAGCTTGAGGAAGCGGCCCCCCGACTGTTCGGGAGGCCGCTTTTCTTGCCATTTTTAGGGAGGCATCCATGGCCGACGGCAATAGCAATAGCGGCGTGCTCTACGCCGTCATCGGCGCGCTCGCCGTGGTCGTCGTGGGCGGCGGCGTCTACATGTTCAAGGACAAGGCAATGTCCGTCGTCACGCCTCCCCTGACCGCTTCGCCGGTTACGCCGGCTCCGGCACCCGCCCCGCCGGTAGCGGCAGCGCCGCAGCCCGCACCGGCTCCGGTCGTGCCCGCCGGTCCGACCGCGGCGCAGCTCGAGCAGGTCCGCGGCCTCGTCAACGACGCGCGTCGTGCCGTCACACGTGGCGATTTCGCCAGCGCCGACCGCGCCCTCGACCAGGCCCAGCGCATCGACCCGCGTTCGTCCGACGTCATTGCAGCCCGACGCGACCTGCGCGATGCCCAGCAGAGCACCGCGCGCAAGGACCAACGCGTCGACGCGCTGATCGCCCAGGCCCGCGCAGCGATCGCGCGGCACGATTATGTCGCCGCCGACCGTGCGCTCGACGAGGCCGAGCGCATCGACGGCCGCGACCGCGACGTCCAGCAGGCCCGTGCGGCTTTGGACGCCGCCCAGCGACCGGGCCAGCCGCCGCGCCGCTAGCAAGGCTTCCCGCGCGCGCCGCGGGTTCTATAATGGGCCATGCAGTTCGGTCTGTTTGGCGGCGCGCGGACGAAGCGGGGCGATGATGGCGGCGACAGCCACGCCTATGGTGAATTCATCACCTACGTGACCGAGGCCGAGCGTCTCGGCTTTCGCAGCATCTTCCTCGTCGAGCATCATTTCACCGGCGTCGGTCAGCTCTCCGCGTCCCTGACGCTGCTGGCCTACCTTGCTGCCGCGACCCGCACCATCCGGCTCGGCACCGCCGTGATCGTACTGCCTTGGCACAACCCGGTGCTGTTGGCCGAGCAGGCCGCCACGGTCGACCTGCTGTCAGGCGGCCGGCTTGATTTCGGCGTCGGCAAGGGCTACCGCGCGCCCGAGTTCGCCGGCTTCCATATCGCGATGGACGAGGCCACGGAACGCTTCGACGAGGCCATCGAGGTCATCCGCAAGGCCTGGAACAGCCCGGGCCGTTTCTCGCACCACGGCAAGCGCTGGCGCTTCGACGACATCGTCGTCGAGCCGCGGCCGCTGCAGAATCCGCACCCGCCGCTGTGGCTGGCCGCCGGCAGCCCCGACTCGATCCGCCGTGCCGCGCGCGAAGGCTACAATCTGCTGCTCGACCAGCTCGGTTCGGTCGATCTCACGATCCAGCGCGTGGCGCTGTTCCGCGAGGAGTGCCGGCGGATCGGCCGCGCCTGCGATCCAGCGATGATCGGCGTCACCCGCGCCCTGCAGATCGTGCGCTCCGAAGCCGATCGACAGGCCGCCTACGAGACCCGCGCCCGCGTCGTCGACCGGATCGGCGATCTGGCGCGCGGCGGCGGCACCTTCGCGCCGCCCGAGCAGGACGACGCGCCACTTCTTGGCACGCCGGCCGAGATCGTCGCGCGCATCCGAAAGCTGCAGGTAGGCGGCGTCGAGAACATCCTGCTGGTCGATCCGGCCGCCAACGTCGCCTCGCTGCGGCTCTTCGCCGGCGAGATCATGCCAGCCTTCACGGCTGGCCGGGCAGCTGCCGACTAAAACCCAAAATGGGTATCGGCGACCATCCCCACGCCCAGTAAGGCGCCTGTAAGTCGAGGTGCCGCATAAGGGCCTGTGCCCTGGGACTACCAATCCACTTCTTCCCGGCCGGTCAAGCCACTGGCCCGCCTCAACGCCTTCGTCGACGTCGTCCTGGGCGTTGCGGCGATGGGCGGGGCGATGGTGCTCGTCCTCGCCAGCGCCCTGTCACGCCGCCTGTCGCGCCCAAAGAAGCCGTAGTCGCGGTCAGGCGGAAGTCAGGCCGCCAGCCTATAAAGCTCCGCCACGTTGTCGTGCAGGATGCGCTTCCTTTGCGCCGCGCTCATGTGCGAGGTCTGTTCCTTGATGACGTCCTGGCTCCACGGCCAGGTCGAATCGCTGTGCGGGAAGTCGTTGGCCCACATCAGCTGGCGCTCGTCGAGCCGGTCGGCGAACAGGAACGCCGTCCAGTCGTCCTGGAAGGTCAGCGCGATGTTCTCGCGGAAATATTCCGATGGCAGGCGGGCGAGTTCCTTGCCCTTCATCCAGAAGCGGTGGCGCTTGTAGGCGTGGTCCATGCGGTACATGAAATGCGGCGCCCAGCCGGCATCGGCCTCGACGCAGACGACGCGAAGCCCGGGATGGCGCTCGAACACGCCTGAGAACACCAGCATGCCCAGGATGTCCTGGCAGCCGCGGATGATCGACAGGAAGCCGTTGAGCTTGGGGCCGCGCGGCTTGCTGAGCGTGTTATCGCCGCTGCTCGTCAGGATGTGAAAGGACAGCGGCATCTCGAGCGCGATTGCCGCCTCCCAGAACGGGTCGTAGACCGGGTCGTCGTAGTCCTTCTCGCCGGGATTGCCCGGCATCATGACGCCCTTGAAGCCCATCGCCTTGATGCGCTCGAGATCGGCGATGCCTTCCTTGACGCTGCGCATCGCCGTCTGGCCAAGCCCGATCAGCCGGTCGGGCGCGTGGCTGCAATAGCCCTGGAGCCAGCGGTTGTAGGCGTCGAAGCAGGCCTTCTTGTAGTCGAAGTCGGGGTGGTTGCAGATCAGCATGCCGACGGTGGGATAGATCAGCTCCGCGCCGACGCCGTCGCGGTCCTGGTCGGCCAGCCGCGCCACCGGATCCCAGCCGCCCTTGTGCAGATCCTCGAACCTGGCGCCGCCCATGCGGATGTTTTTAGGCTCGGTCCCGGCGGCGGCGATCAGGCCGAGCGGCACCGGGGTCTTCATGCCCTCGACGACGAAGGTGTCGCCCAGCTTGTCGAGGGTCACGACGTGGGGCGCCCGCTCGCGATAGGCGGGATCGATATGATCGCGATAGCAGTTGGGCGGCTCAGTAATATGCGAGTCGGCCGAGATCGGGCGCCAGTCCATTGGTCTTCTCCGCGGCTGCTTCGTTCTGCCGTTCTGTCCCCAAATTTACGGCAGTGCATCGCAGGACGGCAACACGGCGTGTTAAACTTTTTGCTATGTCGCGCGCGCGAAGTGGGCCCTCTTGACCGTCCTGACGGCATCGCCTGCCGAAACAGTCAGCGCGCGCCGGGCGCTGCCTGTCATCCCGCTCTTTCTGATCGCCGGTGCCGCCGTCGGCTTCGAGGTGGCGCTGGCACGCTACTTCGCGTTGGCAAGCTGGTCGGAGTACGGCTATTGGGTGATCTCGATAGCCATGACCGGCTTTGCCGTGAGCGGCGTCGTGCTCTCGCTGTTCCACGACTTCTTTGCCCGCCGCAGCGCCAGCCTGCTGGCGTCAGCGCCTTTGCTGCTGACCGTGCTGGCCGCCGCCGGCTTCCTCGCCGTGGGGCGCATTCCCTTCAACCCGCTGGAGCTGCAGAACCCGCAGCTCATCGAAGCGCAGCTTCTGAACATCGCCGGCTTCTACGGTGCGCTGTTCCCGTTCTTCTTCGTCACCGGCCTCTATGTCGGCCTCTGCTTCGTCGCCAACCACGACGCCATTCCCACGCTCTACGGCGCCGACCTCCTGGGTGCCGGCCTCGGTGCGCTCTACGTGCTGGGGGCGATGTATTACCTGCATCCGTTCGAACTGGCCCTGGCCTTGCTGCCGCTGCTGGCCGTGGCCTCGATGCTGAGCGGCACGGGCCTGCTCGCCCGCACAGCCTGCGTGCTCGGCGCGATGGTGCTGCTAGCGGGCGCGGGCTACGCGCTGCTTCACTTCAATCGCGCCGACTACAGCCCGTACAAGTCGATCTATCCGCCGCTGCACGTGCCCGACGCACGCGTCGTCGAGGAGATCCGCTCGCCGCGCGGCCACTACCTGACGCTCGACAACTTCACCGAGCGCCTCGACACCGATTTCTCCAACAATTTCGCCAGCCTCGGCGCCGGCGCGCCACCCGCGACCTGGGGACTCTATCTCGACGGCAATCGCATCGGTTCCCTGCCCAAGCCAGGCGACATCGACCTCACCTATCTCGAGGCAGCACTCGACACGCTGCCCTACAGCCTGCGGCCGAAACCCTGGACGCTGCTGATCGGCACGCGCGGCGGCTTTCGCATCGCCGAGGCGCAGCGGCTGGGCGCCACGGTCATCGTGGCGCTGGAGCCCGATCCGGTGATCCACCGTCTCGTCGAGCGCTCGCTGGTCAAGCCGCCGTCCGCTGTCAGCGAGCGTGACGCTTTCCTCCAGGCGATCTCGCCGCGCGTCGCGCTGCGCCAATCCTACGGCCGCTACGACGTGATCGACGTCTCCTCGGATTTCCTCGGACAGGCCGACGCCAACAAGTATGTGTTCACGATCGAGGGCATTCACGCCGCCCTCGAGGCGCTGTCGGGGGACGGCGTGCTGTCGCTGCCGATGTCGATCCGGGAATTCACGGTCTACGCCGCCAAGACCGTCGAGACGGTGCGGCGCGCGCTCCTCGCCATGGGGGTTGCAGCGCCGGAGCGGCACATCATCGTCTATCGCTCGGCGTGGAACGCCCGCATCCTGGTGGCACGCCGGCCGTTTACGCCAAACGACATCGAAACGCTGCGCGCCTTTGCCGACAAACGCTCGTTCGACCTGGCGGCCTATCCTGGCGGCACCGATGCCGGCGACCGTGTGTGGAACGAGCTGCCGGCCATGTGGTTCGCCGACTCGACAAGACCGACCAAGGACGCGCTGCGCGACGACATCGCCAATATCCTGGGCAGCGACAGCGCGGCCTTCCGGCAGAGCCAGTTCTTCGACCTCGAGCCCGCCACCGACGACCGGCCGTTCGTGTTCGGCACGCTGCGGCTGGGCGAAATCGAGACCATCGTCCGCCATCTCAACGCCGTGCCACGCGAGGAGCTGGGGCTGCTGATCAACCTCGCGGTGCTGGCGCAGGCTGTGGTCTTCGCCCTGATCGTGCTGGCGCTGCCCCTGCTGCGCTGGCGGCGGCGCCTGCCGGGCGCCACGGCGGTCGGCCGCGCCATCCTCTATTTCGTCGGCCTCGGTCTCGGCTACCTGCTGCTGCAGATGTGGCTGATCGACAAGGTGGCGCTGCTGCTGGGCGACCGCACCGCCGCCTTCGCCATCGTGCTGGCCGGCATGCTGGTGTTTTCAGGCCTCGGCAGCCTCGAAGCCGGCCGCAGCCACCTTGGCCCGGGCCGCGCCGTCGGCTTCGCCTGCCTGACGGTCGTGCTGTGGGCGGCCGCAGCCTTCGCCTTCGCCGGCCCGGTCGTCTCGGTGGCGCTCGGCCTGCCGCTGCCGGCCAAGGTCCTGGTGACACTGCTCGTTCTGGCGCCGCTCGCCATGGCGCTCGGCATGCCCTTCCCGCTCGGCCTCGGCGCCTTCGATGGCGAGCGGGCGGCGTTCCTGCCGTGGGCATGGGCGCTCAATGGCGCCTTCTCGGTGATCGCCACGCCGCTCGCCAACCTAATGGAATTATCCGGCGGTTTGCGCGTCCTGCTGATCGCAGCGGGCGGTCTTTATGTTATTGTTTGGCTAACGTTCCCGGCACGGGAGCGATGGAAGTAAGAACAGCTTGCAACCGGGGCGGTCGATGAGCGGGAGTGCGTGGCGGCGGGCTTTGGGCCTTGTCGCGGTGTGGTCGTTTTGTGTCGCCATTCCAGCGAGTGCCAACGAGCTTCAGGACATTCCCACAGTCGGCACGCGCCGCGACGAGGGCTGGACCTTCGAGCGTTTCCGCCAGGCCACGCAGGGCAGCGGCCGCAAGGTCGAGATCGACGCCTTGAGCTTCGGCGCGGTCCAGGAGCGCCGACCGGCGGTGCTCGGTTCGATCCGGCGCTACCTCACCGAACGCATGGGCGGCGCCGACGAAAACGTCATGCGCGCCTTCGCCGAAGTGCCGCGCGAATATTTCCACTACAACTACCAGAGCGACCAGTCGTTCGCCGCGACCGCTTACGAGTCGGTCGCGCGTCCGTGGGCGGTGGGCTTCGGCTCGGCGCTGTCGGACTATCTCGGCCAAGCCTACATGACGCAGCTCGCCAAGGTGACGCCCGACAGCACCGTGCTCGAGATCGGCACCGGCAGCGGCTACCAGATTTCCATCCTGTCTCGGCTGGCTAAGAAGGCCTACTCGATCGAGATCGTCGAGCCGCTCGGCAAGGGCACGGCCAACCTGTTCAAGCCGATCGGCTTTGCCAACGTAACGACCAGAGTCGGCGACGGCTTCTACGGCTGGCCCGAGGTCGAGGGCGGCTTCGACGTGATCATGGTGACCTGCGTGGCGCAGTACGTGCCGCCCGCCCTGTTCGACCAGCTGAAGCCCGGCGGCCGCCTGATCATTCCGATCGGCCAGCCGTTCAAGCAGGGCCAGATCCTTTACGTCTACACCAAGGACGCCGAGGGCCGAGTCGCCTCGCGCCGCGACGTCGGCGTCTACTTCATTCCGATGACCGGCAAGATGTACACGCCGCCGCCCAAGGCGCCGCCCGCGGCCGACACGCTGGTCGAAAACATCGCGCCGCCGGTCGCTCCGCCGGCTGCGGCGACGCCCGACCCATCGGGCGCCCTGCGGCTGTCGCCGCCGCGCCAGTAACGCGCCAGGATCACGCTAGAGAGACACCGAAACGGCGATGAGGGACGGCCGGTTGAACCGTCCGGCCCCCTATGGCATATCCCCGCCGCGCCCGAGGCCCCCCTCGGGCGCCCATCGGTCCAGCACGCTGCCGTAGCTCAGTGGTAGAGCACCCCCTTGGTAAGGGGGAGGTCCACAGTTCAATCCTGTGCGGCAGCACCAGCTTCCGGCGCTTAGTTGCGCGAGAAGCCCTCGAGTTCGCTGGCCGCCCAGGCAATCGTCTTTTCCTGGCCTCGCCCCTGAAGTGACGCACCGCCATCTGCGTCTGGATCGCCTGGACGTAGATCTGCTCGCCGATCTTGTGCGGCGCCGGCGCGCCGGCGATCGACAGGACCTGGTGATTGTGCGGGTTGGGATAGTGATAGAGCGTGCCCTTCGGCGGGCCTTCCTCGGCCCAGGTCTTGAAGGTCGTGAGGTTGGCGAACGACGGGAGATCGTAGCCGCCGCTGGCGATGACCATCTTCTCGGCCGACGACGCCTGCGACAAATGCGCGATCAGGCTCTTGGCCGCCGACTGGTTCTTGCTGAAGTTCCAGGTGCCCCAGAAGAACGGCACGAACGGCGCGAAGCGGCCCTTCGGTCCGGCGGCAAAGCCGTGCGTCCACAATTGCTCGGCGACCTTCGGGGTGTCGCGCTTGGCGACGGCCCAGGCGCTCGGCGGGTTCATGATCAGCGAGGCCTGGCCCGAGACCAGGAACTTGTTGTTCGAGGCATCGTCCCATGCCGCAACGTCGGTCGGCAGGAAGGCCATCAGCCTCTTGTAGTAGTCGAGCGACTGGCGCACGGCATCGCTCTTGACTTGGATCTCGCCCTTGGCGTTGACCAGCATGGCGCCGAAGCCGTGGAAGATCGCGCCGGCGGTGTCGACATTGTCCGACGTCGTGCCGACGCCGATGCCGAACGGGTTGCCGCCCTTGTGGCAGGCTTCGGCCGCCTTGAGGAAGGTGTCGAAAGTCCAGTTGTCGGCCTTGGCCGGCGCGCCGGCGGGATACATCTCCTGAACGTCGATGCCGGCATGCTTCTTCATGAGATCGATGCGCGAGCACGGGCCCTTGATCTGGCTGCCGACGGTCGCCGGCACGCCGAGCCATTTGCCACCAATCTTGCCGAGATACTCGACCGTGGCATTGACCGCGCCGTTCTGCTTCATCAGCGGCTCCATGACGTCGTTCATCGACACGAGCTGATCGGCATAGCGCGACGGCAGCCAGGTCGAGAGTGCCAGAATATCGTGGCCCGACTTGGCCTGCGATTCGGCGGCGCCGGTCAGCAGCAGCTTGTTGCCCTGCGAGGTGATGAAGTCGACGGTAACTTCGACCTTCTCCTTGGCCGCCCACTCGTCGATCAGCGTCTTGGTGGCCTTGTTGGCGTCCGGCACCCAGTGATCCCAAAAGCCTAGGGTCAGCTTGCCGGCGGCATAAGCGCCACGCACGAAGGGCGCAGCGACAAACGCAGTCGACGCCGCGGCTGTACCGACGAGGACCCGACGACGATTGATTTACCGTGAAGTCATGTTGCCTCCCTATGGTTGGTCCTCGTTGGGACCTATCGTCGACGCTAGGGACAAGGCACGTTGCGGGCAATGCAATTCCGCTGGGTGAGGGAGTTCCGTGCTCTCGAGGGCATTGTCACGTTGGCAGAGTTCACCCCCCAACTCCGCCCGCTTCGCTTCATGGCGCTGAAGCGTTTCCAATGACTTAGCAGGCTCGGGCAGAGGCCAGAAATGGCTCACAAGCGCCAACGTGACAATGCCGCAGCGAGCCCAACCAACGGCGAAAGCCAGCGACGCACAGGGCACCTCGTTAAGTTACAGTCGCATGATAGCTGATGCCCGCCAATGCCGCGAGATGGTCGACGTGCAGAGCCTCTGCGATCGCCGCGACAGCCGGTTTTGC
>CAMDQJ010000040.1 GCA_945905835.1 Asaia bogorensis
CTCGAAGCCTTCGCGCTGCTCTGCAAGCTCGAGGGCATCATTCCGGCACTTGAGCCGGCGCATGCGCTGGCTCTTGTCATGCGGCTCGCGCCCAAGCTGCCCAAGGACAACCTGCTGGTAATGAATCTCTGCGGCCGTGGCGACAAGGACGTGCCGCAGGTCGCCGCGCGCATGGGAATGAAGATCGGATCATGAGTCGCATTACAAAGCGTTTCGCCGAACTCAAGGCCCAGAAGCGCGCCGGTCTCGTCGCTTACTTCAGCGCCGGAGATCCCGACATCGCCACCAGCTACGAGATCCTGAAGGGCATGCCGGCAGCCGGTGCCGACCTGATCGAGCTCGGCATGCCGTTCACCGATCCGATGGCCGACGGCCCGGCGATCCAGCTCGCCGGCCAGCGTGCGCTCAAGGCCGGCATGACGGTCGACAAGACCTTCGACATGGTCCGCCGCTTCCGCAAGGAGACCGGCGACGACGAAACGCCGATCCTGCTGATGGGCTACTACAACCTCGTCTACCAGCGCGGCCCCGAGCGCTTCTGCAAGGAAGCCGCCGCCGCCGGCATCGACGGCTTCATCCTGGTCGACCTGCCGCCGGAAGAGGCCGACGAGCTGAAGCCCTTCGCCGAGGCCGCCGGCCTCGATACCGTCCTGCTGACCGCGCCGACCACCGACGACAAGCGACTGCCGGCGGTGCTGAAATATTCCGCGGGCTTCGTCTATTTCGTCTCGGTGCTCGGCATCACCGGCACCAAGTCCTCGACCGAGGAAGCGATCCGCGGCCATGTCGAGCGCATCCGGCGTCACACCAAGCTTCCGATTGGCGTCGGCTTCGGCATCCGCACCCCCGAGCAGGCCGCCGCCGTGGCGCGCCACGCCGATGCCGCCGTCGTCGGCACCGCCATCGTCGAGCGCGTCAAGGCGGGGCTGGATGACAAGGGCAAGGCGACGCCTGCTCTGGTGCCGGGCGTGTTCGCTTACGTGAAGTCGCTGGCCGACGGCGTTCGGAGCGTTAAGAAGGCCTAGCGCCGCTCGTCGTCCCGAGGCGACGAACTAATCGTCGAAATTCAGATCCGCCACGAACGGGTTGGTCTTGCGTTCCCAGCCGAAGGTCGAGGTTTGTCCGTGGCCCGGCACGAAGGTGATGTCGTCGCCGAACGGCCACAGCTTCTTGCGGATCGAATTCAGCAGCTGATCGTGATTGCCGCGCGGAAAATCTGTGCGGCCGATCGAGCCCCTGAACAGCACGTCGCCGACGAAGGCGATCTTCGCTTCCTTATGCACGAACACGACATGGCCCGGCATGTGGCCGGGGCAGTGCACGACGTCGAAGGTCTGGTTGCCCAGGCTCACCGTCTCGCCGCCCGTCAGCCAGCGGTCGGGCACGAAGGGTTTGTAGGCGGGGAAATTGTACTTCTTGCCCGAGGCGGGCAGGCCCTCGATCAGGAACAGGTCGTCCTTGTGCGGGCCCTCGATCTTGACGCCGTAATGCTCGGCCATGGTGCCGGCGGCCGAGGCGTGGTCGACATGGCCGTGCGTCAGCAGCACCTTGGTGACCTTGATGGCGTTCTCGGCGATCGCCTCCTTCAGCATGTCGAAGTCGCCGCCCGGATCGACGGCGGTGCCTTCCATGGTCTCCTCGCACCACACGATCGAGCAGTTCTGCTGGAACGGGGTGACGGGCGCGATCAGGACTTTCAGCATCGCTTTCATCTAATGCCTCCCGTGCCCCGGCGGAAGGGCGTATGGTGTCGGCCCCTCATGCGTATTTTGTCGCGTGCCCTCTGTCTTTTCGGCCTGCTGGCGCTGGCGCCCCTGCCTGCCGCGACCCAGCTTGCCCCCGTCGCCTCACCCTCCGGCCCGGTCATGGCCGGCCCCTATATCGTGATCGACGCCGCGACCGGCGAGGCGCTGATGTCGCGCGATTCTGGCGCCTTCTGGTATCCCGCCTCGCTCACCAAGATGATGACCATGTACGTCGTCTTCGAGGAGCTGAAGGTCGGCCGCCTGTCCGAGGGCGAGCAGCTGCGCTTCTCCGAATTCGCCCGGTCCAAGCCGCCGTCGAAGCTGGCGCCGGGCGGCAGCGTCACGGTCGAGCAGGGGCTGATGGCGCTGGTGGCGCGCTCGGCCAACGACGCCGCCGCCGCCTTCGCCGAGCGCATCTCGGGCACCGAGCCGCAATTCGCCCAACGCATGACCGAGACCGCGAGCCGGCTCGGCATGGTCGGCACGCAATTCCGCAACGCCCACGGACTGCCCGATCCCGCGCAGATCACCACGGCGCGCGACCTCGCCTTGCTTGGCATGGCGCTGGTCCGCGACTTCCCGCAGTACTACGCCTACTTCCGCACCCAGGAGTTCATGCTGGGCCCGACCAAGATCGGCCCCGGCATGAAGTTCCTCGATCTCTACGGGCCCTATGCCGACGGCCTGAAGACCGGCTTCATCTGCTCCTCGGGCTTCAACATCGTGGGCTCGGCGGTGCGCGACGGCCGCCGGCTGATCGGCGTGGCGCTGGGCTTCCGCCGCGCCGATTTGCGCGACGAGTTCCTGATCCGCCTGTTCGACGAGGCCTTCCTGCTCAAGACCGGCGGCGCCCGCCCGCGCGTCTGGCAGCTGCCGAGCGGCGGCGGCGGGCCGGGCACGGTGCTGACGCAGGATCAGTGCGACCAGATCCGCTACGACATGCCGGGCGATGCTGCTTGGCTTGGCACCTTCGGCGATTGGCGCACGGCGCGCACCACCTTCGATATCGGCCAGGCCCAACTCAGCACGCTCGGCGTCAGCAATCTCGGCAAGGAATGGATCCTGCCCGTCACCGCCAACAAGGCGACGCGCCAGGCCGCCATCATCGCCGACCTCGAGCCGGATGCGGCGCAAAAGCTTTGCGCCGACTACCGCCAGCGCAAGCAGTTCTGCGAGGTCAAGAAATCAGCCGAAATAGTGGCGCCGTTCGCGGCCTTCTGGCGTTGATCTTGGCCAACCGACCCATTCGTGCGATACCGCCGCCATGAACTGGCTGACCAATTTCGTCCGCCCCAAACTCCGTGCCCTTGTCGCCCGCAAGGAGGCGCCGGGGGCCCTTTGGCTGAAGTGCCCGAAGTGCGAACAGATGCTGTTCATGCGCGACTGGGAGGCCAATCAGGAGGTCTGCAGCCATTGCGGCCACCACATGCGCGTGCGCCCGATGAAGCGCCTGCCGTACCTGTTCGACAAGGGCAGGTACGAACTGCACCCGCTGCCCAAGGTGACGCTCGACCCGCTGAAGTTCCGCGGCATCAAGCGCTACGACGCCCAGCTCAAGGAGGCTCAGGGCAAGGGCGAGGGTGCGGCGAGCGACGCGCTGGTCGTGGCCAGTGGCCCGCTCGGTGGGCGGATCGCGGTGCTGGCGCTGCTCGATTTCGGCTTCATGGGCGGCTCGATGGGCACCTCGGTGGGCGAGGGCCTGGTGATGGCGGCAGACGTCGCCATCGCGCGCAAGGCGCCGCTCATCGTGTTCTCGGCCTCGGGCGGCGCGCGCATGCAGGAGGGAATTCTCTCGCTGATGCAGCTCACACGCACCACCGTCGCCGTGCGCAAGGTCAAGGAAGCCGGCCTGCCCTACATCGTCGTGCTGACCGACCCGACCACCGGCGGCGTCTCGGCCTCGTTCGCCATGCTGGGCGACATTCATCTCGCCGAGCCCGACGCCATCATCGGTTTCGCCGGCCCGCGCGTCATCCAGGACACCATCCGCCAGGAGCTGCCCGCCGGCTTCCAGCGCTCCGAGTATCTGCTCGAACACGGCATGGTCGATGCCGTCGTGCACCGCCACAAGCTGCGCGAGACCCTGATCCGGCTGGTGTCGCTGCTCATGGACCCCGTCGTCTCCGAGGGCCGGGGCCTCGCGGTCGCGGTTCGCTAGACCGGACCTTTCCGTGACCGATCCGATCCTGGAGCGCGTCATGCGGCTCCACCCGAAACTGATCGATCTCGGGCTGGAGCGCATCGAGCGGCTGCTCGCCGCACTGGGCTCGCCGCATCTCAAGCTGCCGCCGGTCGTCCATGTCGCCGGCACCAACGGCAAGGGCTCGCTGGTCGCTTATCTCCGCGCCATGGCCGAGGCGGCGGGCTACCGCGTCCATGTCTATACCTCGCCGCATCTCGTGCGCTTCAACGAGCGCATTCGCGTCGCCGGCCGCCTGATCGACGACAGCACGCTCGACGACATCCTGACCGACTGCGAGACCGCCAACGCCGGCCAGCCGATCACTTTCTTCGAGATCACCACGGCGGCGGCCTATCTCGCCTTCGCCCGCGTCCCCGCCGACCTCGCCGTGATCGAGGTCGGCATGGGCGGCCGCTACGACGCCACCAATGTCATCGAACCGGCGCTCTCTGCGATCACGCCGATCGGCTACGACCACACCGGCTTTTTAGGCAACAAGCTCGAAGGCATCGCCGGCGAGAAGGCGGGGATCCTGAAGCGCGCCGTGCCGGCGGTGATCGGCCGCCAGCGCGAGGTGCCGGCTTCGGTGATCGCGGCCGAGGCCGCCGGGCTCGGCTCACCGCTCTTCCGCATGGGCCTCGAATGGCAGATGACGCCGACCACCTCGGGCTTCGTCTACGAGAGCGACCTGCTAGGCCTCGACCTGCCGGCGCCGGCCCTCGTTGGTGCGCACCAGCTCGACAATGCCGCGACCGCGGTGGCCTGCATCGAGCGCCTGCGCGCGGCCAAGTTCGCCATAGACGACAAGGCGATCCGCAAGGGGCTGGCGACGGTCGAGTGGCCGGCGCGCCTGCAGCAACTGACCAAGGGACCGCTCGCCGGATCGCTGCCGCCCGGCTGCGAGCTGTGGCTCGACGGCGGCCACAACGAGGATTGCGGCCTCGCACTCGCCCGCATGGCCGCCGACTGGGCCAAGGAGCCGGCGCCGCTGCCGCTCTACCTGGTGTTCTCGATGCTGACGACCAAGGACGCCTCGGGCTTCCTGCGGCCGCTCGCCCGCCATGCCCTGGCGGCGCGCGCCGTGCCGCTCGAAGGCCACGCCGCCTACACCCCGGCCGAGGCCTGCGCCAAGGCAGCCGAGGTCGGCCTCGATTGCGCCCCCGCAAACGACATCGGCGCGGCGCTGGAGGACCTCTTGGCCACCCAGCCCGCGCCGATGCGCATTCTCATTTGTGGTTCGCTCTACCTTGCGGGAACTGTGCTGGCTCGCAACGGGTGAGCATCGGCGTCAGAACGCCGAGGCTCAGGCGATCGCGGTATTGATCCAGCTCGCCAGCTTCTGCTTGGGCTCGGCGCCGATCTTGGTGGCGGCGACCTGGCCGTTCTTGAACATCAACAGGGTCGGGATCGAACGCACGCCGTAGCGCGTGGGCGTCATCGGGTTCTCGTCGATGTTGACCTTCACGACCTTGAGCTTGCCACCCATCTCCTTGGCGATCTCCTCGAGCGAGGGGCCGATCATGCGGCAGGGGCCGCACCACTCGGCCCAGAAGTCGACCAGCACGGGCGTGTCGGACTTCAGCACTTCCTGCTCGAAGTTCGCGTCGGTGGCCTTGACGGTATTGGTGGTGGCTGGCGTGGACATGAGGGGTCTCCCAAAAACAACTTAAGTCGGTCGCTGGATCGGCGCCGCCCTTGCCCAGAACGTAGGAAGCCGCACCCCGCCCGTCAAGGTCGCCCGATTGAGATGATCAGGCATAAGGCATTGATTTATCGAGGTTTTTTCCCTCTATCTCCATCAGCCGCGGCACGGCTGTCCACAGGAGGAAGGCGCGTACCTTGCGGCCGGGATAGAGCCGGCTGAGCAGCGCGCGATAAAGTGCGAGCTGGCGCCGGTAGGCCAGCGGCACGCCGGCCGTCGAGTCAGGCGGCGGGCGGTTGGTCTTGTAGTCGACGATCAGGATTTCCCTTTTGCCGATCGCCAGCCGGTCGATCCTGCCGCTGACCGTGAAGCTGCCCCTAGGCGTGGCGATGGTGCCGATCAGCGGCACCTCGGCGCGCGAGCCTTCGGCGAACAGCGCGGCATGGCCGGGCGCCTCGGTGACGGCGAGCGCCTCGGCCGTCCATTGCTCGATCTGCTCGGCCGACAGTGCGCGCGCCGGCTGGCCGAGGAATTTCTTGGCGGCGGCGGCGCGCTCCGCGGCGGGCAGCGCCGGCAGATGCTGCAGCAATTCATGGATCAAGAGACCGCGCTTGAAGCGCTGGCTGTCGTCTGGCGTGAGTGGGCTGAAGGCGCGCGGCTCCTCGGCGGCTTGCTCGTCGGGCAGCGGCTGGCTGGGCGCGAGCGGCGTCGGCGGATCGGGCTCGCCGGGTGCTGCCGCGCGCCACCACGCCGGCGGCTTGGCCTCGGTAGGGATCGGCAGCTCGGCCTGTTCGGGAATGGCGATCTTGCCGTCGCCCACCAGCTCGAAGCCGTCGCCGATCCAACCCTCTGCGCCGAGCAGCGGCGCGAAGTCGAAGCTGCGCGCGCTGGCGCGGATACGCGGCGCGCCGTCGTGTTCGGGGATCACGGCATCGACGCTAGCGCCGAGGCCTGTTGCGATGCGTTCGTGCCAGCAGCCGGCGTCCTGCTTCCGCGCGCCGACCCAGCCGCTGATATAGAGCCGGTCCTCGGCGCGGGTCATGGCGACGTAGAGCAGACGGTTCTGTTCGTCGAGCGTCCGGTCGTAGGCGCGGTCGCGCCAGTCGCCCGCCAACTCATTGGCATCGTCGGACCGTGGCAGCCACAGGCGAGCCTCGCCGTCGTCGGCGACCAGCACGCGCTCAGTCCCGCGGCGCGGCACGCTCGTGGTGTCGGGCAGGTAGACGACCGGCGCCTGCAGGCCCTTGGCGGCGTGCACGGTGAGGATGCGGACCTCGCGGCGGCGGTTCTGGTCGAGGTCGCGCTTGATCTCGCCGCCACCCACCTCGAACCAGCGCAGGAAGCCCTGCAGCGATCCGGCATCCGCGCGCTGGTACTGCAGGGCGCGTGACAGAAGCTCGTCGATCGGGTCGGCGGCCTCGCGGCCCAGTCTCTCGAGCAGGCGCACGCGGCCGCCTTCTGGACCCAGCGCCTGGGCGAAGAAATCGAACGGCGTGGTGAAGTCGGCACGCGCCAGCCAGGCCGCGAGGCGGGCATGGGCCGGGGCAAAGCGCGGATCCTTGGCGCGATCGCGCAGCGCGCGCAACAGATTGCCTTTGCGGCCATGCGCCAGCTCGAACAGCGCCTCCTCGTCGAGACTGATCAATGGCGATTTCAGGAGACAGGCGAGATTTAGATCGTCCTGCGGCAGCAACACGAAGCGCGCCAGTGATAAAAGATCCTGGATCGCCAGTTCCTCGCCGAGGTTGAGGCGATCGACGCCGGCGACCTCGATCTCGGCGCGCTTCAGCTCGCGCACCAGCGCGCGCACGAAGGCGTTGCGCCGGCGCACCAGCACCATGAAGTGGCCGGCGTTCAGAAGCTCGCCGGTGCCGGCGCGGCGCTCCTTGTCGATGAGACTCTTGGCGTGGACGGCGATCAGGCGGGCCAGCCGCTCGTGCGGCGCCGCCAGCAGGCCGGCGGTCTTCCCGCTCAGCACTTCGAGGTTGGCTGTGTCGGTCTCGCTCTTTTCCGCCGCCACCACCGGCCACAGTTCGACGCGACCGGGCTGGCCTACTCGGCTCGGCAGGTGCCAGACATCGGCGGCAACGCCGCTCGCTGCCGCCTCGCCGGCAAACACCCAGTCGACGGCGTCGAGCACCGCAGCGGTCGAGCGGAAGGAGACGTTGAGTTCGACGCGTTCGAAGCGTTTTTGCGCCCGCTGGCTACGCTCGTCGAACCACTTGTGCATTTCCGCGAGCTTGCGCGGATCGGCGCGCTGGAAGCCGAAGATCGACTGCTTGGTATCGCCGACGACGAAGACCGTGCGGTTGCGCTCGACGCTGCCTTCGCCGGTGAAGAATTCCTCGGTCAGGCGGCGGATCACTTCCCACTGGTCGGGATTGGTGTCCTGCGCCTCGTCGACCAGCACATGGTCGATGCCGCCGTCGAGCTTGTAGAGCACCCAGGCGGCACTGTCGGCGCTCTCGAGCAGGCGGCGCGTCGCCACGATCAGGTCGTCGTAGTCGAGCGCGCCGCGGCGTCTCTTGGCACGGGCGTAGCGCTCGACGATGTCGAGGCCGAGCCGCAGCAGCGCCATGGTGCGCTCGACCAGGTTGGCCCCGTTGGCGCGGTCGATGATCGCGGCGATGCGCTCGGCTTCACTGCGCAGCACCTCGGCGAGGTCGGGCATCTCCTTCAGCGCCGCCTTGGTCGCGAGCCGCGCCAGGATTTCTCCTTCCTGGGTGAAGAAGGCCTTGCAGTAGGTGTCGAAGCCGTGGGTTCGCACGGCTTCGTCTTCGAGCCAGTGGAGGATGATGGTGCTGCGCGCGGCATCGCCGGTGCCGCCCTTGGCCAGCGCCTTGGCTGCGACGCGCAGAAGCTTGGCATCGAAAGCTGCCTCGGTGCAGGCCGACGACAGGATGGTGGCGGCGCTGTCGCCGGGTTCGACGCCCAGCGCCTTGGCAAGCCGCGCGCGTTCGCGGGTGAGACCTACCTCGTCGCCGAGGCGCGACACCAGCCAGGCGCGTTCGCCCAGAAGCTTGGCCATCAGCTCGGTGTATTCGGTGATCGAGACTTTGGCGGCGACGGCGGCCAGTGCGTCGCGCAGGGCAGGGGGACCGTCGCTGCCGGCCAGTGCGGCCATCTGGTCGTTCTCGGCCTGCTTCAGAAGCGTCTCGGCGTCGCCCTCGTCCAGCACCTCGAAGCCCGGCGCGACGCTGGCCTCGAGCGGGAAGCGTTTCAGCAGCGCCTGGCAGAAGGCATGAATAGTAAGGATGTTGATGCCGCCCGGCGCGTCGAGCACGCGCGCGAACAGGCGGCGGGCGATGGTGCGCTCTTCCTCCTCGGGATCGCGTGCGATCAGGTCGTGGATTTCGGCGTCGAGCTTGGCGTTGTCGGCCAGCGCCCAACGGCCGAGCTGGCCGGCGAGGCGATTGCGCATCTCGGCGGCGGCTGCCTTGGTGAAGGTGAGGCAGAGGATACGCTCGGGCTGCACGCCCGACAGCAGCAGGCGGGCAACGCGGTCGGTCAAAACCTTGGTCTTGCCGGTGCCGGCATTGGCCTCGACCCAGGCCGAGGTCGCGGGCGACGTTGCCTGGCGCTGGGCGTCGGTGGCGCGCTGGCGGCTGTTGAGGGCGGCGCTCATTCGTCGGCTCCGCCGGCCGTCGACCATTCGGCGACGCGCGCCAGATGGGCGTAGTCGTTGAAGTGGGGAATGAACTCCGGCCACGGCAGGGCGGTGTAGGGCGTCGCCGGATTGGCGTAGAGCACGGCCATCTGCTCGACCAGCGCCAGCATGGCCGGCACCAGCTCAGCGCTGTCCTTCACCAGCTCGATCCTGCCGCCCTCGTCGAGGCCGTTGGCCTGCCAGTAGGCGAGCACGGTTTCGGCGGCCTTGCCCGCGATGTCGCGAAAGCCGCCGCGCTCGGCCATCGCCGCCTCGAGCAGGAGCTGCGGGGCGAACAGCGCGTTCATCTCCTTGCGTGAGGGCACGCGGCCGGTCTTGTAGTCGATGATCTCCCACACGCCCTTGCCGATTTCGTCGACGCGGTCGGCGCGCGCGCGGATGGTGAGCGGACCGAGCCTGAGCTCGCCCTGGGTCTCGCCGCCCAGCAAGTGCACGCCGGCGGCGCGGCGGCCGTTTTCATTAGCGACGAACCAGCGCGCCAGCCGCTGGAAGCGCGGCCACCAGAAGGCGCGCTCGGCGGGAGCGGCCAGCAGTGCGCCCAGATGATGCTCGCCGACCGCCTCGAAGCGCGCCACGGCGTCAGGCGGCAGCACGCCCGAGGGATAGGCTTTCAGGAATTCGTCGAGCGCGTCGTGCAGCTTGGCGCCGCGGTCGGCGGCGCCCAGTTCGGCTTCCAGCGGATCTAGCGCGCGAAGACTGAGGATGTAGCGGGCATAGAGGCCGTAGGGATCGCGGCGCCATTGCTCGATCGCGGTGACGTAGAGCTCGGTCGGCCGGGCAGCCAGCGGCGGCGTGGGCTTGGGGCGCAGCCACGGCTGGTAATCGGCGGGCCGGTCGAGGGCGTCGGCCCATTGCACATAGTGCAGGCCGCGCTGGATGTAGACCGGCGGCGGCGCGGTCGAGCCGTGCTCGTAGCCGAGAAGCGCGTCGAGTCGCGCCAGCCAGCGCGACGGTACGGTCGGCGCGCCGCCCTCGCGCTCGGAGCGGGTGATCAGCACGCGCTCGGCGGCCAGTGCCGAGACGAAATCGTGGGCGGCAAGGCCGATGCGGCGCTCGGGCTGCGGCAGGCCGAGCGCGCCACGCATCGGCCGGTTGAGCCATGGGCCTGTTTCGACCGACGGCGGCCAGGTGCCCTCGTTGAGGCCGCCCAGCACCAGCAGGTCGGCGCGCTGCAGGCGGGCTTCGAGCGGACCCCAGATCGACAGGCGCGGATGGCGGCCGAAGCTGGGGCGGATGGTTTCGGTCGCCAGCATCGTTCCGAACAAGGCCGGCCATTCGCCGCCGGCGATTTCAGGCTGGCCGGCCCAGGCGATGCGCTGGCGGGCCAGCACATCGGCCAGCGCTTCGCCTGATTCGCCGCGCCACAGCGTGTCGGCGGAGGAGATGGTTTCGGCCGCAGCGATGGTGGCGTTGAGCAGGGCGTCGGGCGCGGCGTTGATTGCCATCAACGCCGTGAGTGCCGAGGTGCGTTCCTGGAGACGGTCCAGAAGATCCGAAATGGCGGGCTCGGGCTTGCTCAGCAGAGCGCGGATCGCCTCGATACCGGCGGCGGGCTTGAGGCCGCGCAGAAATTTGCGGTCGAGGCGGCGGGCGGCGTCCAAAAGCGCCGCGCGTTCGAGACCAAGCGTGCACAGCGGATGCTTCAGCAGCGCCAGAAGATCGACCGGGGCGAAGCCGCCGTCGATGGCGGCTAGAAGCGCGCGCAGCAGCGTGGCGGGCGGGGTGTCGGAGAGCGGCGCGCCGGCCGAGTCGTCGATGGCGACACCCCAGCGCAGCAGTTCGGCGGTGACGCGGCGGGCGAGATCGCGGTCGGGCGTGATCAGGGCGCCGGTCTGGCCGGGTTTCTCCAGGACTTCGCGGAGCGCCAGCGCGATCGTCAATGCTTCCTGCTGATGGGTGGCGCAGTCGGCGCGCGAGACATGCTCCAGCGCCAGTGGATCGGGCCGGCTCCAGTTCTCGCTGGTCTCGGCCGGCCGCATCAGCTCGGCGATCAGGCGGCGGCGGATGGGATTTCTCGCCGCGCCCGGCCATTCGGTAACGTCGGTCCGCGCGCAGTCGAGGGCGGCCAGAAGTTCGCGCAGGCCGAATTGCGGATGGGTTTGATCCAGCGCCGCCCAGCTCTCCTCGTCCATGTCGCGGTCGAGGCCGGGCAGCACGACCACGCCCTGCGGCAGCTGCGCGATGGTGGCCAGGAGCTCACGGGTGGCGGGCTGCGAGCCGGTCGAACCTGCTGCAATGACCGGCGTTTGCGGCGGCGTCTTGCGCCAGCGCTCGGCCTGGGCGCGGATCGCCCGGGTGCGGCGGTCGAGAACGTCGATCTGGCCACGCTCGGCCAGCACCGCCGGCCACGCCGTGCCGACGATCTCGAGGAACGTCAGCGTGCGCAGCCAGTGCTGGGAGAAATTGCCCTCGACCAGGCCGGCAAGCTTGTCGAAGGGCACGCCGTCGATGGCGAGTTCGTCGAGCAGCGACGCCAGCTCGCGCGCCAGCTTCAGCGCCTGCGCCGCCGTCTGGGCGATGCGCTCGCCGGTGTCGTCGCGGAACAGCGCCACCATCTGCGCCAGCAGCGCCTCGCGTTCGGCGGGGTCGATGGCGGGCGGCAGGTCGAGCGCGTCGCCGGCGCCCCATTCACCCTCTTCCACATCTCCGAGCGGCGCCATTTTCGGCAAGATCGTCGGCTTGCCGGCTGCTGCGCGCAGGAAGGCCTCGCGCAAGGCTCGCACCGACCGCCGCGTCGGCACCAGGATCAGCGTATCGGCCAGCGCCAGCGGATCGGGGCCGTGTTCGGCCAGGATCGCGCGCGCCAGTTCGTCGGCGAAATGCCGGTCGATGCCGATCGAGAAGATACCTTTCATTTCAGCACCCGCTCGGCTTGGGCGAGGGCTGCCGGCGTGCCGACATGGAACCACTGGCCGTCATGCACCATGCCGTAGAGGTGGCCGGCCGCCTGGGCGCGATGCCACGACTTCACCAGCGAGAAGGGGCCGTCGGGCGCGTTGTGCAACAGGCGGCGGTCGCAGACCGAGATGCTGGCGAAGAGATAGGGCGCGCTTGGCTCCGCGCCGCGATGGCGTGCATGGCCGTCTGCTTCGAGAAAGTAGTCGCCGCGGTCCGAGGCTTCGCGGCCGATGGCCCGGTCGAGGGGATGAAGTAACAGCAGCGCGTCCATGCGCGCGGGATCCCACAGGGTTTCCATGCGTCGCAGCATCGGCACCGGGCCGTCGGTCCACAAGCCGTCGCCGTTCAGCACGAAGAACGGACCTTCGCTCAGCAAAGGAAGCGCGTTCTTGAGGCTGCCGCCGGTGTCCAGCAGGCGATCCTCGCGCACGATATTGGCGCGGCCGCCGAGATGGCTGGCGATCTGCTCGCCGAGATGATGGACATTGACCACGATGTTGCGAACGCCGTGATCGGTCAAACGATCCATCGCGCGGTCGAGCATCGAGCGGCCCGATACCGGGATAAGAGGCTTGGGCGTCGTATCACTGAGCGGCCGCATGCGCTCGCCGCGGCCGGCCGCCAGGATCATGGCGCTGCGGATCATGCGGCACCGATGCGGCGCAACGCCGGCGGCAGATGCGTGTCTACCCATCGGCGCAACGGCGCGAGCGCCTCGTGCGCCAGCGAGCGCTCGAACATCCGCCAGACGCGCGGCAGGTGCGGCAGGTATTGCGGCCGGCCGTCGCGCTTCAGCAGGCGCACGAACAGCCCGACGATGCGGGCGTGGCGCTGCGCGCCGACGATGTTGAAGCCGGTGGTGAAATCAGCGCGATCGGTGATGCCAGCCTCCGCGAGATAGTGCTCGAACACCGCCTTGTGCACGGTGGGCGCCACGTCGCGGCGCGCGTCCTCGATCAGTGAGACGAGATCGTAGGCGGGATGACCGGTCTGGGCGTCCTGGAAGTCGAGCAACCCGCAGGCGCGCACGCCCGCGCGCTGTGGCAGCCACATTAGATTGTCCTTGTGGAAGTCGCGCAGCAGCAGCGTGTCGGCGGTTTTAGGCATATGCGCAAGGCAGGCGCGCCACGCCGCGCGGTAGCTCTCGATGGTCTCGGCCGGCGTCGGCTTGCCCGTCGCCTCGGGCAGGTACCATTCCGGCAGCAGCATCGCAGCCTCGATCATGGCCTCGCCGGCATAGGCCGTGAGGCCGGGCAGAATCGCGCGTGGGCCGGTGGCATGCAGCGCCACCAGCACGTCGGCGGCGCGTGAATAGAGTGCGAGTTCGTCGCCGCCCTTTTCCAGCACGCGGGCGAAGGTGTCGTCGCCGAAATCTTCCAGCAGGAGAAAGCCGCGTTCGGGATCTTCCGCCCGGATCTCGGGCGGGCTGAGGCCGAGAGCCAGCAGGTGGTAGGCGATGCGCGTGAACGGGCGCACGTCATTCTGCGGCGGCGGCGCGTCCATGACGACGCGGGTCTCGCTGTCGCGCGTCCAGCGGTAGTATTTTCGGAACGAGGCGTCGCTGGCGAGCAGGTGTTCCGTGGCGTCGCCCCATCCCGTCGCCGCCACGAACGCCGCGCGGAGGGCTGCGCGTTCAGGCATGGGAATCGACCGTGTCAAGGATCGCGCGTCGTCCTTCGCCCGCGATCTCCAGTGCGACGCCGAGATGCTTGGGCAGCAGGGCACCCAGCCGCTCTGGCCATTCGATTAGCACGATGCCGCCGGCGAGTGCGTCTTCCCAGCCGAGCTCGAAGACCTGCTCGGGCGTCTCCAGGCGATAGAGGTCGAAGTGCCAGAAGGTGCCGCGCTTGGTCTCGTAGACCTCGACCAGGGTGAAGGTCGGGCTCGGCACTTCGAGGTAGGGATCGGCCGCCGCGGCACGGATGATCGAGCGCGCCAGCGTCGTCTTGCCGGCGCCGAGCTCACCGCTCAGCGCCACGACGTCGCGCGGCTTCAGCCGCTGGGCCAGCGTGTAGCCCAACCCTTGGGTCGCGATCTCATCGGCAAGGTCAAATTGAAAAGTCGGCACCGGGTCCTCCGATGCCGACTTTTAGCATGTGCGCCCCTGTGGGCGGTTGGGCCTAGTAGCGGTAGAGATCGCCCTTGAACGGCCCGGCCTCGGGCACGCCGATGTACTCGGCCTGGTCGGGGCGGAGCTTGGTGAGCTTGGCGCCGACCTTCTCGAGATGGAAGGCCGCGACCTTCTCGTCCAGGCTCTTGGGCAGGACGTAGACCTTCTTCTCGTACTTAGTCGGATTGGCCCACAGTTCGATCTGGGCCAGCGTCTGGTTGGAGAACGAGGCCGACATCACGAAACTCGGATGGCCCGTGGCGTTGCCGAGATTGACGAGGCGGCCTTCCGACAGAACGATGATGCGCTTGCCGTCGGGGAACTCGACCTCGTCGACCTGCGGCTTGACGTTATGCCACTTGAAGTTCCGCAGGTTGGCGATCTGGATCTCGCTGTCGAAGTGGCCGATGTTGCAGACGATGGCGCGGTGCTTCATCGCCTTCATGTGGTCGAGAGTCAGCACGTCGACATTGCCGGTCGCGGTGACGAAGATATCGGCGCGCGGGGCGGCATCTTCCATCGTCACGACCTCGTAGCCTTCCATCGCCGCCTGCAGGGCGCAGATCGGGTCGATCTCGGAGACCATGACGCGGCAGCCGGCCTGGCGCAGCGAGGCGGCTGAGCCTTTGCCGACATCGCCGAAGCCCGCGACCATAGCCACCTTGCCCGACATCATGACGTCGGTGCCGCGGCGGATGCCGTCGACCAGCGACTCGCGGCAGCCGTAGAGATTGTCGAACTTCGACTTGGTGACCGAGTCGTTCACATTGATGGCCGGCCACAAAAGCTTGCCTTCCTTCTCCATCGTGTAGAGACGGTGCACGCCGGTGGTGGTCTCCTCGGTGACGCCGCGGATCGACTTGCCGAGCTTGGCGTACCAGCCGGGCTTGGCCTTGTTGGTCTTGGCGATCGCCTTGTAGAGGACCTCTTCCTCCTCGTTGGTCGGCTTGGCGATCAGCGAGGCATCCTTCTCGGCGCGGATGCCGAGATGGACCAGCAGCGTTGCATCGCCGCCGTCGTCGAGGATCATGTTGGGTTCGCCGCCGTCGCCCCATTCGAAGATCTTGTGCGTATAGTCCCAATACTCTTCCAGCGACTCGCCCTTGATGGCGAAGACCGGCGTGCCGGCCTTGGCGATGGCGGCCGCGGCGTGGTCCTGCGTCGAGTAGATGTTGCACGAGGCCCAGCGCACGTCGGCGCCCAGCTCCTTCAGCGTCTCGATCAGCACGCCTGTCTGGATGGTCATGTGCAGCGAGCCCGCGACGCGCGCGCCCTTCAGCGGCTTCTTGGGCCCGTATTCCTTGCGGATCGACATCAGGCCGGGCATCTCGGTCTCGGCCATGTCGAGTTCCTTGCGGCCCCAGTCGGCGAGCCCGATATCCTTGACGATATAATCCTGGGCCATGCGGCGCTCCCGGGGATGCTAGGGTGTATTCGGCGGCCGTGTCTTATCAGCGGCCAGCCCCCGCCTCAACGCGCCTCATGCGCATATAAGCAAGAATTTATGGCCATATGCGGCAGGCTTTATCTCCATCCCCGCTCGCCGTTATGGCCGGCGGCATTGAACTCCCGTCCGGGCCTTCCCAATTGAGGGGTCTCTTGCAAAGCGGAGATAATCGCCCCATGCAAAATCGCGATGACCGGCTGGTGGCACTGTCGAACGAGGCGGCTTCGCTTCTGGACAAGCCCAAGCAGTATCGCGCGGAGATGGAAGCATTGCCGCCCAGCGATCCCCATCGCGCCCGATTGGAGAAAATCATCCGGGACCTGCTGGCTTCGGCGAATTCTCTTTCCGACGCCGTCAAAAGCAGCGTCGGCAAGTACTAGGCCCGCCGGCGCCGTGGCCCCATGAGCGATCTTGACCAGTCGTTCCAGGCGACGGAAAAGAACGTCGAGCAGGGCCAGAAAGTGGCCGAAGACTATGCGCAGCGTCTGCAGACGGACGATCGCTCGCTGATCGCCAAGCTGCTGATCTACGCTTTTGTCGGCCTGATCGGTCTCGTGGTGCTGATGGTGGCCGCCGGCACCGCGTATGGCGGCTGGGACAAATGGGTGGATGCCTCCAAGTTCTTCCTCGGCATCCTGAGCTCCGTCTTGTTGTCCGTCGTCACGCTGGTGATCGGCTACTATTCCGGCAAGGATCAAGTAGCGGCCGGCTAATCCTCGCCGAACTTGCTCTCGACCAGGGCCGCGAGCGCGGCCATCGCCTCGGCGGCCTGCTTGCCCGAGCACGACAGCTCGATCTCGCTGCCGATGCCGGCGGCCAGCATCATCAGGCCCATGATCGAGAGACCCGAGACTTCCTGGCCCTTGAAGGCCACGCGCACGACCGAATCGAACTGCCCGGCGGTGCGAACGAACTTGGCGGCGGCCCTTGCGTGCAGGCCGCGCTTGTTGGCGATCGGCAGCATACGCCGGAGCGCCCCGGCCACGGCTTCCGCCGCGTCGTTCACGACGCTTCCTTGGCCAGCAGACGCGAGGCGACAGTGATGTACTTGCGGCCGGCTTCCTGGGCCATGCGCACGGCCTCGGCGAGCGGCCGGTTGCGGACGCTGGCGAGCTTGACCAGCATCGGCAGGTTGACGCCGGCCAGCACCTCGATGCGCGCCTGCTCGATGATCGAGATCGCGAGGTTGGATGGCGTGCCGCCGAACATGTCGGTGAGCACGATCACGCCGTCGCCCGAATCGCAGGTCTTCACCTGCTCGAGGATTTCGCTGCGCCGTTTTTCCATGTCGTCGTCGGCGCCGATGCAGACCGCCGAAGTACATTGCTGCGGACCGACGACATGCTCCAGGGCGGCCAGGAATTCGCGCGCCAGATTGCCGTGGGTCACGAGGACGATGCCGATCATGCGCTACCCGAATCTACACCCGAATTCATGCCCGAATCACGCTCCGCGGCCGGGCCCCGGAAGAACCTCGGCGTCGCGGTGGGAGAGAGTGACCGAGCGGCCTTCGGCGCGCAACCAGCTTGCCAGCTGCTCCGCCACGGCCACCGAGCGGTGGCGTCCACCGGTGCATCCGACCGCTATGGTTAGATAGGTTTTGCCTTCCGCGTCAAAACGCGGCAGGAGCGGCCCGACCAGGCCTTTCAGCCGGTCGAGGAACGGCCGGTAGTCGGGGTCGGCCTCGACGAAGGCCGCCACCGCCGGATCGCGCCCGGTGAGGGGTTTCAGCGCCGCCTCGTAATGCGGGTTCTTGAGGAAGCGCACGTCGAACACCAGGTCGGCTTCGCGCGGCAGGCCGCGGGCGAAGGAGAACGACGTCACGGCCAGGCGCAGCCCCGGCTTTTCGCCCAGCGCGAAGTGGCCGACCAGCAGCTGCTTGAACTGCTGCGGGGTGAGCACCGAGGTGTCGATGGTGACGTCGGCGGTGTCGCGCAGGCGGGCGAGCAGGCGGCGTTCGTCGATGATGCCGTCGACCACCGGCCGGTCGGGCGCCAGCGGATGCGGCCGGCGCGTCTCGGTGAATCGACGTTGAAGCGTTTCGGTGTCGCAATCGAGGAAGAGCAGCCGCGGCGCCAGATCGGCGCGCTGCTTCAGCTCGGTCAGTTGTTGCGCCAGGTCCTGCGGATCGAAGCCATAGGTGCGAGTGTCGATGCCGAAAGCCAGCGGTGCGGCCATCTCGCCGGCGGCGCCGGAGGTCGAGCGCATGAGGTCGCCGAGCAGCGGCAGCGGCAGGTTGTCGACGGCGACGTAGCCCAGATCCTCGAGCGCCCGCAGCGCGGTGATGCGACCGGCGCCGGACAGGCCGGTGATGAGGACGAAGGGACGGCGTTCGGACATGAAGCAGCGCTGCGATCATGCCGCCGCGATTCGTGCCAGCGCAAGCCGCAACTTGGCGGCGGCTGAGGCTTCGAAGGGTGCCAGCGCCAGCAGCGGTACGGCGACACCCAGCAACGATTCCGTGACGGGGTCGGGCATGCGCTCGATCTTCTGCAGCGGCACCAGGTCGACCAGCAGGGCGAGGCGAGCGCTCGGCAGGGTCTGCGTCCGCTTCAGTTTCACGATGCCCAAACCGCGCACCTCTATCAGGGATTTGAGCGGCGGCGGCACCGCGCACATGAGGATGCGGCCTTTTTTTACCAGATGCGTCTGGTCGTCGGCCACGAGGCGCGCGCCTCCATCGATCAGGCGCAAGGCGAGGTCCGACTTGCCGCTGCCCGGACCGCCGCGCAGCAGGACGGCGCGCCATCGGGAATTCAGCCGCAGCGCCACGCAGGTGCCGTGGATCAGCATCTATTTGCCGGGAGTGGCCGCGGGCACGCGGATCGTGAAGCGGGCGCCCAGGATGCGGCCGCCTTCTGGTCCATGAGGGGCTGCGCGCCGGTTGGCGGCGGCGATCGAGCCGCCATAGGTCTCCATGATCTGCCTGCAGATCGACAGGCCGAGCCCGGAATGCTGGCCGAAATGCTCGCTCGGGCGCTCCGAGTAGAAGCGGCCGAACACCGATTCGAGGTTCTCCTCGGGAATGCCCGGGCCCTCGTCGTCGATGGTGACGACGAAATAGTCGCCGCGGACCTCGCGGCCGAGTTCGACGACGATGCGCGAGCCGCGCGGGCTGAACGACAGCGCGTTGTAGATAACGTTGCGGAAGACCTGACCGTAGCGGCTGTCATGGCCGTGCGCGGCGAACGGTGGATTGGCGGCGAGACGAAACTCGATCTCGACGCCCTGCTTGGCCGCGGCGGTCTCGGTGTAATGGGCCATCATGTCGGACAGCAGCTTGTGCAGGTCGACTGCGCGGACCTCGCCGCGCATCAGCTCGGCGTCGAGCCGCGAGGCGTCGGAGATGTCGGAGATCAGCCGGTCCAGCCGGTTGATGTCGTCCATGACGATGGCCATCAGCTTGGCCCGCCGCTCGGGCTCGAGGTCGGTGCGGGCCGCGACTTCCAGCGCCGAGCGCAGGGAAGTCAGCGGGTTCTTGAGCTCGTGCGCCACGTCGGCGGCGAAGCTCTCGATGGCGTTGATGCGCTGCCACAGCGCGTTGGTCATCGAGCGCAGTGAGTCGTTCAAATCGCCGATCTCGTCGCCGCGCCGGCCGAGGTCGGGAATCTCCGGCCGCGTCTCGCGCGCCAGGCGGACCTCGTCGGCGGCGCGGGCCAGCCGCACGATCGGCTGGGTGATGGTGCCGGCAAGATAGAGCGAGAACAGGATGGTGATGCCCAGTGCCGCCACCGCAATGGTCAGCATGTCGTAGCGCACCTCGCGCAGCGAGGCGGCGATAGCGCGGTTGTCGCGGCTCAGCATCAGCGCGCCCAGCACCTGCTTGTAGCGCTGCACCGGCACGGCGCCGCTCAGCATCAGCTTGCCGTCGGCGGTGGTGCGCACGGCCGAGGCATTGAAGCCGCGCAACGCGTTGGCGGCCTCGGGAAAATCGCGCGAGCTGGCCAGCGGCTTCTCGGCATATTCGGGATAGCGGTCGGTGCGCGAGATCTGCCGGCTCAGCCAGTCGCCGACGCGCTCCGACCACGGCACATCGGTCTCGGCAGCGACCTCGGGCGGCGGCAGGGGTTGGATGTGGATGCGGCCGGCCTCGATCAGCAGTGCCGTGTCGCCCAGAAGCTCGCCGGTCTCGCTGAACAGCCGCGCCCGCACGCTGGTCGGCCGCACCAGGCGGATCAGCAGCTGGCGCGCGGCGTTGGCGTCGAGGCGGTTGACCGTGGTTTCACCGCCAACCACCGCGACCTCGCCGATGCCGGCTGCCACCATCTCGCCCTGGACTAGCAGCGAGGCGAGTTCAGCGTCGATCAGCTCGTCCTCGTAATTGCTGAGATAGACGGCGGAAAGCGCCAGCAGCGCCACTGGCACGATGTTGAGCAGGAGAATGCGCCGGGTGAGCGGCGAAAAGCGCCGGCCGCGCTGACGGCGGCGGCGCAGCAGGGAGGGCGTCTCGGCAGCAGCGGCTTCCCCGGACGCCGTAGTTGTCGGGACACGGCGGCGCGGAACGAAGGCGGTCAGCCGTTCGAAAAGAGTCCTGAAGCCCGGGTTCCTGGCTTCAGGCGTCGCGGTATCGGTATCCGATGCCATACAGAGTTTCGATCTGCTCGAACTCGCCGTCGACCTCGCGGAACTTGCGGCGCACGCGTTTGATGTGGCTGTCGATCGTGCGGTCGTCGACATAGATGGTCTCGCCATAGGCGGCATCCATCAGCTGGTCGCGGTTCTTGACGTGGCCCGGCCGCTCGGCCAGCGACTTCAGCAGCAGGAACTCGGTCACGGTCAGATGCACTTCCTTGCCCTTCCACGTGCACTGGTGGCGGCTGGGATCGAGGATCAGCTCGCCGCGCGTGATGCGCTCGGCGGCAGTACCCTCGCCCTTGGCTCCGCCGCCGTCGGCGCGGCGCAGCACGGCCCGGATGCGCTCCAGCAGCAGGCGCTGCGAGAACGGCTTGCGGATGAAATCGTCGGCGCCCATGCGCAGGCCAAGCACTTCGTCGATCTCCTCGTCCTTCGACGTGAGGAAGATCACCGGAAACTGCTGCGTCTTGCGGATGCGGTTGAGCAGCTCCATGCCGTCCATCCGGGGCATTTTGATGTCGAAAATGCCGAGATCGGGCGGCGCCTGGTTCAGCTCCTCGAGGGCGGCGGCGCCGTCGCCGTAGGTTTTGACCTGAAACCCTTCGGCCTCTAGCAACATCGACACGGAGGTCAGAATGTTGCGGTCGTCATCAACGAGGGCGATGTTCTTGCGCACGGCGTGAAGCTCCCAGCGAAATGGCGGAAGACAATAGCATGACCCAGTCGGAAAGCCCCTCGGATACGGCCCAAAATATGGCTCGTTCGGTGCGGAACCTTGTGCGCAGCCTCGATCGCGCAGCCCTGGCCAGCGCCTTGCCCAGTGGCTTGCCCGACGATACGGGCGGCTGGCCCTATGCCTCGCTGGTCGTTGCGGCCGTCGACCACGACCTCTCGCCGATCCTGCTGCTGAGCGACCTCGCCGAGCACAGCAAGGCGATCAAGGCCGATCCCCGGGTGTCGCTGCTGTTCGACGGTACCGGCGGCCTCGCCCAGCCGCTGACCGGCCCGCGTGCCACCTTGCTCGGCCGGGCGGCGATTACCGACGACGAACGGCTGAAGCAGCGATTCCTCGCCCGTCATCCCGACGCCGAAATGTATGCCGGCTTCCGCGATTTCCGCTTCTATCGCGTGACCCTCGAGCGTGCCCATCTGGTCGGCGGCTTTGGCAAGATCGCCTGGCTCGATATTGCCGACCTTCTGCCCGAAGCCCCGCCGCCGGCACTGGCGGTGGCCGAGGCCGACATCGTGGCTCACATGAACGAGGACCACGCCGAGGCGGTCGGGCTTTATGCCGCCAAGCTGCTGAAACTGCCGGGCACGGGCTGGCGTATGACCGGCATCGATAGCGAAGGCATCGACCTGCGCGCCGGCGGGACGACGGGACGGCTGGCGCTGCCGGTGCCGGTGTCCGGACCCGACGAGGCCCGCAAGGCGCTGATCGCTTTGGTGGCAAAGGCCAGAACTGCCTGATTTACGCCCTCGATTCCGCGGGGCGGGACGCCTTCGCGACTGCGAAAGATGATTCACACGCTAAAAAAGTCGCAGTTGCGGGGCCCTACTCCTGCCATGTCTTTTGGAGCATAAGGCGCCATCAGTACTGGGTATCAAAAGGGAGAAAACGCCGTGCAACAGGCGGGCTTCATCGTTCCCAAGATCGGCCTCGATTCCCTCGGACTTAAAAACCTCTCGAACGTGCACTGGAACCTCTCGGTGCCGGCGCTCTACGAGGAGGCGATCCGCCGCCGCGAAGGTCAAGTCGGCGACGGCGGCGCCTTCGTGGTGCGCACCGGTGTGCATACCGGCCGCTCGCCCAACGACAAGTTCTTCGTCGAGGATTCCGGGAGCAAGGACCGCATCGACTGGGGCAAGACCAACAAGCCGATCTCGCCGGAAAAATACCGCGCGCTCTACAATCGCATGACCGCCTACGCCCAGCGTCGCGAACTGTTCGCGCGCGACTGCTGGGCCGGCGCCGATCCCGCGCATCGCATCGGCGTGCGTGTCATCACCGAGACCGCCTGGCACAATCTCTTCGCCAAGAACATGTTCCTGCGGCCGCGGCCCGAGGAACTCGAAGGCTTCAAGCCCGACTTCACGATCCTGAACCTGCCGGGCTTCCAGGCCGAGCCCAAGCTCGACGGCACCGCCTCGGACTGTGCCGTGCTGGTGAACTTCACCGACCGGGTCGTTGCCATCTGCGGCACCTGGTACGCGGGCGAGATCAAGAAGAGCGTGTTCACGATCCTGAACTACCTGCTGCCCGACAAGAACGTGCTGCCCATGCACGCCTCGGCCAATGTCGGGCCGAAGAACGACGTCGCGATCTTCTTCGGGCTCTCGGGCACCGGCAAGACCACGCTGTCGGCTGACCCGTCGCGCACCCTGCTTGGCGACGATGAGCATGGCTGGGGCGAGACCAGCCTCTTCAATTTCGAGGGCGGCTGCTACGCCAAGGTGATCAAGCTCTCGCGCGAAGCCGAGCCCGAGATCTACGCCACGACGTCGCGCTTCGGCACGGTGCTGGAAAACGTCGTGATCGACCCGGCGACCGGCGCGCTCGACCTCGACGACGGTCGCTACACCGAGAACACGCGCGCCTGCTATCCGCTCGACTTCATCCCCAACGCCAGCGCCACCGGCATCGCCGGCACGCCGGAGAACATCGTCATGCTGACGGCCGACGCCTTCGGCGTGCTGCCACCGATCTCGCGGCTGTCGCCGGAGCAGGCGATGTATCACTTCCTTTCGGGCTACACCGCGCGCGTCGCCGGCACCGAGAAGGGCGTCACCGAACCGCAGGCGACTTTCTCGACCTGCTTCGGCGCGCCGTTCATGCCGCGCCATCCCACCGTCTACGCCAAGATGCTGGGCGAGAAGATGGCGCGCCAGAACGTCAAGTGCTGGCTGGTCAACACCGGCTGGTCGGGCGGCGGCTATGGCGTCGGTAACCGCATGGCGATCCGCCACACCCGCGCGATGGTGCGGGCGGCGCTCAACGGCTCGCTGGCCGCCGTCGCCTCCTCGACCGATCCGCACTTCGGCATGCAGGTGCCGAGCGCCTGCCCCGACGTGCCGGGCAACGTGCTCAATCCCAAGGATTCGTGGACCGACAAGAAGGCCTACGACAGCGCCGCCCGCGACGTCGCCCAGCGCTTCGAGAAGAACTTCCTGCAGTTCGAGAGCCACGTCGACAGCAAGGTCAACAAGGCCGCGATCCGGGCGGCGGCCTGAGGCCCCTGGAGCGGGGACTAGTGCTACACTCCCCCGCAGCATGACCGTCAGGGACGCCGCCGGCACCGAACGGCGGCGGTGGCGTCTGCCGCTGATCGCAGCGCTGGCCCTTGCCTTCGCGTCGCTGGCGCTGGTCTCGGGTGTCGCCTACATCGCGGTGCTGGCCGGCGCCACCGGCACCACCGAGCGCCTGCTGGTCGACCGCACCAGCCGCGTCGTTGAAAGCCAGGTGGCGCTTCTCCACAGCCGCCTCGATCCCGTCACCGAGCATCTCGAGCTGGTCGCCGCACTCGCCGCGCGCGGTCGCATCGACATCGAATCGCCTGTCGAGATGCGCGAGACCCTGGCGGTGATGATGAGCCGCGTGCCCGCCGTCTCGGCCGCGGTGTTCGGCACGCTCGACCTCAAGCTGCACCGCGTCATCCGCCATGCCGACGGCAAGGTGGTGGCCGACACCATCCCGCCCACCGAGCTGCGGCGCGGCTTCGAGCGCTTCCGCGAGATGCAGACCCTGCATCGCACCTTCTGGGGCGCGCTGTTCTGGAGCGACAGCCTCAGGCAGCCAGTGCTGAACGTGCGCACGCCGGTGCGCCGCATCGACGACGCTTTCATCGGCGGCCTGGTTGCCACCGTCGGCGTCGGTGATCTGTCCTACCAGATCGGCGACCGCGGCCAGGGCGGCGACGGCCGCTATTTCATCCTGGTCGGCAAGGAGCAGAACCTCGTGCTGGCGCATCGCCGCCTGGTCGATCCGCGCGGGCTGGGGCTCTCCGAAGCCAAGCCGCTGCCGACGATCGGCGAGGTCGACGATCCGGTGCTGGCCCTCTTCCACGGCAAGCGCGTGCGCAACGCCCAGCTCGAGCGCGCCATGGGCGGCTTCGGCCATGTCGTGGAGACTGAGGGCAGGCGGTGGGTGTTTGTTTACCGCAAGGTGACGGAATACGGGCCGGAGGCGTGGCTGGTCGGGCGCTACTTCCCGATCGAGGACGTCAGCGACGATCTCGACCGGCTGACCAACGGCGCCATCGTCGGCGCCGCCACGCTCGGCATCGCCCTGCTGCTGGCCCTGCTGATGGGCCTGCGCATGGCGCGCTCGATCCGCACCATCACCTCGGCCGCCCAGTCGATCGAGCGCCTGGAATTCGACAAGCCGTTCCACAAGCCGTCGTGGCTGCGCGAGGTCGACGACGCCGGCCACAGCCTCGACAAGGCGCGCGGCGCCCTGCGCTGGTTCGGCGAATACGTGCCGCATCGCCTGGTCTTCCGGCTGATGGCGGCGGGCGAGGATGCCGTGGTCTCGCGCCGCCGCGACGTCACGGTGATGTTCACCGACATCGTCGAGTTCACGCCGCAGGCCGAGCACCTGCCCGAGACCGAGACCGCCGACCTGCTCAACCATCACTTCGCCCTGGTCGGCGCCTGCATCGAGCACGAGCACGGCATGATCGACAAATACATCGGCGACTCCGTCATGGCGGTGTGGGGGGGCATCTCGAAGATGGACGACCACGCCGATTCAGCCATCCGCGCCGCGCTGGCGATCGCCGCCACCATCGCCGAGGACAACGCCGCCCGCCGCGCCGCCGGCTCGGCACCGATCCGCGTGCGCATCGGGCTGCATTCCGGCCCGGTCGTGGTCGGCAATATCGGCGCGCCCGGCCGCGTCAACTTCACCGTGGTCGGCGACACCGTGAACATCGCCCAGCGCATGGAGCAGCTCGGCAAGGAATTCATGAAGCCGGGCGAGGAGGTCGTGGTGCTGGTGAGCGGCGACACCATCGCGGCGCTGAAGGACCGCGCGGCGCTGGCGATCGCGCTGCCCGTGCCCGAGCCTCATCACGTCAAGGGCAGGGAACAGCCGATCGAGGTTTACCGGCTCGTGTGACCCTCCCCCTGTTACAGGGGGAGGGTCCGCGAGGCGTTACTGCCTGATCGCGATCTGGTTGTGGATCTGGCCGTAGACGCCGGCCGGCACGATGTGGCGGTTGACCAGCTCGTCCTTGGAGCGGAACGGCCGGTTGCGGATGATGGCGTCGCTGCGGTCCTGGCCGATGCCGGCCAGCGTCGTCAGCTCGCCCTTGCTGGCGCTGTTGATGTCGACGGTCTGGCCGCCGCTCATCGAAGAGGGGGCCTGCGCCAGCGCCGGCGGCACCTTGGCCGAGGCGAGTTGCGGGACGACCGCCAATGCACTGACAGTGGCGCCGACGAGGGCGGCGAGGGCAACGATACGCTTGTTCATGACTCAACTCCGTGACTGAAACGCCTCAAATTCGAGGCGCGGGCATCTGGAGTCGAAAATGTGGCGCGTTCGTGTCGGGCGCTACGACATCGTCGGTCACACGATGCGAAAGCCTCACGTCAATTTGACCATGATGTGTTTTCGATAGGCCGGCCGCGTCCCCAGCCTCTCGTACCACGCCTTGACGTTCCCGAGCTCCGGCCGCTCGATCGGCAGGGCGTACCAGCGATGGATGAAGCAGCCGACCGGAATGTCGCCCATGGTGAAGCGCTCGCCGCCGACATACTTGCGGCCCTCGAGCCAGCCGTCGAGGCGCTCGAACAGCCTGCCGAGGTTCTGCGCCGACTTGGCAATCGCCGTCCTGTCGCGTTTGTCTTCGGGCGTGCGGATCAAACCCCAAAAGGTCACGCGCATGTCCTCGGAAATCGTCGAAAGCTGCCAGTCCATCCAGCGGTCGGCCTCGGCGCGCTCGCCGGGATCGACCGGCCACAGCGAGCCCGTGGCGTAGCGGGCGGCGAGATAGCGCACGGCCGAATTGCTCTCCCAGATCACCCGGCCGCCGTCGTCGATGGTCGGCACGACGCCGTTGGGGTTCATGTCGAGGTACCATTTCTGGTCGTTGCCGCCGAAGGCGCCGCCGACATCGGTGCGCTCGTAGGCGACGCCGCACTCGTCGGCGGCCCACAGCACCTTCATGACGTTGATCGAATTCGTGCGACCCCAGATCTTCATGTTGTCCTCTCAAAAAACCGTCGCCCCGAGCGTAGCCGAGGGGCCTTTTTTGTCGGCCGCGAAAAGAGGTCCCTCCACTTCGCTTCGCTCCAGCGCGGGGGTTACCCCGCGCGAGTCGGGACGACGAGGTTGTCAGTGCGCCGCCGCCCAGTTCTGGCCGACGCCGGTGTCGACGACCAGCGGCACCGAAAGCGTGGCGGCGCCCTCCATGACCTCGCGGGCGACCATCTTGGTCTTGTCGATCTCCTTGTCCGCAACCTCGAACAGCAACTCGTCATGCACCTGCAGCAGCATGCGCGCGCCGAGCTTCGCCTTAGTGAGCGCACCGGGGAGCCGGATCATCGCCTTCTTGATGATGTCAGCCGCCCCTCCCTGAAGAGGTGCGTTGATCGCGGCGCGCTCGGCGAAGGCGCGCATGCCCTGGCTTTTGTCGGCGATGAAGCGGAGGTGGATCTTGCGGCCGAACGGGGTTTTCACGTAGCCGTGCTTGCGCGCGTAGTCCTTGGTGGTTTCCATGTAGTCGCGGATGCCGGGATAGCGCTGGAAATACCTGGCGATGTATTCCTTGGCCTCCTGCTGGCCGATGCCGAGCTGGTTGGCCAGCCCAAAGGCCGAGATGCCGTAGATGATGCCGAAGTTGATCGCCTTGGCGCGCCGCCGCACCAGCGGGTCCATGCCCTTGACCGCCACGCCGAACATCTCGCTCGCGGTGATGGCGTGGATATCGTCGCCGCGCGCAAAGGCCTCCTTGAGTGAGCCGATGTCGGCGACATGCGCCAGCAGCCGCAGCTCGATCTGCGAATAGTCGGCCGACAGGAGCTTGTGGCCCTTCTCGGCGATGAAGGCCTCGCGGATCTTGCGGCCTTCCTCCGAGCGCACCGGGATGTTCTGCAGGTTGGGATCGGTCGAGGCGAGCCGCCCCGTCGCCGCGCCCGTCATGTGATACGAGGTGTGGACGCGGCCCGTCTTCGCATCGATCTGGCGGATCAGCGCGTCGGTATAGGTGCCCTTGAGCTTGGCGAGCTGGCGGTGCTCCAGGATCTTCACCGGCAGCGCGTGACCCGCCGCGGCGAGGTCGTCGAGCACGCCGGCATCGGTCGCCCACGAGCCGTTCTTGTTGCGCTTGCCGCCGGGCAGCTTCTGCTCGTCGAACAGGATCTCGCCCAGCTGCTTGGGCGAGGAGACGTTGAACTCGCGGCCGGCGACCTTGTGCAGCTCGATCTCCAGCGTAGCGAGTCGCTTCTCGAAATCGGCCGACAGCTCCTTGAGACGCGGCGCGTCGACGCGGATGCCATGCGCTTCCATGCCGACCAGCACGCCGATCAGCGGCCGCTCGACGGTCTCGTACATCGTCACCATGTGCTCGGCGGTGATGCGGGGCTTGAGCCGCGCCCAGAGCTGCATGGTGACGTCGGCGTCTTCGGCCGCATAATCGCGCGCCTTGTCGAGCGGCACGCGGTCGAAGCTCACTTGCTTCGCGCCAGCGCCCGCGACGTCGGAGAACTTGATGGTCTTCTGGTCGAGCATGCGTTCGGCCAGCTCGTCCATGCCGTGGCCATGCTTGCCGCCGTCGAGCACGAAGGACAGCAGCATGGTGTCGTCGACCGGCCCGATCTCGACGCCGTAGCGGCGGAACACCGCCATGTCGTACTTGATGTTCTGGCCGATCTTCAGGACCGACGGGTCCTCGAGCAGCGGCTTCAGTTTCGCCACCGTCTTCTTGAGATCGAGCTGGCCGTCGAGCAGCTTGCCGCCGTCTTTATCTCCGCCGTCGCCGGCGAGATCGAGCGCTCCCTGTGCGGCACCCCCGGGCGTGCGATGGGCGAGCGGCAGGTAGGCGGCGCGCCGCTTGCTCACGTTGACGTTGCCCCACGGCCCGTCGAGCAGGGCGAGCGAGACGCCGACCAGGCCCGCATTGTTGGAATCGAGCGCATCGGTCTCGCAGTCGAAGGCGACGGCGCCGGCCTTGGTGGCTTCGGCAATCCATTCGTCGAGCTGGGCCTCGCTCTGGATCATCTCGTAGTTGGCCGCCGAGAAGGGCTCGTTGGGCCGCGACGTGGTGGCGAGCGCGGGCCTGGACTGCACGACCTGCGGCACCGGTGCGGCTTCGGGCACCGATATGCCGGCCGCCGTCGCCTCGGCGCTGAAGCGGGCCAGCAGGCTCTTGAAGCCCTGCTGCGCCAGCCACGGCAGCAGCACCGCCGGGTCGGGCTTGTTCTTGTCGAAGCTGTCGGGATCGGCGGGGGCGGGGACGTCGTCGCGCAGCAGCACCAGCCTGCGCGAGATGCGAGCCTTCTCGGCATGCTCGATCAGCGCCTCGCGCCGCTTGGGCTGCTTGATCTCAGCCGCACGCGCCAGCAGCGTCTCGAGATCGCCGTACTCGTTGATGAGCTGCGCCGCGGTCTTCACACCGATGCCCGGCACGCCCGGCACGTTGTCGGTCGAGTCGCCGGCCAGCGCCTGGACATCGACGACTTTCTCGGGGGCGACGCCGAATTTCTCGAAGACCTCGGCCGGCCCGATCCTGCGCTTCTTCATCGGGTCGACCATCTCGACGCCCGGCCGCACCAGCTGCATCAGGTCCTTGTCCGACGAGACGATGACGCAGGTCCCGCCCTTCTCGACGGCGAGGCGGGCGTAGGTCGCGATCAGGTCGTCGGCCTCGTAGTTCTCGAGCTCGCAGACCGGCAGGCCGAACGCCCTGGCGGCCTCGCGGATCAGCGGGAACTGCGGGATCAGGTCCTCGGGCGGCGGCGGCCGGTGCGCCTTGTAGTCGGAATAGATGTCGTTGCGGAAGGTCTTGGAGCCGGCGTCGAGGATGACCACGAGATGATCGGCCTCGGGATTGTCGATGTACTCCATCAGCATCTTGCAGAAGCCGAACACCGCGTTGACCGGCGTGCCGTCGGGCCGCTGCATCGGCGGCAGCGCGTGATAGGCGCGGAAGATGTAGCCCGAGCCGTCGATCAGATGGAGGTGCCGCAGCGGCTTGTTGGCACCTGATGCGGATTTAGCGGGGGATTTGTCGGCAGGGGATTTTGATTTCGCCATGACCAAGAGTTAGCACGCGTTTCCATAATCGTCATGTTCCTCTCCTTTCATATTCCTCTCCCCCTCAGCGCCTTCTGAGGCGCGACTTGGGGGAGAGGTCAGGTGAGGGGGCATCAAGGCGGTTCTGTGAGCTATAGAAAGCTGTTCTATAGCTCACGGCGAGAGCGGCTTTCCCCTCACTCGGCCGCTCCCGCGAACGGTGGAGCGGAGGATATTCGCCCAAGACCGCCAAGACGCAGTCCTTCAAGCTGCTGCGCAAGCCGAAAATCGCCGCCGCTATCGCCGCGATCGAGGGGCCGGCGCTGGCGCGGGCCGGGTCACGCTGGAGTGCCTGCTGCGCGAGGCGGCGCATATCGCCTTCGCCGATATCCGCCAGGCGCTCCGGCCCGACGGCACGCTGCGGCCGCTCGACGAGATCGACGCCGTGACGGCGGCCGCTCTCAGCATCGAGGCGGCGCAGTCTTCCGACGGCCGCACCTACCTCAAGATCCGCAGCCACAACAAGCTCGCCGCGATGTTCCTGCTCGGTCGCCACCTGGCGCTCAGCCAGCACCGCGGCAGGGTCGAAAGCGAAGCCGGCGACAACTCGTCCGACGATGCCCACTCGCGCGATGCCTCCTCCGGCGATGCTTTCGCCCAGGCCATGGCCGAGGCGCGGGAGCGCTACGCGTGACCCTTCGCTGCCGCCCGGGGATCGGCCTCGGCCGCGGCGCGGGCGGTGGGCGCAAGCCTCAGCCGGCGCCTCCGCCCGAGCCCCTGCCCGAGTCCGAGCGCAGTCTGATCGATCTCGTCGCGCGCACGACGCGTGATCCGCTGGCTTTCGTGCGCGAGGCCTATCCCTGGGGCAAAGGCGAGCTTGCCGGCGCCTCGGAACCGCGCGACTGGCAGGCGGAGGTGCTGGCCGAGATCGGCGCGCGGCTGCAGGCCCAGAGGGCCGGCACCGCGCTGGCCGTGCCCATCCGCATCGCCGTCGCCTCCGGCCATGGCGTCGGCAAGTCGGCGCTGGCGGCGTGGCTGGAGCAGTGGGGCCTCGTCACCTGCGCCGGCAGCCGCGTCATGCTGACGGCCAATACCGGCCAGCAGCTTTCGACCAAGACCTGGCCCGAGCTGGTGAAGTGGCACAACCGGCTGGTCTGCCGCCACTGGTTCACGCTCGGCGCCACCGCGGTGCGCGGTCTCGCGCCCAGCCTGCGCGACACCTGGCGGCTCGACCGCGTCACCTGGCCGGAGCACAACACCGAGGCCTTCGCCGGCCTGCACAATCTCGGCAAGCGCATCGTCGTGCTCTACGACGAGGCCTCGACCATCTCCGACCGCATCTGGGAAGTGACCGAAGGTGCGCTGACCGATAGCGGCACCGAGATCGCGTGGATCGCCTTTGGCAATCCCACGCGCAGCACCGGCCGCTTCCGCGACTGCTTTGGCCGGCACCGCGCGCTGTGGACGACGCGCCAGATCGACAGCCGCAAAGTCGAAGGCGCCAACACTGCGCTCGCCGCGCAATGGGCCGAGACCTGCGGCGAGGATTCCGATTTCGTGCGCGTGCGTGTCAAAGGCCAGTTCCCGCGCACCGGCTCGCTGCAGTTCATCGGCGAGGCACTGGTCGACGAGGCGATGGCGCGCGAGCTGGTGCCGACGCCCGGCCGTTCGGTGGTGCTGGGCGTCGACGTGGCGCGCTTCGGCGACGACCGCACGGTGATCCAGCCCCGCCGCGGGCTCGATGCGCGCTCATTGCCCGCCGTGGCGCTGCGCGGCCTCGACGCCATGCAGGTCGCGGCGCGGGTGATGGACATGGCGCAGGCATATCGTGCCGAGGCGGTGTTCGTCGACGAGGGCGGCATCGGCGCTGGCGTCGTCGACCGCCTGCAGCAGTTGCGCTGCCCCGGCCCGATCGGCGTCAACTTCGCTTCCCGTGCCGACGGCTGGTCGGAAAGCCTCGATGGCCGCGGCGCCACCTTCGCCAACAAGCGGGCCGAGATGTGGGGACGCATGAAGGAGTGGCTGCGCAGCTGCGCCATCGCCGGCGCCAATTCCGAATTGGGCGGCGACCTCAAGGTCGAGCTCACCGGCGTCGAGTACGGCTACAACGTCCGCGACGAGATCCAGCTCGAGTCGAAGGACAGCATGAAGGGCAGGGGCCTCGCCTCGCCCGACCTCGCCGACGCGCTGGCGCTCACCTTCGCGCATCCGGCGGCGGCGGTCGCCGACTCGGCGCCGAGCACGGCCGGGCGCGAGATGAACGAGGCGATGATCCGCAGCTACTGGCGGGTTGCCCGCGACCCCGACGAGGACCGGCCGCGCGGTCCCTACATGATGCCCGACGACTATGAGGCGTATAAGGACGAGGATTGAATTCCTCCCCCGCTCGCGCCTCAGAAGGCGCTGAGACGGGGGAGGAAAGTTATGCCGCCCGAACCAGCCTCGGCACGGCGCCCTTGCCCCGCACTTCCGCCTCCTCGAACTCGGCGGCGGCGATCGCCCGGTCGAGCGCGGCGCGCAACTCCTTGGCGGTCTCCAGCGAGAGCTCGACCCCGGCCCGCGCCCCGGCATCGAGGGCTCCGTTGATGAAGTCGAGCGTGATGACGTCGCCCAGCGGCGCATGGCGGGCGTGGTCGTAGGCCACCACCGCCTGCGTGAGCGGGAACCACTCGTCGCCGCGCTTGGCCATGCCCTCGGCGCGGGCGATCTCGACGATGGAGGTGCACATGTCGGCGCCTCCTATTTTTTGGCCAGATGCTTGGCGAAGAAGGCGAAGACCTTGCTCCAGCCGTCCATCGCCTGCTCGGGCCGGTAGAGCGGCCGGTGCCAGTAGAAGAAGCCGTGGCCGGCGCCGTCGTAGCGATGGAAGTCGTAATTCTTGCCGAGCTTCTTGAGCTCCGATTCGTGCTGGTTGACTTCTTCGGGGCTGGGCGCGCGGTCGTCGTTGCCGAACAGGCCGAGCAGCGGGCAGGAGAGATCCTTGGTCATGTCGATCGGCGCCACCGGCGTCTTGGCGTTGAGCGTCTCCTTGGGCATCACGACGCGGCCGCCCCACAGATCGACGACGGCATCGACGTCCTTCTTCTGGCAGGCATAGATGAAGGCGTGCCGGCCGCCGGAACAGGAACCGAAAAGACCGACCTTGCCGTTGAGATTGGGCTGCGCGCGCATCCACGCCACGGCGGTCGCGGTGTCGCCGACCATCTGGGCGTCGGCAATGCCGCCATCGGCGCGCACCTTGGCCGCGACGTCGTCGGGATTGGCATCGCTGCCGCCGCCTTGCTCGCGCTGGTAGAGGTTGGCGCAGATCGCCATGTAGCCGTGATGCGCGAAGCGGCGCGTCGTCTCGATATAGAACTCGCTCCAGCCCGGCAGGTGGTGGATCAGCACGACGCCGGGAAACGGCCCGGCGCCGGCGGGCTTGGCCGTGTAAGCGGTGATCGGCGTTCCCTTGTCGCCCTTGAGGGTCACGTTCTCGCAGCTGATGGCTCGGTAGAATGACATCGGTCTTCCTCCATTCGCGTCGGTCTCGAGGGCCAGTATTCGACGAACGGATACAGGGCGCAACGGCTCTAGGTTGCCAGAAACCAGTCGAGGATCGCGCCGTTCTCGTCGCGCGGGTAGGTGTGCGAGAGGTCGGCGACCTCGCGGTAGAGGGCCGATGCGCCGGCTGCCTGCAGGGTGCGGTGCGCCATCTGCGCCATCTCCGGCGGGAACATCCAGTCCTGCGCGCCGTGCACGATATAAATGGGCAGGCCGCGCACGCGGCTGGCGTCGGCGAAGGTCGTGATCATCATGGGATGGAAGCTGGCGGCGACCGGCGCCAGGTGCGTAAAGCGGCAGCCGCCGGCCAGGCCCAGCACGTAGGAGAAGGTGCTGCCATCGCTCATGCCGGTGAGCAGCTGGCGCGTCGTGTCGATGTTCCAGCGCTCCGCGACCTCGGCCACCATGCGCTCGATGTTGGCGCCGTCGAGGTCGGGCTCCATCAGCGACCAGGTCGAGCCGCTGGCGGTTGGCGCGATGACGATGAAGCCGCGCGTGCGCGCCTCGCGCACCCAGCTCCACAGGAAGGCGCCGCCATTGCCGCTGCCGCCATGCATCGCCACGACCAGCGGCCAGGCGCGCGCCGCGTCGTAATACTCCGGCACATAGAGCGAGAAGGCGCCGCGCGTGCCGGCCAGGCCGCCGACATGCATGCTGCCGACGCTGTCGCGTGTCGCATCGGCTTTGGCCAATCGCTCGAGCAGCGCGGCATCGTCGCGCGCCGTGGTCTCGAGGAAAAACTGGCTGACGGGTTTTAAATGCGCGGCCATCGGATAGATCGCCTCGGCGGCGCGGGCATAGGCGCGCAGCGAGCGGTAGGCGGCGACGATCGGCTGCGGCGCATCCGGTGCGGCCAAAAAACCGGCGATGCCTTCGCCCGCCGCCTCGGCCGCCCGTTCGAGGCAGTCGCGCGCCGGCGCGAGTCGCGCGGGCCAGGCGAGCGCGCGCGAGGCGGCGAGGGCGGGGCCAAGATCATCGTTGCGGCCGGCCATCGCCTCGATCAGTTGCGGCAGGGCGGTGGGCGAGAGGTGGCGACCGGCGAATTCCAGCGCATGCAGCGCCTTCAGGGTGGCGGGCACCAGCCGGGCGATGGCTTCGGTGGCCGCGTCGTCCATCAGGCGAAGCCCAGCCGGCGCCGCGCCTCGCGGCCGGCTGCGTCGGTCAGCATGGTCACCAGCCGGCGCGCCGCATCTGGCGCCTGCGATTTGCTGCCAACGGCGGCGGTGTAGACCGTCGCCAGGTCGCAGCCCTTGGGCAGCGGCGCCACCAGCACGATGCCCGGCGTGGACAGGATCTCGGTCGCCTGCGTGCAGCCGATCGGTCTTTTGTCTTTCGACTCGGCCAGCGCGCGCATGGCGGTGGCGCCGTTGGGCGCGGTCTTCAATCGGCCGGCGACGGCGTCGGAGATGCCGAGATCGCGCAGCACCTTGGCGAAGTGGATGCCGGCGGTGGCCTGCTCGGGATCGGGGAAGTGGATCGCGTCTGATGCGAGCAGCGCGGCGCGCAACGCTGACGCATCGCCGACTGGTGGCGGCGGATCGCCGGCGCGCACGGCGATGGCGGTGTCGATGGTGCCGAGGTCGGCCGCCGTGGCGCCCGCGACATGGCCGTTGCGCGCCAGCTCGGCGATCAGCGCGCGCGTCAGGATCACGAGGTCGGCCGGCTCGCCGGCCCCCACACCCGCCACGACGCGGGCCTTCATGGCGCCGACGGCGCTGAAGGTGCCGTCGATGGTGCGGCCGGTTTGCGCCTCGAATGCCGGCCGCAGCGACTCGACCAGCCCGTGCGCGGCGCCGCCGCTGAAGATCCGCACCGTGCTCATTGCATCTTGATGCCGGCCTGCTCGATCGGCTTCGCCCACTTCTCGATGTCGCTCTTCATGAACGCGCCGAAGGCATCGGGCGTCATGGCCATCGGCTCGGCGCCCTGCCTGGCCCAGGCCTCGCGGATCGCCGGCCTGGCGATGATCCTGGCGATCTCGGCATTGAGCCGCTCGACGATGTCCCTGGGCGTGCCGGCCGGCGCCATGATGCCGAGCCAGATCGTGGCCTCGTAGCCCGGCAGGCCGGCCTCCGATGCCGTCGGCACGTTGGACAGAATGGCCGAACGCGTCGTCCCGGTGGTGGCGCGCGCGCACGTTGCCGGCATCGATGCTGCCCTTCATCGCCGTCACCGCATCGAACATCATCTGCACGTGGCCGCCCAGGACGGCGTTGCGCGCCTCGGCGCTGCCCTTGTGCGGCACGTGCAGGAGGTCGGTGCCGCTCATGGCTTTGAACAGCTCGCCCGCCATGTGATAGGGCGTGCCGGGGCCGGACGAGGCGTAGGCGAGCTTGCCCGGCTGCGCCTTGGCCAGCGCGATGAACTCGGCCAGCGTCTTGGCGGCGACCGAGGGATGAACGACCATCACCAGGTCCGACGAATTGACCGGCGACACCGGCACGAGGTCGCGCAGCAGCACATAGGGCCGCTTGGGCAGCAGCGTCTCGTTCACCGTGTGGGTGTTGGACATCATCAGCAGCGTGTAGCCGTCGGGCGCTGATTTGGCGGCGATGTCGGTGCCGATCAGCGCGCCGGCGCCCGGCTTGTTG
>CAMDQJ010000041.1 GCA_945905835.1 Asaia bogorensis
CGAGATCAATCCCCACTCCGCATCCGTCAGATCGCTTGCGTAGCGCAAGGCCTCGCACCGATACTGCAGGCGGGTGGTTTCAGTCCAAGCCATCGTCACCTCCATTGAGCTTCGCAACCCAACGGAATAACAGCCGATTGAAATCACCCAACTTCTTTTTCAGTCAGCCTCTGAGATAGATGCGCGCCACTTCAAGCGGGTCTTCCATGACCCGATCGATATAGAGCTTCCAGACGATGCGAAAATATTCCGGGGAGCAATAGATCACGTCGGGCGCGATCGCCTTCACAACCGCGGCGCCGTAAAGGTCGTCGTAGAGAATGCCAAAGCGGTTCGGCACGACGCCGAGGCCGATGTAGAGCGTGTGGGAGATCCCGTGGGTTTGTATGTGCTGCGCGGGCTGCATGTCGAACGACATGTCGCGGGCCATCACGGCCCATTTCGGCGCCGTCGAGGCGACCACGACGAGCAGTGCCGCCACTATCGGCCATGCCAGGCGCTGCCCGGCTCGCCAGCGTCGCGATCGTGCCGAGGCTGATAAAGAGCGCCATCATGCCGATCGGTTCGCGAACCAGGGCCGCGATCGCCAGCGACACGAGGCCCGCTGCAAAGCAGGCATGTCCGCCGCGCGCCGATAACCATTCCTTCTCCCGCGCCACCAGCGCCATCGGCAGGACGGCTGCCATGCTGGCAACGCCTATGCAGCCCCAATGCGGCGAGGCTCCCGTGAAACCCAGATAGATGACCGGTCCCGGCGCGAGCAGCACGATCGACGTCACGTAGGCGCGGATGGCGAACAGAAAACTCGCCAGAAAGACCAGACCAAAAGTGTTGAGCGCAATGTTGAGGTGGACGACGTCGACCAGCACCAGCTTGCGCGCGCTGATCTTCGCCCACAGCCCGAGCAGCAAGGCATGCCCCGGATCGTCGGCCCGGGCGACCTCCGAAATCGGCACCAGCTTGCCGTTGTCGCAAATCGCCAGCCATGCCCCGGTCAGCTGGGTGCATTCCGCGCTTCGCAGCCACGCGTAGGTGGCCTCCCAGTCTTCCGACCGCTGCATCGTCCTGAAGCGGTCGGAATCCGCCAGGATGGTCCGGAATTGCCCCTGTCCAAGCGCGATTACGAGAAAGAGAAAGGCCAGCCAGCGCAACGGTTCAACGTCCTTCGCGCAACGCCTTCACAAATCCCGACAGACCGAACTGGCGCTCACGCTTCAGGCGCTCGGCGGTGAGGATCGATTTCAGCTGGGTCAGACTTTCGCCGATGTTGCGATTGATCACGACGTAGTCGTACTCCGCCCAGTGGCTCATCTCGTCGGCCGCCTTGCTCCTGCGCCGGGCCACGACGTCCGGCGGATCCTGGGCGCGCGTGATCAGCCGGCGCTCCAGTTCGCGGGTCGACGGCGGCAGGATGAAGACCGTCACCAAGTCGTCGCGCGCCTTCTCCTTGAGCTGCTGCGTGCCCTGCCAGTCGATGTCGAACAGCATGTCGCGGCCGCCGGTCAGCGCCGCCTCGACCGGCGGGCGCGGCGTGCCGTAGTAGTGATCGAACACCCGCGCATGTTCCAGGAACTCGGCCCGCTCGATCATGCCGCGAAAGGTCGGCGTGTCGATGAACTTGTAATCGACGCCATCCTTCTCGCCGGGACGCTTTTCGCGGGTCGTGCAGGACACGCTGAGCTGGATATGTGCATCGTTCTCGAGCAGCAGCCGCGACAACGTCGTCTTGCCGGCGCCGGAAGGCGACGACAGCACCAGCATCAGGCCGCGGCGCTGGATGGTCGGGGCCTCGGCTTCATTCGACATTCTGTACCTGCTCGCGCATGCGCTCCACGGCGCCTTTGAGATCGATGCCGATGCGCGTCAGCTCGATGTCGGCCGACTTCGAGCACAGCGTGTTGGCCTCGCGGTTGAACTCCTGGCAGAGGAAATCGAATTTGCGGCCGATCGGGTTGTCGGCCCGCGCGTCGGCGAGCAGCCCGCGTGCCTGCGCGATGTGGGCAACCAGCCGGTCGAGCTCCTCGCGCACGTCGGCCTTGCCGACCAGCAGGGCGATCTCCTGGGCGAGCCGTTCCTCGGAAACCGGCGGGGCGCGACCCAGAAGCTCGGTCAGCTGGCTCTCGAAGCGACCCTTCGCCAGGCCGATCTGGCTGAGCGCCCGTTCGGCGGCCCGCTTGCAGAGCCCTTCGATCTCGCCGATGTGGCCATCCAGTACCTTGGCCAGCGCCTTGCCCTCGGCGGCACGGGCGGCGACCAGCGATTTCAGTGCCTCCTCGAGTGTGGCCGTCAGCCCCTTGTCGAGCGCTGCCAGCGCCTCTTCGCCCTCCTCGCCTTCGTCTTCCTCCTCGATGACGCCGCGCACGCGCAACAGGCCGTCGGCCGCCGGCGGTGAGGCGTTGGTGGTCTTGCGCACCTCCTCGATCAAGGTACCGAGTTCGGCAAGAAGGGCGCGATTGATGCGCAACGGCTTGCTCTGGCGTTCGCTGGTGATGGTGAGGGTGAGAGAGACATTGCCGCGCTTGACGCGCTGGCCGACGGCCGTGCGGGCGGGATTTTCCAACCGGTCGAAGCCCTGGGGCACCCGGCAGCGGATCTCCAGATTGCGGCCGTTGACGCTGCGCGCCTCCCACACCCAGCGCCGGCGCTCATCCGAACCTTGAGCTCGGGCGTATCCCGTCATGCTTGCGATCAAAAATCCAACTCCATCGGCCGCCCTGTGGCACTCTAATGTCGAGATTCGACACGCACAACGCGAGGCGCCGGAAGGTTATCCCATGAAAAGCTTCACCAGCATCGTCATTACCGGAGCGTCCAGCGGCATCGGCGAAGCGCTTGCCCTCGACTACGCTGCCCCCGGCGTCTCGCTGGCGCTGAGCGGTCGCGACGGCGCGCGCCTCGACTCAGTAGCCAACGCCTGTCGGGCCAAGGGAGCGACGGTCGATGCCGGGCGGATCGATGTCGCCGACCGCGAGGCGCTCGCCAATTGGCTGGCAAAATTCGACGACACTCACCCCGTCGACCTGGTGATCGCCAACGCCGGCCTGTCGATCGACAAGGACAATTCCTCACTCGACGATTTCTCGATCATCCGCAGGACGATGGATGTCAATTTTGGCGGTGTACTCAACACCGTCGAGCCACTGCTTGGCCGCATGATAAAGCGGCGGCGCGGCCAGATCGGCCTGGTATCGTCGCTGGCGAGCTTCATCGGCCTGCCCTATTCGGCGTCGTACAACGCCAGCAAGGCCGCCGTCCGGGTGTGGGGCGAGAGCATTCGCTTCGTGCTCAAGAAGGACGGCATCGGCGTCAGCGTCATCTGCCCAGGCTTCGTGGTCAGCCGCATGACGGCGCAGGCGCCCTTTCCCATGCCCTTCTTGATGAGCGCCGAGAAGGCCTCGGGAATCATCCGTAATGGTCTCTCCCGCAATAAGGCGCGCATCGCTTTCCCGGTAGGCACCAAGGGCGCGGTGTGGTTCGGCAGCGCCCTACCTGGCGGTTGGGCGCACCGGATGCTGGGTGGCTAGCGGGCGTCGGCAAGAATTAGGTCGGCGGCCTCGTGATTGATCAGTCTTTCGGGCGGGTAATGTAGGGCGAGTTGGCGACAGTCCAGCGCGCCGGCGGTTCTTGGCGGAAAACCTGGCGTAGATGGACCTCATCCGGCCCGTCGGCGATGCGCAACAGGCGGGCCATGGCGAAGGCGCGATGGATCGGCGCGTCGTCGCTGCCGCCCATGGCGCCGAAGATCTGCAGCGCGCAGTCGGCGACGCGTTGGGCCATTTCGGGCACCGCGACCTTGGCCATCGATACATCCCGCCACGCCGTCTCGTGGCCGACGAGATCCAGCCGCTCCGCCGTTCGCAACACCAGCAGGCGGGCCTGCTCGATATCGATGCGCGACCGTGCGATCGCTTGCTGGGTGGCATCATAATCGATCACGGCACGACCGAAGGCGCGACGCTCGGCCGCCCGCGCCATCATCAGCTCGACCAGAACCTCGCATGTCCCGATGGCGCGCATGCAGTGATGCAGCCGTGCCGGCCCCAGACGCACCTGGGCCGCCGCGAAGCCCTCGCCCTCGCCGCCCAGCAGGTTCTCGACCGGAACGCGGACATTGCAGAAGTCGAGTTCGGCGATCGGCGCGATATCGTCTTCCCAACCCATGAAGCACAGTTCGCGCACGATCGTGAGGCCCGGCGTGTCCATCGGCACGATCACGCAGGAGTGCCGGCCGGTGCGCGCCGCCTCCGGGCGCGAGACGCCGATCACGAGGACGAAGGCGCAATCGGGATGCGCCGTGCCGGTGATGTACCATTTGCGGCCGTTGACCACCCACTGCCCATCGTCTCGGCGCAGCGTCGTGACGATATTCGTCGCATCGGACGAGGCCACGTCGGGTTAGGTCATGCCGAAGGCCGAGCGGACGCGTCCCTCCAGCAACGGTTTCAGCCAGTGCTCCTTCTGCGCAGGCGTGCCTGCGTACTGCAGCATGATCATATTGGGCACGTCGGGCGCCTGGCAGTTGAAGACCTCGGGCGCCCACGGCAGGCGCCCCATGATCTCGGCGAGCGGCGCGAAGTCGCGATTGCTCATGCGGTCGGGCAGCGCAAGATTCCACAGGCCGGCGGCGCGCGCCTTGCCCTGCAGCTCGCCGAGGAACGGCGCGGGCTCGCGGCGGCGTACGACATGCTCCACCCAATCGCGATGCCGCGGCATAATCTCCTTGTCGAAAAACTCCTGCAGCGCTGCCTTCGGGTCCATCTTTATTTCAATTGATTGGTCAATAGCGCCGCGGCGCCGCCCTGCTTCTTGCCATAGTCGAGCAGGGCCTGGCGGCCGCCGGCGGCGTAGGCGGCAACCGCGCCCAGCAGGCGCTTGAGCTGCTCGGGGCTAGAGCGGTCGAACTTGCAGTAGGCGCCACGCGTCAGCTTCGCGATCTGCGGGAACAGCCGCGATGCGGCGCGATCCTCGCCTTCGTGGAACACGAACACCGGCAGGCCGAGCAACCCGAGCTGACCGGCCTCGTGGCCGACGGCATCAACATCCTCCTCGCAGCAGTCGCCGACGAACACCACGGCGTCGAGGCGGCTTTCACGCCGTTGCTCGCCGGCATAACGCAGCATGCGGCCGATCTGCGTGCGGCCGGCGAGACAGCGCACCGAGCCCATAAGGCGGGCCAGCTCGCGGCCGTCCGACGTCCAACGGCTGACCTTGAACTCGTCGAAGCCGCGATAGAAGGCGAGCCGCACGTCGAGGCCGCCGAGCGCATCGGCCGCCACGAACATTTCGCCTTGCAGAGAACAGGCATGATCCCATGTCGGCTCGCGGCTGGCCGTGGCATCCATGGCAAACAGCAGGCGGCCGCGGCTCTTGCCGCTGCGTGTCGTCGGCAACCGCCCGACTTCGCGCACGAATGCATCGACGGCATTGCCACCCGCCTTCGCACCTGCAGTAGACGGCACACCCTTGCGATCATCGGTCATGCTTTGACCCTCATCTGACTGTTCAATATGGTGCCGGCGGCGCCAGAACGCCACCGCAGGTCATGTCCAGGTCAATTCCTTCTTTCTTCACTCTGGCGCTTCGCGTCTTCCTGCCGTTCGCTTTCGCCTATTTCCTCTCCTACATCTTCCGCGGCGTGAACGCCGTGATCTTCCCGTATCTCGAACGCGATCTCGGCATCACCGCAGGCGATCTCGGCCTGCTGACCTCGGCCTTCTTCCTGTTCTTCGCCGGCTGCCAGCCGGTCCTCGGGGTCATGCTCGATCGCTACGGCCCACGCCGTGTGCAGACCTTGCTTCTGGTGACAGCGGCGGCGGGCTCGGCGCTGTTCGGACTGTCGACCTCCCTGCCCGAGCTGATCGCGGCGCGCGTGCTGATCGGCCTCGGCTTCGCTGGAGGTCTGATGGCCGCCATCAAGGCGATCACGCTGTGGTTCCCGCCTGAGCGCTGGGGCTTGATCACCGGTCTTCACATGATGGCGGGCGGCGTTGGCTCGATGACGGCGACGCTGCCTATACAATGGTCGCTCTCGATCATGACCTGGCAGGGCCTGTTCTTCTGGTTGGCGGGAACCTGCCTTCTGACGGGCATCTGGCTCTTCGCTACGGTGCCCGAGCGCGACATCCCAGGTGACAAGGGCACGCTGCGCGAGCAGTTCCGCATTACCGGCACCGTACTGACCGACGGGTTCTACTGGCGCATCCAGCCGCTGCTCATGATCCAGCAACTCGCCTTCATCGGCTGTATTTCACTGTGGATCGGCCCGTGGCTGCGCGACGTCGGCGGTATCGCCGACACCGCGGCGCGCGCCGACATCCAGCTCTACACGACGGCGGTGATGACCGTGGGTTTCGCCGCATCGGGCGTCGTCGCCGGCTTGTTTGCCCGCTTCGGCATCGGCGGCTTCACCTCGGCCGGTATCATGAGCCTGCTGTTTGCGCTCGACTGCGGCTGGATCGCCTTCGCGCCGCCGGCCAATCCGCTGGTCCCGTGGCTGCTGTTCGGCTTCCTCGGCGCCTGTCCGATTCAATACCTGCCCGTCATGGTCTCGTCTTTCCCGCCGGCCTATGCCGGGCGCGTCACCACCAGCAGCAATCTCGTGGTCTTCACCGTGATCTTCGCCGGTCAGTGGGCGATCGGCAGGGTAGTCGACCTGTGGCCCCGCACTGCGACTGGTTACGCGGCAGACGGCTACACCTGGTCATTCGGCGCGCTATTCATCCTGCAACTGGCCGGACTGGTGTGGCTGGTGCTGTCGCGGGCGCGGCCGATGGCGGCGCGGGCTGCGGCGGCGGCAGGTTGAGCGCCGCCACGAGGTCCCGCACTTCCTGACGCGCCGCGACATGGCTCAGGGTCAGCGACGGGCCCGTCCCCTTGCCATTGGCTGGCGACCGCTTGAGATCGAGCAGTGCCAGCCCATTGAGGAAAAGTTCGCGATAAACCACACGCTCACTCAAGCCCGGTGCCACGCGGAAGCCGAATCCGATGCGCTTGGTCAAGGCATCGAGAACCGCGCCCATGTCGCGCTTGTTGCGTGCGGCGAGCGAGGACAGGCGATTGCGCGTCACGATCCAGTCGATCGGCCGGCCGCCCAGGATCGCGCGCGCCTGGCGCTGCTTCCACACCGCCTCCGCAAAGATCGAGGGCCGCAGGACCTTCAACGTGTCTGGGTCGACACGCGCCAAAAGATCGAGATCGACGAAACTGTCGTTGAGCGGCGTCAGCAGCGTGTCGGCCCAGGTGAGCGCCAGCCGCGACAGGTGCGTGTCGCTTCCCGGCGTGTCGACGATGACGAAGTCGGCAGCCAACAGCGCCGGTTCGAGCGCCACCTCGAAGCGCGCCTTTTCGTCGGCTTCCTCCGCTTCGCGGTCGGGCAAGGTGGAGACGCGCACCACCGCATGCACCGGCATCGGCAGCGCCACGCCGCTGCGCTTGGCATAGGCGGCGCGGTTCTCGAGATATCGACTCAGCGTGGCCTGGCGGGCGTCGAGATCGAGCGTGCCGACGCGCACGCCGTCGCTCATCAACGCCACGGCGATGTGCAGTGCCGTGGTCGATTTGCCCGACCCGCCCTTTTCGTTGGCGATCACCAGGACATGGGCGCGTCCGGCGATCCGTGGCGCCTGCGACTGGATGATGCTGGGATTAGCCAGCTGTTTGAAAGTGCCGCTCAACCTGGACCGCTTACGCCAATTTGCGGACCCAGACGGCGGTGTCGTGAAACACGGCGCCACCATGCGGCCAGCCGGGATCGGCCGACGTCACGGCATTGATGCCGATACCGGTCTCGAAGTTGCGATTGGGCCAGATGCCCTCGACGACGACGACGCCCCTCTGCTGACCGGCCTTGGGCTTGGCACGCACGATCGTTTTGCCGCGTTCGTTGCCGACTTCGACGCGATCGCCCTCGACCACGCCCATGGTGGCGCAATCTTCGGGGTTGATCATCGCCGTCGGCCGCACTTCGCGTTTCTGCGAGCTCGGCGTCTCGGTGAACGTCGAATTGAGGAAGGTGCGCGCCGGTGCGGCGACCAGGCGAAACGGCTTTTCCGCCGTGGCGTTATCGATCACGTCGAAATGGTCGGGCAGTTTCGGCATGTCCTTGCCGCGCGGCCCATAGGTCGTCCAGTCGGGCTTGAAGCGGAACTTCTTGTCCGGCCAGGCGAAGCCATCGAGGAAGTGTGAGGTCTCGAAGCCCAGGTGATAATCCTGGCCACCCTTGCTCCAATTGGTCTCGGCATCCCACATGCCGGACTTCTTCAGCGTCTCGTCCATGATCTCCCACGGCGTCATGTCGAAGCCGCGATGCCTTGCGCCGAGCCGCTTGGCCAACTCGGAAATTACGTAGTGGTTCTCGCGTGTTTCGCCCGGCGCCTCGATGACGGCCTTCGTCACTTGGAAATAAGTGTGCCCGCTCGCGGTGTAGAAATCGTCATGCTCGAGGAACATGGTTGCCGGCAGCACGATGTCGGCATAGGCCGCCGTCTCGGTCATGAACTGCTCGTGCACGCAGACGAACAGGTCGTCGCGCTTGAAGCCCTTGTGCACCAGCTCGAGCTCGGGGCAGACCATCGCTGGATTGGTGTTCTGGATCAGCATCGCCGTCACCGGCGGACCGCCCTTCAGCGCCTCGCGGTCGCCGGTCAGGATCGGCCCCAGCCGTGACTGGTCGAGATCGCGGATCGAGGTGTCGACTACGTCCAGACCTTCGATCAGCGTACGATTGAGCGGATACATGCCGGTGTGGCCGTAGAGCGCGCCGCCTCCCTTGTATTTCCACGCGCCGGTCACCGCCGGCAGGCACGTCACGGCGTGCATGTTGACCGCGCCGTTGCGGCTGCGGCTGAAACCGTGATGGCAGCGGATGAAGGCGGCCTTGCTCTGCCCGAATAGGCGCGCAAAGGCCACGATCTCGTCCGCCGGCAGGCCGGTGATCTTCGACGCCCACTCCGGGGTGCGCGTCGAGACATGGGCTGCCAACTCATCCGGCGCATCGGTGTAGCGGCGAAGATAATCCCAGTCGGCGTAGCCTTCTTTGAACAGCACATGCATGACGCCGACCGCCAGCGCGCCGTCTGTGCCCGGCCGCACCGCGAGATGCATGTCGGCCTGCTCGGCGGTGCCGGTGCGATAGGGATCGACCACGACCAGCTTGGCGCCGCGCTTCTTGGCGCGCATGGCGTGGCTCATGACGTTGACCTGGGTGTTCACGGGATTGCCGCCCCAGATCACCACCAGATCGGAATGTTCGGCGATCTCGCGCATATCGGCGCCGCGCTTGGCGCCGGTGCCGACGATCCAGCCGGTATCGGAGAGCGTGACGCAAATGGTCGAGAAATAGCGCGAGTATTTCATCTCGTGCCGCAGCCGGTTGATGCCGTCGCGCTGCACGATGCCCATAGTGCCAGCGTAATAATACGGCCAAACCGTTTCCGCACCGTGCTGGCGTGCCTTGGCCTGGAACTGCTCGGCCACTGTATCGAGCGCGTCGCTCCACGAGGTCTCGGCAAACTGCTTGGAACCCTTGGGTCCGGTACGACGAAGCGGCTTCATCAGCCGGTCGGGGTGATGGATGCGTTCGGCGTAGCGCGCGACCTTCTCGCAGATCACACCCGCGGTGTAGTCGTTGCGCTGCGAGCCGCGCACGCGGCCGATCGTCCTGGCGTCTAGTCGCTCGACGTCCAGCGCACAGGTGCTGGTGCAGTCGTGCGGGCACACCGACGGAACGATGGTTACGCCGGAGTCTGGATTTTTGGCCCGCGCACCGGGTGCAAAGGCATGATCGTCAGGGGACATGTGGACGCTCCGCGGGAACTGCCTCAGCATACAGTGCGCCCCTCCCGCCCGGAAACGCCGTTTTGTCGCCAGCCTCGCCTGCTCCACCCGCCATTCGCCGCGCCGTCGATGCCGACGCGCCCGCCGTCGCGGCGCTGCTGTCGCGCGAGGCGCGGCCGGCCACCACCGAGGATCGCGCAACCTTCGTGATGGAGGCCGACGGCCGGCTGATTGGCGCGCTGGAGCTCGTCCAGACCGCCGATCATCTGGCGATCAATTGCATTGCCGTCGCGGCCGACATGCGAGGCCACGGTCACGGCAAGGTCCTTGTGGCCTTCGCCGAAGCCGCTGCGCGCGAGATCGAGGCCCGCGAGCTCAGCATCGGCCCGCGCGTCACGGCCAACGGCTTCTTCACCGCGCTCGGCTACACCGGCGGCCGAAAGCGGGTCGCCGGCGGGTCGATTCAGCTCGCCCGCCAGCATCTCGAAGCCGTGGGCGTGCCCCTGCTGCGCGACGGCAGCGGAACGCTCGGCCGGACCGTCTACTATCGCGCCGTCTGGACCGCGATAGCGATTATCGTCGGCGTGGGCAGCATTTCGCTCGCTGCCTTCGGGCGCGGGCAGCTGACGATCGTGCATCTGGCCTTGCCGGCAATCCTTTGCCTGGCGGGTACGGCCTTCGCGTTCTGGCAGCTCGTGCTGGTGATCGTCGCGGCGCGGCGCGTTGACCGCGCGGCCCGCTCCCTGCTGGCGATGGCGGCCGCGGTAGCCGCGATGTTGGCAATCGCCGACACGATCTACGACAAGGCGGTCCCCCAGCTCGCCGAGCTGTGGGCGATCTACCAGGGCGACGTCGAGAGGAACGACTTCGTCATGGTGGTGAGCCCCGACGGACGGGCGCTGCATTTCGAGGGATCGCTCGGGATCGGCACCGAGAAGGCCATGCAGCTGGTCCTCCGCGAGCATCCTGCCGTGCGTGAGGTTGTGCTGGCGGGCCCCGGCGGCCGGCTTGGCGCCGCCTACGAGGTATCCCACATGCTGCGCAGGCACCGCCTCGCCACGCGTGTCGACGGCGAATGCGCCTCGGCCTGCACGATCATGTTCCTGGGCGGCGTCGAGCGCCGCGTTTCGCCGGGCGCCGTTCTCGCCTTCCATCAGGCCGGTTTTCCCGGCATGAGCAAGGCCGACATGTACGACAGCAATCGGTATTTGACGCGCTTCCTGATCGTCCAGGCGGGCCTCACTTCGGCCTTCGCCAATCGCGTCGTCGACACACCGCCCGACACGGTGTGGGTGCCGACGCTCGACGAGTTGAAGGCCGGCCGAGTGGTGAAGTGACAGGAGACGGCATGATCCCGCACGGCGTTCCCTACGAAGAAGCGATGAAGCAATTCCGCTGGCCCCGGCCCGACAAGTTCAACATCGGCCGGGCGGTCTGCGAGCGTCATCCGCCGGATGCGCTGGCGCTGATCGTCGAGAATGCCGACGGCGGCGTTCGCAACTGGACGTTCGGTCAATTGCTAACGGCGAGTTCGCGGCTGGCCAATGCGCTCGGCGAGCGCGGCGTCGGCAAGGGTGACCGTGTCGGCGTCTTCCTGTCGCAAGGCGCGGAACTTACGCTCTGCCATCTCGCCTGCTACCGCATGGGCGCCATAGCGCTGCCACTGTTCAGCCTGTTCGGCGAAGAGGCACTGGAGTTCCGCCTCGCCAACGCCGAGGCCTCGGCCATCGTCACCGACATCAGCCAGCTGCCCAAGCTGCTGGCCGTGCGCGACCGCCTGCCGCATCTCAAGACCGTCGTCGTGATCGGCGCCGGCGCGCACGGCGACGACTTCCTTGATTGGGACCGCCTGCTCGCCGCCGCATCCGACCGCTTCGCCACGGTCGACACCGACGCCGAGGACCCGGCGCTCCTGATCTATACGTCCGGCACGACGGGGCAACCCAAAGGGGCGCTGCACGCGCATCGTATGATGCTGGGTTCGATCCCGCCGGTGGAGCAGTGGCTCAGCCACTGGCCGCGCGGCAACGAGGTCATGTGGACGCCGGCCGAATGGGCGTGGATCGCCGGGCTCTACGACGCTCTTTTTCCGGCCTGGTACTACGGCACGCCGGTGCTGGCGCATCGTTTCGCCAAGTTCGACCCGGAGCGCGCCTTCGCGCTGCTGGCCAAGCACCGCGTCGGCGTCGGGTTCATCCCGCCGACCGCGCTCAAGATGATGCGCCAGGTCGACAAGCCACGGCAGCGCTGGAATTACGATCTGCGCGCCGTCAGCACCGGCGGCGAGGCCATGGGCGAGGAGCTTCTGGCCTGGGGCCACGACACCTTCGGCACGACCATCTCGGAAGGCTACGGCCAGACCGAGATGAACCTGATGCTGCTCAATTCGCCGGACTGGTTCGAGGTTCGCCCCGGATCGTGCGGCCGCGCCTGCCCCGGCCGCCGCGTCGCCATCGTCGATGCCAACGGCGATCCGCTACCGGCCGGCCAGGAAGGCCAGATCGCGGGCTGGCGCTACGATCCCATCGTCATGCTGGAATACTGGCGCAACGCCGAGGCGACCGAGCGCAAGTATGCCGGCGACTGGCTGCTGACCGGCGATCTCGGGCGGATGGACGAGGACGGCTATGTCTTCTTCAAGAGCCGCGACGACGACGTGATCACCTCGGGCGGCTATCGCATCGGCCCGGGCGAGATCGAGGAGTGCCTGATGAAGCATCCTGCCGTCGCCATGGTCGGCGTCGTCGGCATCCCGGACAAGGTGCGCACGGAGATCGTGAAGGCGTTCGTACAGCTCCGGCCGGCCGTGGCGGCGAGCGAAGCGCTGAAGGGCGAGCTGGCGCAGTACGTGAAGACGCGGCTCGCCGCCCACGAATATCCGCGCGAGGTCGAGTTCGTGTCGGAGTTGCCGTTGACCACGACGGGCAAGATCATGCGACGGGAGTTGCGCCGCCTCGACGCCGAGCGCCGAAGCGCGACGGGCGGCTAGGTCAGGTCGGCAGCGAGCCGAAGCGCGACAGCGAGCGCGGCAGGCGGCCCTGGAAGTCGATCACCGATTCACAGAGGCGTTCGAGGCGCGAGCGGTACATGGCGATGCTCCTCAGTTTCCGCTGAGCTGGGTGATGCCCTTCGGCGTGCCGGGGGTCGTGCTGGTGAGATCGGTCGTGCGGCGCTTGGGCGTCACCTCGTCGGAGGCGGCCTGCTAGAGGTCGGTCTCGGCGGCCATGCACTGCTCGACGCTGGTCACGCTGTTGCCGGCCAGGGCGAGCGGCATGTTGAGCACGCTCTTGTTGCGCAGCGGCTCGAGCACGACGCCCGACACCGTGGCGCCGGTGAGGAACTGCAGGTCGAGCTCGCGGCGGTTGATGGTGATGTCGAACACCAGCATCGGCGCCTCGCTGGTGCCGGCGATGCGCACATTGCGCACGCGGTCGCCGAGCTCGGCCACGACCCCGGCCAGACCGCCGGCGACATTGACCGTGCGGCCGTTGACGATGACCTGGGCGCCGAACGGGCTCGCGGCATTAGCCTCGCCCGCCGCGCCGACCACGATAACGCGGTATTCGCCGTCTTCCGGGGCCTCAGTGCGGAACCGCTTCACCTCGGCGAGCGAATCGAAGCTGAGATCGTCCTTGGTGGTGTTGGCGATCGGCTTGTCGCCGTCCTCGAGCCGCGGGTCGCCGGGGACCACGGGGCGATAGCCGGCGGCCGTGCGGGCGCCGACCGGCTGGAAATCGAAGCCAAGCGTGCCCTTGGGCGGCACGAAATTGGGATCGATGGCGACCGGCACGATGTTGGCGGCACAGGCCGTTCCGGCGGCCACCTGGACGGCCTGGCGCACGGTATTGCCGTCGCAGCCTCCCGGGGGGGGGGCTCAAGCGCTCGCGATAGGCCTCCAGCACGCCCTTGGTGCGCTCCACGACGGCCTGGCGGTCGCCGTCATGGCCGACGAACTTGCGGAAGTCCTGCTGCCAGCCCGGCACCCCGGCGGCCATCTGGCCAGCCACGCGCTGGATCTCGGCGCCTCCTGCCTGGGCATGAACCGGGGGGTTACTCGAGCCCAAGGGCGCCAAGATCGAGATCGCCCGCAACGGGCGTGAGGCGCTCGAGCACTTGCGCCAGCACCCCGGTATCGATCTCGTGCTGATGGACATCATGATGCCGGTGATGGATGGCCTGGAGGCGACTCGGGAGATCCGCAAGAAGCCCCAGTTTGCCAAGCTCCCGATCATCGCGCTCACGGCCAAGGCGATGATCGACGATCGGGAAAAATGCCTCGAAGCCGGTACGAACGGCTACATCGCCAAGCCGCTCCATGCCGACAAGCTCCTGTCCCTCGCCCGGGGTGTGGATCCGCAAGTGATGGACCGATCGGTCCGCGACATCGAGCTCGGACTCCTGCTCGACGCTATCTACCATACGTACTACTATGATTTTCGAAGCTACTCGGAGGCACCGGTAAAGCGCCGTGTCACGACGGCACTCTTTCATTTCAGATGTGAAACGATCTCCAAGCTCCAGGAGCGCGTACTCCGCGAGCCGCACCTGTTCACCGAGTTGCTGCGCTTCCTCACCGTCCAGGTGAGCGAGATGTTCCGCGACCCGACGTATTACCGCGCGCTCAGGGAGACGGTGGTCCCTTATCTGAAGACGTATGCGTCGCTCAAGATCTGGGTCGCGGGATGCTCCACGGGAGAGGAGGCCTATTCGCTCGCGATCGTACTTTACGAAGAGGGACTCCTCGACCGCACTTTGATCTACGCGACCGACATCAACCCGGAGAGCCTGCGCACCGCCGAAGAGGGGGTGTATGAGATCGAGCGCTTCACGAAGTTTACCGAAAGTTACCGGCTTACCGGCGGGCGTGCATCGCTTGGCGACTACTACTCGGCCGCCTATGGAGGAGCCGTGCTCGATCGCAGTTTGAAGAAGGCGATTGTGTTCTCCGACCATAGTCTCGCGACCGACAGTGTGTTCGCGGAGATGCACCTCGTATCGTGCCGCAACGTTCTCATCTACTTCGAGAAGGGACCCCAGGAACGCGCGCTCGGTTTGCTAAGAGATTCACTGTGCCACAGGGGTTTTCTCGGTCTCGGGCTCAAGGAGACGTTGCGATTCTCGCAGCACGCGGCGGCGTTCGCCGAACTCGTACCGGACGCTCGCATCTACCAAAGGATCTAGATGAGCGACATCGAAGCCATCGTGATCGGTGGGTCGGCGGGGGCGCTCGATGCGCTGCTCTCGATCGTGCCTGCGCTGCCCGAACAGGTGTCGTGCCCGATCGTCATCGTGCTTCACCTGCCGCCTACGCAGCCGAACTTCGTGCCGAAGATCCTGTCCCGGATCTGTGCGCGAGCCGTGCACGAAGCCGAGGACAAGGTGCCGCTCCGCGACCAAACGATCTACGTCGCGGCGCCGAACTATCACCTCCTGATTGAACGGAATCGCTCACTGTCACTATCGATTGACGAACCCGTCCATTATTCCCGCCCGGCGATTGACGTGCTGTTCGAGTCGGCTGCCGACGCCTACGGACCGGCGGTGGCCGGCCTCGTGCTCTCCGGCGCGAACCAGGATGGCGCGGAGGGGCTCTGCCAGATTCGGCAAGCCAGTGGTGTGGCGATCGTCCAAGCCCCGGCAACGGCGTCTTTTCCGATGATGCCCGAAACGGCCATGCGGCGCGTCGGACCCTCCGCCCATGTGGTCCGGCTCGTGGATCTCGGAGCCTTCCTCGCAAGGCTCGCCAGCGCCAAGATCCGCGATCAGGACTTGCTACGATGACCTCCGAACCGGTCAAGCTTCTGCTCGTCGACGACACGAATGAGAACCTGTTCGCGCTCGAGGCGATCATTCGCCGCAAGGGTCTCGAAGTGCTCGTGGCGAGATCGGGATCCGATGCCCTCGAGCTATTGCTCGTACACGACGTGTCTCTAGCGCTGCTTGACGTTCAGATGCCCGTGATGGACGGCTTCGCACTTGCCGAGTTGATGCGCGGGGTCGAGCGTGCCAAGCACGTGCCAATCATCTTCGTGACTGCCGGAGCCCGTGATCCGCAGCGCGTGTTCAAGGGCTACGAGTCCGGCGCCGTCGACTTCCTGTTCAAACCGATCGATCCACATATCCTGAAGAGCAAGACGGACGTGTTCTTCGATCTGGCGCAGCAGCGCCGGGAGGTCTCGCAGACGCTTCGCCTCAACCAGATTTTTTGCCGGCATCCTCGGACAAGACCTGCGGAATCCGCTCGCAGCGATGATCACGGGCGCCGCGTGGCTCAAGCGACAGATCGACGACGAAGCTCAGCTGCGTACCTTGGGCGAGATGATGGCGGCCGGCCATCGCATGACCGAGATGATCGAGCAGCTCCTCGATCTGACCCGCGCCAGGCTCACCGGTGGGCTCGGCCTCTCGTACGCGAGCGAGCATCTCGATGTCGGGAAGCTCGTCCAGCGCGCCGTCGACGTGCTTCGCGCGACGAACCCGGACCGCGAGATCGTGATCGAATCCGCTGACGATTGCACGACGTGGGGCGATCCCGATCGGCTGCTGCAGCTGTTCTCCAATCTGGTCGGCAATGCGCTCCGCCACGGGACGCGAGGGACCGCCATCTCATTAAGCATCGCCGGCGGCGAACGCGAGATCGTGATCCGGGTTCGCAATGGAGGTGTCATCCCGCCCGAGCTATTGCCGGTGATCTTCGAACCGTTCCGTGGCCGAACCGACAGTCTCGGGCTCTTCATCTCGCAGCAGATCGCGACGGCACACGACGGCGCCATCGGAGTCGACTCGATCTCCACGGGCGGGACTGTCGTCTTCACCGTGCGCCTGCCGCGCCGGCGCGAGCACGTCGCGCAAATGAATACCGCCGAGTGACCCAATGAATCTGCGCCCACTCGCCGCCATGGCGCTCGCTTTCGCCGTGATCTTGGCAGGTTCGTATCGCGCGTCAGCTCGCCGCGGCCGGTAAATTGAACTGCAGATCGGCCAGGCGGGCATAGAGTCCGTCGCGCCGCACCAGGTCGGCATGGGGGCCAATATCGACCACCCGGCCATGGTCGAGAACGACGATGCGGTCGGCTTTCTGGACCGTGGCCAGCCGGTGGGCGATCATCAGCGTCGTGCGCTTGTGCATCAGCCGGTCGAGCGCCTGCTGGACGGCGAGTTCGCTCTCGGCGTCCAGCGCACTGGTCGCCTCGTCGAGCAGCAGCAGCACCGGATCGCAGAGCACGGCGCGGGCAATGGCGATGCGCTGGCGCTGGCCGCCCGACAGCCGCACGCCGCGGGTGCCGAGATGGGTGTCGAAGCCCTGCGGCAGGGCCTCGACGAAGCCCAGTGCCGAGGCGGTGTCGGCGGCGGCCCAGACCTCCGCATCGGAGGCGTCGGGCCGGCCGTAGCGGATATTGTCGGCCACCGTGGCGCTGAACAGCACCGGCTCCTGCGGCACCAGCGCCGTCGCCCGGCGCAGATCGCGCAACGCCAACTCGCGGATGTCGATGCCGTCGAGCCGTATGGAACCCTGCTGCGGGTCGTAGAAGCGCAGCAGCAGCTGGAATACCGTGGTCTTGCCGGCGCCCGAGGGGCCGACGATCGCCACCGTCTCGCCGGCCGCGACGTCGAGTGTAAAACCGTCGAGCGCCAAGGCGTCGGGCCGCGCCGGATAACGGAACGACACGTCGCTGAAGCGCACCGCGCCCGTCACCGGCTGAGGCAACGCCACGGGATGCGCCGGCTCGGCAATGGTCGGCCGCTCGGCCAGAAGCTCGGCCAGCCGTTCGGCCGCACCGGCGGCACGCTGCAAATCGCCGATGGTCTCGCTGATCGCCCCGCCCGAGCCCGCCACCAGTACGGCATAGAAGATGAAGGCCGAGAGATCGCCGGCGCTGATGCGGCCGGTGATCACGTCGTGGCCCCCCATCCACAGCAAGAAGCCAACCGCCGAGAAGACGATGAAGATCACCGCCGTGGTCATGACGGCACGCCGCGAGATGCGCCGCCGCGCGGCCCTAAAAGCCCGCTCCGTCGCCATTCCAAAGGTCTCGGCCGCACGATCTTCCTGGGCGAAGGCCTGCACGGTGCGCACCGCGTCGAGCGTCTCGCCGCCTTCCGACACCATGTCGGCGACCCGAGCCTGGGCCTCGCGCGACAACAGCCGCACCCGGCGACCGAACAGGATGATCGGCGCCACCACCAGCGGCACGACGGCCAGCACGTGCAACGCGAGCTTGGGATTGGTGATTACCAGCATGGCGATGCCGCCGATGCACATCAGCGCGTTGCGCAGCGCCACCGAGACCGACGAGCCGATCACCTGCTCGATCAACTGCGCGTCGGCCGAGATGCGGCTCATGACGTCGCCCGAGCGCTTGATCTCGAGCCATGCCGGCCCCAGCCGTACGACATGGGCGAACACATCCTTGCGCAGATTGCCGACGACGCGCTCGCCGAGCCAGGACACCAGATAGAAGCGAGCGCCCGAGGCCACCGCGAGGACGGCGGCGACGGCGATCAGCGAGGCCAGCGCATAATCAAGGATGTCGGGCCGGCTCTGGGCGAAGCCGCGGTCGATCAGGGCGCGCAGACAGGCGCCGAAGGCCAGCACCGTGCCGGCCGCAACCAGCAGCGACAGCAGCGCCAGCGCCACCCGCCCGCGATACGGCCGCAGGTAGGGCGACAGCAGGCGCAGCGCGCCGAGGCCCGCCTTCTCGTTGCCGGTCCGCTCACTCACGGCGGCGACCATGCGAGCTTCACGTCGAGCTCTTCCGACAGGCTGGCCAGCAGATCGCCGCCGCCCCGCGTATCGAGCCAGGCCTTGCGGTCAGGGTCGTAGGCATAGTGCCGCGCCCCGCTCTTGGGCGAGCTCACCCAAACCTGTCGCGTCGGCCCATGTTTGTTCACGATCCAGGTACCTTCATCGGCCTCGACGGTCAGGATACCGGCCTGCAGCTCGGCATCGGCGCCGATGCCCTCCTCAAGGGCGGCCAGGAGGCTATCGGCGAGGGTTATGAAGGAGCTGTTGGTCATATGGCGATCATGAGGGGTGGGGCCGGTCTACAGGCCCCTTCCGGCCCGGACAACCGGCTTGTCCCCAGCCTTTCCGGCAGGTATACCCGCGGCCCTAACGCGCTGGCCGCTCGGAAATCGGCCCTTTAAGCGCAGGAGAAGGTCATGAAAGAGAAGATTCACCCCGACTATCACAAGATCACCGTGGTCATGACGGACGGCACGTCGTTCGAGACCAAGTCGACCTGGGGCAAGGAAGGCGCCAGCCTCCGCCTCGACATCGACCCCAAGACCCACGCGGCATGGACCGGCGTGCGCCAAAGCGTCGATCGCGGCGGCCGCGTGCAGCGCTTCAAGGATCGTTTCGGCACCGGCGCGGGCACCAAGTCGTCGGGCGCCAAGCCCGCTACGGCGGCTAAGGACGCGGCCAAGAAGAAGTAAGGCCGGGCTTTTCCCAACGCTCTGTTAGACTGACCGCTGCAACCTTTCAGGAGTGCGGTTTGGCCAAGTCAGTTCGAGTCGTCTGCGCGCACGACTGCCCCGACATGTGTTCGCTCATCGCCCATGTCGACAACGGCAAGGTCGTGCGCATCCAGGGCGACCCCGACCACCCCTACACGGCCGGTTTCGCTTGCGGCAAGGTCAACCGCGACGCCGACCTCGTGAACTCACCCGAGCGCATCGCCACGCCGTTGAAGCGTGTCAGTCCCAAGGGCACGGGCCAGTTCAAGCCAATCACCTGGGACGACGCGCTCGACGAGATCGCCGCCAAGTGGAAGGGCATCATCAAGGAGAGCGGCCCGCTCGCGCTCCTCGGCTACGCCTACTCCGCCCATCAGGGCCTGATGAACCGCGGCCTGGTCAACGGGCTGTTCCATGCGCTGGGCAGCTCGCGCCTGCAGGCCGGCACGGTATGCGACACCTGCTGCGAGGAAGCGTGGAACTTCACGCTTGGCTCGACTGGAGGCGCCGATCCCGAGGACGTCGTGCACTCCGACCTGGTGATCTCGTGGGGCGCCGACCTTGCCGCCACCAACGTGCATTTCTACTCGCTGGTCGAGCACGCCAAGAAGGAGCGCGGTCTGCCGCTGGTCGTCATCGATCCGCGCCGCACGCGCAGCGCCAAGGCAGCCGACCTCTATCTGCCGATCAGGATCGGCACCGATGCCGCACTGGCGCTCGGCATCATGCACATCCTGGTGCGCGACAAGCTCGCCAACCGCGACTACATCGCCAAGCACACGCTCGGTTTTGACAAGGTCGAGCGCGACATCCTGCCGAAATTCCCGCCGAACAAGGTGGCCGAGATCACGGGTCTCGCCGTGGCCGACATCGAGAAGGTCGCGGCGATGTACGGCAACGCCAAATCAGCGCTCATTCGTCTCGGCGAAGGCATGACACGGCTCGCGGCCGGCGGCCAGGCATTGCGCGCGGTGGCGCTGCTGCCGGGCGTCAGCGGGCACTACGCGGTGAAGGGCGGCGGATCGCTCTTGATGACGGCGGCGTCGTGCGACCTCAACTACGCCGCGGTGCGCCGGCCCTCGGGTCCGGCCGCGTCGCGCATGGTCAATCAGTTGCGGCTGGGCGAAGAGCTCCTCAACATGAAGGACCCGCCGATCCGCGCGCTCTTCATCTCGGCCAACAATCCGGCGGTGACCTGCCCCGAGGTCCAGAAGGTGCGCAAGGGCCTGGCGCGCGAGGACCTGTTCACCGTCGTGCACGATCCCTTCATGACCGACACCGCGAAGTACGCCGACATCGTGCTGCCGGCCGCGCTCTACCTCGAGACCGAGGACCTCTACCGCGCCTACGGCGCCTACTGGATGCAGTGGGGCCGCGCCGCCGCCAAACCGGCGGGCGAAGCGCGTTCCAACTTCGACGTGGCGCAGGCACTGGCCAAGCGCATGGGCCTCACCGACAAGATCTTCACGCTGGCGCCGCAGGATGCGGCGAAAGAGCTGTTCAAGGGCTCGACCGGCCCCGCCTCCAAGGCCGATCCGCAAAAGCTGTTCGCGGGCGAGTCGATCTCCATCAAGCACGACTGGGACGGCCAACCGTTCAAGACGCCGTCGGGCAAGCTCGAGTTCTATTCCGAGATGCTCGGCAAGACCGGTGTGTCGCCGGTGCCCGATTGGGCGAGCGATCCGATCGACGAGGCGGAGGCGAAGAAGTGGCCGCTGAGACTCCTGACGGCGCCCGGCTACTTCCAGGCGCACACCGCCTACTCCGGCGTCGGCTTCCTGCGCGACCGCGAGGGCCAACCGTTCTGCATCCTGCATCCCGCCGACGCGGCCAAGCGCAACCTCACCGACGGCGCCGACGTGAAGCTGTTCAACGGCCGCGGCACGATCGGGCTCAAGCTCAAGGTCAGCGACGAGGTGCAGCCCGGCGTCGTGCTGGTGCCCGGCCAGCGGCCGAGCAGTGAGGCGGTCTCGGGCACGGTCAACATGCTGTGCAGCGATCGCTACACCGACATCGGCGAGGGTGCGACCTACCAGAGCACCTGGCTCGACGTCGGCGCGTGGCGCGCAGCGTAGTCCACTGTCGTCCTGAGTCGCGCGGAGTAGCCGCCGCACTTAAGCGAAGGACCTCACGCCAGCCAAGCGTAGACCTAACTGATTGATTTGGCGCGATAATATCGGAGTAGCCGATGCCGACTTCGACGCGAAAGAAGCCTGACGAACTGCGCAGCGCGCGCTGGTTTGCGCCCGACGACCTGCGTGCCTTCGGCCATCGCTCGCGGGCGATGCAGATGGGGCTGGCGCCCGAGGACTGGGTCGGCAAGCCGGTTATCGCCATCCTCAACACCTGGTCGGAAGCCCAGCCCTGCCACATGCACTTCAAGAGCCGCGTCGACGACGTGAAGCGCGGTATCCCGCAGGCCGGCGGTCATCCCATGGAACTGCCGGCGCTCTCGTTGTCGGAAAGCTTCTTGAAGCCGACGACGATGCTCTACCGCAATCTTCTGGCCATGGACGCCGAGGAACTGCTGCGCGGCCATCCTGTCGACGGTGTCGTGCTGATGGGCGGCTGCGACAAGACCACGCCGGCGCTGCTGCTGGGCGCCATCAGCATGAACCTGCCCGCGATCTACATGCCGGCCGGCCCGATGCTGCGCGGCAACTGAAAGGGCAAGATTTTAGGCTCGGGCTCGAACGCGTGGAAATACTGGGACGAGCGGCGCGCCGGCAAGATCTCCGACGACGACTGGGTCGATGTCGAGGCGGGCATTGCGCGCAGCTACGGCACCTGCATGACCATGGGCACCGCCGCCACCATGATGGCGATGGCCGAGACGCTGGGCATGACACTGCCCGGCGCCTCGTCGATCCCGGCGGCCGACGCCAACCACATCCGCATGGCTGCTGAGAGCGACCGGCGCATCGTCGAGATGGTCTGGGAGGATCTGACGCCCCGGAAGATCCTGACGAAGGACGCGTTCCTCAACGCCGTCTCCGTCGCCATGGCGGTCGGCTGCTCGACCAACGCCATCATCCATCTCGTGGCGATGGCGCGGCGCGCCGGCCAGGATGTCGGCCTCGACGATTTCGAGCGCGCCAGCCGCAAGGTGCCGGTACTGGCCAACATCCGCCCGAGCGGCGACAAGTACCTGATGGAGGACTTCTTCTATGCCGGCGGCTTGCCCGGCCTGATGGAGCAGATGCGCGATCACCTGCATGTCGACACCATGACCGTCACCGGCAAGACGCTGGGCGAGAACATCAAGGGATCGGAGATCTACAACGACGACGTCATCCGCAAGATCGACAACCCGATCTACAAGGAAGGAGCACTTGCGGTGCTCAAGGGCAACCTGGCGCCCGACGGCTGCGTCATCAAGCCATCGGCCTGCGCGCCGAAGTTCCTCAAGCACAGCGGGCCGGCGCTGGTGTTCGACGACTATCCCTCGATGAAGTCCGCCATCGACCGCGACGACCTCGACGTCACGGAAGACACCGTGCTGATCCTGCGCAATGCCGGCCCGCAGGGCGGCCCCGGCATGCCGGAATGGGGCATGCTGCCGATCCCCAAGAAGCTGGTGCAGCAGGGCGTGCGCGACATGGTGCGGTTCTCCGATTCGCGCATGAGCGGGACGAGCTACGGCGCCTGCATCCTGCATGTCTCGCCGGAATCCTACATCGGCGGACCGCTCGCCTTGGTGAAGACCGGCGACATGATCTCGCTCGACGTCGACAAGCGCACGATCGACATGAACGTGTCGGACGCGGAGCTGGCGAAGCGTCGCGCGGCATGGAAGCAGCCCGAACCGCGCTACGAGCGCGGCTATGGCTGGATGTTCACCAAGCACATCAAGCAGGCCAACGAAGGCTGCGATTTCGATTTCCTCGAGACCACGTTCGGCGCGCCGGTCGCCGATCCGTCGATTTACTGAGCGAGGCGGCCATGGCCCTGAAACCCGCAACCCGCGACAAGCTCAAGACCATCAGCACGGCGACGATCGCCACCGCCCTGTTCAAGCGCGGCTTTCGCAACCAGTTCATCCAGAACGTGCATCCGCTGTCGCCCGGCCAGGGGCCTATGGTCGGCGAGGCCTTCACGCTGCGCTACATGCCGGCGCGCGAGGACCTCAACCAGCTTGCAGTGTTCCGCGACCGCGGCCATCCCCAGCGCAAGGCGATCGAGGACTGCCCGCCCGGCCATGTCATGGTCATGGACAGCCGCAAGGACGCGCGCGCGGCCTCGGCCGGCTCGATCCTGGTGACGCGGCTGATGAAGCGCGGCGTTGCCGGCGTCGTGACCGACGGCGGCTTCCGCGACTCGGCCGAAATCGCGCGGCTCGGCTTCCCGGCCTATCACCAGCGGCCGAGCGCGCCGACCAACCTCACGCTGCACCAGGCGATCGACATCAACGTGCCGATCGGCTGCGGCGACGCACCGGTGTTTCCCGGCGACGTGATCGTGGGCGACAACGACGTCGTCATCGTCATCCCGGCCACCATCGCCGACGAGATCGCCGGGGAGGCCTTCGAGATGACGGCCTTCGAGGATTTCGTCACAGAGCAGGTCGAGAGCGGCCAGGGCATCTACGGCCTCTATCCACCGACCCAGGAGCAGACGCTGATCGACTTCGCGGCCTGGCGGAAGATGAAGGGGCGCTAGGCCTTCCGCGTCAGCCGCAGCGCCGCCGCCGTTGCCAGAGCCGCGCCGCCGATGAAGCGCGCGGGCGTCCAGAAGGCGGCATTGGCGACACCTGCGCGCTCGAGGCCGCTTGCCAGGCCGGAGGCATTGGCCGCAAGGCCCGCAAGTGCGGAGCCGAGCGCAAAGCCCATCTGCTGCACCGTGATTCCGTTTCCAGCCAGGCCAACGGCGCCAACGGCTACCCCCCGTACAACATCGAAAAGGCAGGCGAGAACGCCTACAAGATCGTGATGGCGGTTGCGGGCTTCGCCGATTCAGAGCTCAACGTGACCCAGAAGGAGAACGAGCTCCTGGTCACCGGCCAGACGGCCGCGAACGGCCAGGACGACAAGCAGTTCCTCTATCGCGGCATCGCCGGTCGTAACTTCGACCGCCGCTTCCAGCTCACCGACCATGTGAAGGTCGTAGGCGCGAAGCTGGCCAACGGCCTGCTGACGATCGAGCTGCAGCGCGAGATCCCGGAAGATGAAGAAGGCCCGCGCGATTCCGATCGCCGCCGAACCGGCTCAGGCCGCGATCACGCACTAAGCTGAAACGAGAAGGCGCCGCGGCAACACGCGGCGCCTTTTTCGTTGCCTACTTCGTCGCGTACTTGCCGGTGAGCTGGGGCGTGTGCGGGCCTTCCTTGCCCGCGTCCTTGTGCTGCAAGCGCGTGGTCCGCGCCCAGGTCCGCTTGTGCTCGTCCTTCACGTTGAAGTGGAGCGTGCCCACCTTCTCGATGGTGAGCTCGACCTTGTCGCCATCCATGAAGGAGTTCAGGCCGCGGTGATTAGTGCCGGTGGCGACGACGTCGCCGGGCTCCAGCGTGTGGATCGAGCTCAGCCACTCGATGACGCGCGGGATCTGGTGCGCCATGTCGTCGGTGTTGAACTTCTGCATGACGACGCCGTTGGTCTTGAGCTCGACGTTGAGCTTCTGCGGATTGGGAATTTCATCCGCCGTCACGAGGTAGGGGCCGAGCGGCGCGAAGGTCTCGCGCGACTTCATCTGGAAGAAGACGTTGCCCGGCGGCGGCAGGCCGCGGGCCGAGCCGTCGATGAAGCAGGTGTAGCCGAAGATGTACTTGAAGGCGTCGGCCTGGCTCACGTTCTTGGCACGCTTGCCGATGATCAGGGCAAGCTCCGCCTCGCCCTCGAAGATGCCGGCCGGCACGTCGGGCAGCACCATGGTGTCGCCATCGCCGATCAGCGCCGTCGCGGCCTTGTGGAAGGCGTTGATGGCGGGTTTTTCCTTGAGCGTGCCGTCTTCCATGTAGTTGACGGCCATGCAGTCGATGTTGCCCGGCCGCGGCACCGGCGGCCGCAGGCGCACGCTCGACAGCGGCACGCCCTTGCCGTCGGCGGCGGCCTTCTCGACCTTGGCCTTGCCGGCGTCCCAGTCGGCGATCAGGCCGACGATCAGGTCACGGCTGTCGCGATGGGGGATGTCCTTCATCGCATCGGTGATGTCGATCACCTGGTCACCCTTGATGACGCCCAGGCGGAAATCGTTGAAATAGCAAAGCTTCACTTCTTGTCTCCCTCTTCGAGCACTTCCTTGGCGACGCCCGCCGCCGTCATGGCGGTCGGCCAGCCGGAATAGAACGCCATGTGCGTGATGATCTCGACGATCTCGTCCTTGGTGACGCCGTTGTCGATGGCGCGGGCGACATGGCCGCGCAGCTGCTCGCTGCGGTTCATGGCAACCAGCGACGCAACCGTGATCAGGCTGCGGTCACGCTTGGAGAGGCCCGGCCGCTCCCAGACGTCGCCATAGACGACCTTTTCGGTGAGGTCGATCAGCTTGGGCACGAACGATCGCACCTTGTCGCGCGCATTGGTGGGAGTCTTGGACACTGTTCTCTCCTTGGTTCAGGGACTGGCGTGGCCGATGAAGCGCTCGGGCGGGCGCTCGCCCCACTGCGACTGGAAGCCTTCCTCGGCACTCAAGAGGTTGCCGCCGTTGGCTGCGTTCAGGCGGTCGGTGTCGGCCCAGCGCTCGTGCATGCGGCCCCACGGATCGGACCAGTAGTCGTAGACCTGGCTGCCCAGCAGATGGCGGCCGATGCCCCACATGTGCTCGTACTTGCCGAGCTTCTTCAGGTATTCGTGGTCCTGGAAGATGGCGTCGATGTCGTGCGCCTCGTAGGAGACGTGGTTGAGCCCCGTCTTCTCGTTGTGCACGCAGAACAGCACGTGATGGTCGACATAGTCCGCGCCGCGGTCGAGCCGGCTGAAGGCGCCGATGATGTTTTCCTTATCGCCGGCATAGACGTCGTCGGAACGCACCATGCCCAGCGTCTCGCGGAACCAGGTCACCGTCTCCTTGACCTTGGGCGTGGCCAGCACGCCATGCCCGATGCGCTGGATCGGTGTCGGCGACTTGGAAAGCCGCATCAGCCGGCCGACGCGTCGTTCCGGTTCGCTGCCTGAATTGAGCGGATCGCGCTCGGTCTTGGCAACCGGCACCGACTGCATGCCGTGGATGACCTCGATCTGGTAGCCGTTGGGCTCGGTGAGCCGCACGCGCTTGCCGCCGCCCGGCTCGTTCAGCGTCTCGATGCCCGAGGCACCCGGCAGCTTGGCGATGCGCTTGAGGTCATCCTCGCTCGCCGCGTGATAGGCGAAGCCGATGAACTTGGTGCCGCCCTTGTGCACGGCGTGCAGGTGGTGATGCCCGTCGGTGCCGCGCATGTAGAGCGCGTCCGGCGTGCGCTCGGCCCGCACCAGGCCGAAATGGGTTAAAAACTCCTCCATCTCGTCGAGGTCGGGCGCCTCCATGCGCGGGAAGGCGAATTCGGCGACTTTGATCGCAACCATGATGCTCTCCTTACCTTGGTTCCATGATTCTTTGAACTTGTCGGGATGCCCTACTTTTTCGCCTGCTGGATCGCCCGCCACACGTTCTGCGCGGTCGCTGGCATCAGCACATCGGAAACGCCGAGCGGTGCCAGTGCGTCCATGATGGCGTTCATCACCACCGGCATCGCGCCGACTGTACCCGCCTCGCCCGCGCCCTTGGCGCCGAGCGGGTTGTACTTGGTCGGCACAGGGTTACTTTTCACTTCCATGTTCGGGATCATCTGGGCGCGCGGCATGGCATAGTCGAGGAAGCTTGCCGTCAGCAGCTGGCCCGATTCGCGATCCCACACCACCTGCTCGCACAGGATCTGGCCGATGCCTTGCGCCACACCGCCGTGGATCTGGCCCTTGAGGCCCATCGGATTCATCACGGTGCCGACATCGTCGACCACGGCATATCGGTCGACCGTGACATCGCCTGTCTCGGGATCGACCTCGAGCTCGCAGATGTGGCAGCCGTTGGGATAGGTGTCCTTCTCGCCGAGATAGGTCGCATTCTCGTAAAGCCCGCCCTCGAAGTTCTTGGGCAGCTTGGCGGGATTGAAGGCGGTCATAGCGACCTGCTTCATCGACACGCTCTTGTCGGTGCCAGCAACCTTGAAGGTACCGTCGGCGAACTGGATGTCCTGCTCGCCCGCCTCCAGCATGTGGCCGGCGATGCGCTTGCCCTTGGCGATCACCTTCTCCGCCGCGCCATAGAGTGCCGAGCCGCCCAGCACCGTGGAGCGCGAGCCGTTGGTGCCCATGCCGAAAGCCACACGGTCGGTGTCGCCGTCGATGTACTGCACGTCGCCCGGATCGATGCCGAGACGCTCGTTCAGGATCTGCTTGAACATGGTCTCGTGACCCTGGCCCTGGTTCTTGGTGCCCATGAGCAGCGCCACCGTGCCGCTGGGATTGAAGCGGATCTCGGCATATTCCGGCTGCGCCGTGCCGGCGGCCTGCTCGATGGCGTTGATGATACCGAGACCGCGCAGCCGGCCGCGCTTCTTCGATCTCTCCTTGCGCGCCTCGAAGCCCGCCACGTCCGCGAGCTTGATCGCCATGTCGAGGTTCTTCTCGAACTCGCCACAGTCGTAATAGGGGCCGACCGGGCTCTGATAGGGCAGCGCCGACTCGGGCAACATGTTCTTGCGTCGCAGCTCGACACGGTCGACACCCAGCTCGCGTGCGAGGTCGTCGACCAGCCGCTCGATGAGGTAGATCGCCTCGGGCCGTCCCGCGCCGCGATAGGGCGCCGTCGGGTTGGTGTTGGAGAGGACGCCGACGACATTGATATAGGCCTTGGGGATCAGATAGACGCCCAGTACCGTGCCGATCATGCCGAAGGGTGACAGCAGGTTGCGGTCCGAGCCGACATAGGCGCCGATATTGGCGATCATGTTGAGCCGCAGCGCCGTGAACTTGTTGTCCTTGTCGAGCGCCAGCTCGATCTCGCCGATGTTGTCGCGGCCGTGCTCGTCGGCCATCACCGCTTCGCTGCGCTCGCAGCACCATTTCACCGGCCGCAGCAGCTTTCGCGCCGCCCACAGGGTCAGGCGATGCTCGACATACTGCCAGCCCTTGGTGCCGAAGCCGCCGCCGACATCGCCCGCGATCACCCGCATCTTGCTCTCGGGCACCTTGAAGACATTCTGTGCCAGCATGTTGCGCACGCGGTGGGGATACTGCACGTCGGCGTAGAGCGTCATGCGGTCTTCGCCCTGGTCGTAGACGCCGAGCGTGCCGCGCGGCTCCATGTACTGTGCATGCACGCGGCTGATGACGTAACGGCGCCTGATGGTTTTCGCCGCCTCGGCAAACGCGGCATCGGTCGCGGCCTTGTTGCCGCGCTCGACAAAGTTGGAGATGTTGTCCGGGCAGTCGTCCCACACCGCCGGTGCGCCAGGCTTCACGGTATCTTCCGTCGTCGTCACCGAGCGCAGCGTCTCGTAGTCGACCTCGACAAGCTCGGCGGCGTCCTTGGCCTGCTCGAGCGTGTCGGCCACCACCATCGTCACCGGATCGCCGACATAGCGCACGCGGTCGGAGACCAGCGCCGGGCGCTGCGGCGCGTACATCGGCTTACCGTCGGGCCGCTTCCTCGGCATGTTGGCCTTGGGCATGCCCAGGCCGTCAGCCGTGTAGTCGGCGCCGGTATAGACCGCGAGCACACCGGGTGCAGCGCGTGCAGCATCGACGTTGATCGACTTTATATTGGCGTGGGCGTGCGGCGAGCGCACCAGCACCATGTAGGCCTGGCCTGGCAGGTTCACGTCGTTGATGTAATGGCCCTGGCCGCGCAGCAGCCGCGGATCCTCGAAACGCGTGACCGGCTGGCCAATTCCATACTTGCTCATGACGCCCTCATCCTTGCGAAACTTTATAGAACTTTACGACTGGTTCACGACATGGGCGAGCGGTCGCCAGCGTGCGAGGTCGCTTTCGACGCGGCTGCGGAATTCAGCCGGTGTGCTGACCCGGGTGTCGTTACCCAGCTCCTCAAGCTTGTCCTTGACGGCCGGCCGGGCCATCGCCTGCCGGAAGGCTTCATGCCAGCGGTCGCGGACGGCCGGTGGCAGACCGGCGGGCGCGGTGAAGCCAAGCCATGAGACGACGTCGTAGTCGGGCAGCAGGCGTTCGGCCACGGTCGGTATGTCGGGGAAGCCGGGGTGGCGCTCTTTCGAGGTGACGGCGAGAGCGCGGAGCTTGCTGGTCTTCAGCAGCGGCTGGGCATTGGAGAAGGTGATGACCTGCATGTCGAGGCGGCCGCCGACAAGGTCGTTGTAAGGCGCGCCGATGCCGCCCTTGTAGGGCACATGGGTGATCCTGGCGCCTGTTTTGGACAGCAGCAGTTCCATGGCCATGTGCAGGGTCGAGCCGATGCCTGAGGTGCCGTAGGTGAGCTTGCCAGGCTCGCGCTTGGCCTCCTCGATATAGGCCTCGACGGTCTTGAAGCGCGAATCGGGAGCGACGGTGAAGACGAAGGGAAAGCGCGTGACGATCGCTATGAAGTCGAAGTCGCGCAGCAGGTCGTAGCTCAGCGTCTTGTCGGTCGCCGAGACCACGGCCTGGCCGCCTGTCATCAGGTAGAGGACGTTGCCGTCGGGCTTCATCTTCGCCACCTGGGTCGCCGCCAGCCGTTCGGCGGCGCCCGGCTTGGGTTCGATCACGATCTGAACGCCCATGATCTCGGTCAGCGACTGCGAGAGATGGCGCGCAATGGTGTCGGGATTGGAGCCGGCGTCGTAGCCGTGGATCAGCCGAACCGGGTTGGCCGGGAAGGCCTGCGCTCGCACGATCGAGGGCGCAGCGACCGCAGCTGCCGATGAGAGTAGAAGCGTCCTGCGTTTCATGACCGTCTCCTTTTAAGACCTGCCGCCGGCGCCATCGTCAGGCCCGGCACTTCCGAGGCCGCCTGCTCCACCGTCGTGCGGATATGCTTTTCGATCAGCCCGCAGGCAAGGTCGACATCACGTGCCAACACAGCGTCGCGCAGCTCGCGATGCTCGTTCCGCCGCCGCGAGCGGGCGTGGATCATGGTGAGCCAGTGGTAGCGCCGCGCCTGGTCGAACAGCTCGCCGCGAAAATGCAGCGACCACGGCGAGGTGCAGGTCGCGACCAGGGAATCGTGGAAGCGCTTGTGCCGCTTGCCCCATTCGCGTTTGACGCTGACCGGATCGTCCGGCTTGGGCGGCGCCAGCTTGTTGAGGAGAAAATAGGCGCTGACAATCTCGGCCTCCCAGGCATCGGTGCCATGGCGGATGGCGTCGGCCAGCGCGCATGTCTCGAGATAGACGCGCAGCTCGGAGAGATCGAGGAAGTCGGCGAGCGAGATCGGCGCCACGGTGAAGCCGCGTCCCGCCTCGGTGCGCGCCAGTCCCTCCGACACCAGGTGCGACAGCGCTTCGCGCAGAGTGCCGATGCTGGTGTCGTAGCGCTGCCGCAACTCGCCGAAGCGCAGGCGCTGGTCGGGCTTCAGCACGCAGCACAGGATGTCCTCGCGCATCTGGCGCAGGATGTCGAAGGTCGCCGCGTCCTCGCCGCTCACGTCCTGTGGCGCGGTGGTCGGGGTCGGCATTTGCAGGATCTTGGCCATGATCGGTCCTCACACGCCCAGATAGGCTTCGCGGATATGCGGTTGCTTCAAGAGGTCGGCCGGCAGGCCCGAGGCGACGATCCGCCCCTGCTCCAATACGTAGGCCCGGTCGGCGATGCCGAGCGCCTTGAGCACGTTCTGCTCGACCAGCAGCACGGCGGCGCCCTCGTCGCGCACGCGCTTGATGATCTCGAACATGTCGTCGACGATCGTCGGCGCCAGACCGAGCGACGGCTCGTCGAACAGCACGATGCGCGGGCGCGCCATCAGGGCCCGTCCGATCGCCAGCATCTGCTGCTGGCCGCCCGACAGCTCGCCCGCCGGCTGGGAGCGCTTGTCGCGCAGGACCGGGAACAGACCGTAAATCCGCTCCAGAGATTGCGCGCGTGTTGCGCGCGCCGCCGGCAGATAGCAGCCGATCTCCAGATTCTCCTCAACCGACATCTTGGCAAACAGGCGGCGGCCTTCCGGCACCAGCGCAATACCGTGGCTGCAGTAATCGTGCGACCGCACGCCGATCATGTCGGCGCCATCGAAGCGCAGCCCACCCTGCCGGCAGCGCAGCATACCCGCAAGCGCGTTGACCAGCGTCGTCTTGCCGGCGCCGTTGGGGCCGATCACCGAAACAATCTCGCCGGCGTCGACGTCGAGCGAGACGTCCCACACTGCGGGAGCGTCGCCGTAGCCGATATGGAGGTTGCGCGCTTCAAGCAGCATAGGCTTTGCCGAGATAGATGCTGACGACGCGCGGGTCGCGCATGACCTCGCGCGGCAGGCCGAGCGCAAACAGCTTGCCCTCGTTCAGCACGGCGATGCGGTCCGACAGCTCGACGACGGCCCGCATCAGGTGCTCGACGAACACGATGGTGGCGCCCTGGGCGCGGATGGCGCGCACCAGCCGGATGGCGTTGTCGACCTCGGAAGGATTGAGGCCCGACAAAACCTCGTCGAGCAGCAGCAGCTTGGGTTTTGCCGCGAGCGCGCGGGCCAGTTCGAGGAACTTGCGCTCGTGCAGGTTCAGCCCGGCGGGCAGGACGTCTTCCTTGCCGGCGAGACCGGTGAAGGCGATCCAGTGCCGCGCCTCGTCGCGGATCTCGGCCTGCTTGCACGAGGGGCCGCCGAAGGTTGCCGCCAGCGCAACGTTTTCGAGCACGGTCATGTTCACGAACGGCCGCGGGATCTGGTAGGTGCGCGCCACGCCGCGACGGGCGATCTGGTTCGCCGGCAGGTTGCCGATCTGCAGGCCGTCGACGGCGATGGTGCCGGCGGTCAGCGGATAGTGCCCGGATATGACGTTGATCAGGGTGGTCTTGCCCGAGCCGTTGGGTCCGACCAGCCCGAAGATCTCGCCCTCGCGCACGTCGAGGCTGACGCCCGCCAGCGCCTGCAGGCCGCCGAAGTGCTTGGCGACGTCGCGCACTTCCAGGATGTTGCGCTCCGACACCGGCCGAGCGGCAGTCACGACCGGCGCAATCTCGGCCATTGGCCGAGACGGCGCTGCAGGGCGCCAGCGCGCCAGCAGCTTCTTCACCGCCGGCACGACACCATCGGGCAGCCACAGGATGGAGAGAATGAGAATCACGCCAACGATAGCGCGGCCGACCATCGCCTCGCCGCCGCTGATGAAGGCATAGAGCAGCGAGGTGATGAACGCCGCGCCGATCGCTGGGCCGAACCAGTGGCGCGAGCCGCCGAGCACGCTCATCAGCACGACATAGAGCGGCACCGTGAGGTCGAAGGTACCGGCCACCGTCAGGAAGCCGACATACATGGCATGGATGCCGCCGACGGCGCCGGCGATACCGGCCGACAGCGCGAAGGCGATCAGCTTGTAGCGGAAGGTCGGCACGCCCTTGGCCTCGGCCACGTCCTCGTCGTCGTGGATGGCATAGAGCCCCATGCCGAGCCGCGAATGAGCGACCCAGAACGCCGTCGCCAGGGTGCCCACGCACATGATGAAGCCCAGCACGTAGATGGTGCCGGTCTGCGACTTCATGATGTGCGGCATCGGCACGGCGCTCATGAACACGCCGCCGCCGCCGTCGATCGGCGTGTTGAGGATGATGGTGGCGATTACGAAGGTGACGGCGAGTGTAAGCAGCGCGAACAGCTCGCCGCGCAGGCGGCGCAGACGAAAGACGATGGCACCGATGCCGACGCCCAGAAGCGCCGCGAGGATGCCCGCCACCGGCACGGTCAGCAGGAACGGCACCTGGAACTTGGTCGTGAGCCCCGCCGTCGTATACATGCCGACGCCGAAGAACGCGGCATGGCCGAGGCTGAAATAGCCGGCGAAGCCGCTGAGCAGCGCCCAGCTGGTGGCCAGCGATACCCAGAAGAACACGAGATAGAAGAAGGAGTCGTAGAACGCCGGCAATCCAGCGCCGGGCAGCAGCGCGAAGACGCCGATGCCCAGTGCGGCGAAGAGCTTGGGGAGATCGCGGGAAGCGTTCATAGCCAGTCCGGATCCCACAGCAGGATGGCGATCAGCACCGAGAAGGACACGACCGGCGCCCAGGCCGGACTCAGCACCGCCATGGCGATCGATTCGCTGGCGCCGATCAGCATGCCGGCGAACAGCGCGCCCAGTGGATTGCCGAGGCGGCCGATGATGACAACGGCAAAGACGACGCCCAGCCACGTCCAGATTTGCGCCGGGGCAAGCGTGGCGATCAGGGCGATGAAGGTGCCGGCGATGCCGGCGTAGGCCGCGCACACGCCCGACAGGAGATAGGCGAGCTGCTTGTGGTCGACACCGAAGGCCGCGGCGATGTCGGCGTCCTCGGTGCTGGCGCGCAGCGCCTTGCCGACATAGGTCTTGCGCAGCCACAGCCACGTTCCCCACGCCAGCACGCCGGCCACGATGCACAGCACCAGCTCGAGCACCGGGATGTAGAACGCCCCCACCTTGAACGACATGGTCGAGTAATGCGTCTCGAAGCGGCGGTAGTCGGCGGTCCAGTAGATCTGGATGCCGGCTTCGAGGATGACGGCGAAGCTGAAAGTGATCAGCAGCGAGGCAAGCTCGTTCACCTTGAACTTGTCGAACAGCCAGTGCTGCAGCACGCCGATCGCGAACATCGCCGGTACGATCATCGCCGCCGACCACCACGGCTCGACATGCCACGTCGTGCCGAGCTCGTAGGTGATGTAGGCGGCGAGAAACGCGAGCGCAAAGTGGCTGAGATTGACCAGGCGCAGCAGTCCCCAGCTCAGGCTGAGGCCGAGCGCCAGCAAGCCATACATCCCGCCGGCCAGGACGCCGGAGATCAGCGCCTGGCCGAGGAGGTTCGCGCTGGGCATCTAGGCTGTTACGAGGCGATCAGCTTGACCCCGGGTGCGGCGAATTCCTTCGGCCACACCACCTTCCATTCCTTGTTCTGGACCTGCTTGATCAGCTGGGCCGCGCCACCGTGGTTAAAAGGCCCGTCGAAGCGCATCTTGCCGTAGATCGTGGTCACTGGATTTTTCTTGAGCCAGGCCGCGATCACCTTGTCGTCGAGGCTCTTGGCGCCGTTCACGCCCTGCTCGAGGATCTGCCATTCCGAGATCATGCCGCAGGCCTGCGCGTCGATCGTCGTGTAGGGCAGGTTGGCCTTGGTGGCGCGCTCCTTGTAAAGCTCGGCGTAGCGCTTCATGCCGGGCCGACTCATGAACGGCTCGTCGGGCTCGAGGAAGGTCGAGCACAGCGCATTGTTGCCGTCGGGTGACA